>JBGPWS010000215.1:0-8123 GCA_041492345.1 Pyrinomonadaceae bacterium | reverse complement strand
CGGCGACGCCAACTGCGTCAAGTTGACGGCCAGCAGTCTGGTCATCACCGAAGACGGACTGGCCGCGCCAAACAACTGGGGAACGTACACCGCCAACAGCGGCTCGCCCAGCGATTCAGGTTCCGGCACGGTCGTGACAGTAAGCGCGACCAAGTACACCGACACCATCGCTTCGCTCGCCGCAGGTGCTTCGGCGGTGTTTACCTTCAAGCGTTCGATTAACTAGAACGCTCTGCCAAGTGGCACAGACTCCAGTCTGTGAGTGGATCGCGACACAGACCCAGTCAGTGTTCGCGTCTTCACAGACTGGAGTCTTGCCACTTTTAACAACGCTGCTTCCACGAACTAGAACGTTGAAATCTCTAACCAAAACATTTGTAGTTGTGGCGAGCCTGATAGTGGTCCTGCTGGGGGCGTCAGCCGACGCGCGTGTCTTTGAAGATCCCACTGGCGCCGGCTCAGTAATTTCCAATCGCGCTGAGGCCAGTTACCATGACGAGGCGGGCGAAAGCTTTACAACTGTCTCGTCGACCGTCACGGTCACCGTGCTGGCGGTTGCGACGCTTGCGGTCACACCGGACGAAACTGCTCCGTCCGATACGGTTGCGCCTCGCGAGCGGGTCACGCGTCTGTTCCGCGTCTGCAACACCGGCAACAACACCGACACCTTCACGCTGACGCGCTTCGACTTAACCGCTCCAACAGCGCTCAACGCGCTTCACTTCGACATCGACGGCAGCGGAACTCTGACCGATGGCGACACGCCCGCTCGCGTCAACGAATCGATTTCTCCGCCGTTGCCGCCTGGCGGGTGCATCGGCCTCCTGGCCCTCATCGATACGAACGACGCGCCGGCGCACAGCACGCTCACAATTAACATCACCGCACGTTCGAACGCCATGAATGCGGTAAACGGCCGCGGAGAGGACACCGGCACGATTATCAACACCGTGGGCCAGGGCGCGCGTCTTACGGACCCGGGCAATGCGAATCTGCCTCCCAGTAAGTTGGTGAACGGCCTGAGCCAGACGGTAGTTAGCACTGGAACTCAGTTCACTTACGCGATCGCCTTTCGTAATAGTGGCGACTCCGTCGCTCGCAATGTCCTGCTCGATGATCAACTTCCGTCGTCAATCGAGTACGTGCCTGGCTCGCTACAGCTAAACGATCGCCTCCTCTCAGATGCTCTGGACGGTGACGAAGGCTCAGTGCAAAACGGCGACATCAAGGTTCTTTTCGCGCGGGTCAATCCCAGCGAGGTCGTTCGCGTCACGTTCAGGTCGCGTCTTACCGGAGCCGTTGCCGCGGGAACGGGTGTGGTAAACAACGCTTCATTCACAGCGGATAACATTCCCCGGATTAAGAGCGTCTACGCCACCGTCGTCGTCAATCCTTTTGGGCTGGTCTTTGCTGGTCGCGCCGGTAGTTCCGCGCCGATTGCAAGTGCGCAAGTCGAAGTTCTTACCGATCAGGGCGGCGAAAACTTCCTGCCCTTACCTGCTGACGCTGGATTTACTCCGAATGAAAAAAACGAAAACCCATTTTCGAGCGACGGTCAGGGACACTTCAGCTTTGCACTCGGGCCTGACGAAATTGGAAGCGAGAACACGACTGCCAACTACTTCATGAAGGTTTCGGCGCAGGGCTATATCAGCCGCATGATACAGATGAGTCTGCGCCCAACTCAGGCCGGGCTTTTTTCGCTGGCACTTCACGCAGTTGACGGCCAGCCACTGGCCAACGCCGGCGGATTTGATCTGGTGCGCGAAGACGTTCGGATTAACGACCTCGCGGCCCTCGCGCTGAATGTCCCGATGTTCGAGCCCGTGGGTTTACAGATTGTGAAATCAGCCGATCGCGCGCGCGCTGAGATTGGCGATACCATCACTTACCGCATCGAAGTCCACAATCCGACTGCCGCGAACCTGAATGACGTGGTCGTCAACGATCGTTTGCCGGCTTCTTTCCATTACGCCACCGGATCGGCGCTGCTTAGTCTTGGTTCCGCTGCCGATCAATCGATCGAACCGGAAATTCAGGGCAACGACTTGCTGTTTCGAATCAGCGAGATTCCCCACGGCGCGACTGCGCGGCTGTTGTATCGCGTGCGCGTGGGCGCGAATGCTCGCGAAGGCGATCAGGAAAATCTGGCGATCGCTTCCGCAGTTTTCCCTTCGGGAGAGAAAATTCAGAGTGCGCCGGCGCGAGCTACCGTCTTTGTGTCCGCCGGAATTTTTTCGACGCGCCAGGTTCTGGTCGGTCGCGTCTTTGTCGACACGAACGGCAACGGACAGTTTGACGAAAGTGACCGGCCTGTTCCCGGAGCGCGACTATATTTGAGTAATGGCCAATCGGTGATCACCGATTCGGCGGGCCTCTACAACTTTCCTTCGCTCGGCGATGGCCCGCAAGTGATCTCGCTCGATCCGATCAGCATACCGAAACGCTATGCGTTGACTGATGGCGGCACGGAGTCAGGCAAGAGCTGGACGCGGCTGCTGCGGACACCGATCGGTGGTGGCGCGCTACTGCGGCAAAACTTTGCATTGGTAGACACAAAGAGGCTGAAGCTCGCCAGCCAGAAAAACCAAAACGATGAAGTCACGACCCAGGCTTTGACGCAGCCCGGCGAAGTTCCGCAGGGTGACATCCCGAGCGCAACTAGCGCTCTCGCGCCGCAGTCGACGCCGACACCGAATTCACCATCAACGCCAAAGGCTGACGCTTCGCGCATCATGGCGCCCGGCACTTATGAGATGACCTCGACTGAGACTGTCGAAGCGATCGCGCCTGGTGAAGTGCGGATACTCTCTCCCGCGCCGAACTCAGTCTCAATGTCGCCCGGCCTGCAAGTCGAAGTGCGCGTTGCTTTGAACTGGACGGTCAAGCTGGAAATCAACGGCGATCAGGTTTCGGAAAAGAACATCGGTGTGCGCAGCCTGGATCACAAGAACCAGGTGTCAACGTTTACTTTTGTCGGAATAAACGTGAAGCCCGGTCCAAATCGAATTCGCTGCACGGCGATAAGCCCCGACGGAGCAGCCGGCCGAACCGAAGAAATAACGGTCGTGGGCCGTGGTCCCGCGCGTCGACTCCAGATCGTTTCGGAAAAGGCGGAAATCCAATCTGGCGGCAATGATTTTACTACGGTGCACGTGAAGGCCCTGGATCAATGGGGCAATCCTGCGCTTGATGGGCAAGTCGGTATCGAGACATCACTCGGGCAGTTGATGCGCCTCTCCGACAAATCGGATGCGCAGCCGTCGACGTTAGCGACAAACGCGGCGGCGCCGCTCGTGGTTCAGGCCAGTCAGGTCGGCGGACAACTGGTGGTCCAGCTCGAAGGCGGCGAGGCCGTACTTAAGCTGACGAGTTCCGGAACGCCGGGTAACGCGCGCCTGCACGCGCAGACCGGAGAGATCGAGGCCAACGAACAAGTGCGGATAACTTCGGAAATGCGGCCAACAATTCTGGTTGGCTTTGCTGAAATGAGTTTTGGCAAGAGCATTCCCGAAGTCGCATTGCGTGATGAACAAGGCAACTTCCGCCGCCGTCTGAGCTTTTTCTACAGCGGGCCACTCCCCGGCGATAACATGCTGACTCTCTCGTATGATTCGCAGCGTCCAATCAATCGCACCGCCGGACGCGATCGGATCTTTCAGCTTGATCCGCTCGATCGCGCGTACCCGCTGTTCGGTGACTCTTCCACGCGATACGAAGCCGCGCAATCAAACTCAAAGCTCTATGCACGCATCGATCACAAACGGTCTTATGCGATGTTCGGAGACTTCGAAGCGGACATGGAAGCGCCGCTGGCCGGTTACGCGAGAAAACTTACCGGCGTAAAAGCCCATCTCGAAAATTCGCAGGGCGACTTTGTAACGATCACCGGCGCGCGACCCGACACGGTGTTTGCGCGCGATGTCTTTCCTGCCGGCGCGCTCGGAATTCTGCAGCTGTCGAATGCCGAGATTCTGCCGGGATCGGAAAACGTCGTGCTCGAAGTACGCGATCGGCGCAATCCCGAAGTTATCATCTCGCACGAAACACTGGCGCGTTCCGTTGACTACAATCTCGATGCGATGACGGGCCGGATGTTCTTCATGCGGTATATCTCGACGTTCGACATCGCACTCAACCTCACACAGGTTGTTGTAACGTACGAACATCGTGCCGCCAGCTTGAACTCTGCTGTTTACACCGCGCGCGCGCGAAAGAATTTCAAGGGCATCGGCTTAAAGCTTGGTCTGTCGGCCGTGCTGCAAAGGCAGTCGGACCAGGGCGACTTTCTGCTGGGAGGCTTTGACGCCGAAAAGACTTTGCCGCGCGGCGGCGCCCTCCAACTTGCCTGGGCGCGTAGCCAGGGCGAGATAATGGGAAGCGGCAATGGCTTCGGCGCGAACGACGCGAAGCATGATGGCAACGCGTATCAGCTCAGCCTGACGCAACCGCTACCGTTCTACGGCTCCACTCTTCGGGCGCGTTTTGTAAATGCGTCGGCCGGCTTCTTCAATCCTTTCGGCGGAACAGTTACGCCGGGTTCGCGTCGCGGCGAAGTAACTTTGGAAATGAAACCGCGGGCAAACTCTACGCTGCATTTCGGCGTGACCAGCGAACGCAATGAGACCGTGAATGTGAATAACGGGCGTCTGACTTACTCGGCCGCCTGGGACCAAATTCTGAACGAGCGCATCAAATTTCATCTCGGCTTTGATCATCGGGCTTTCACTGATGACCTTAACGACAAGAGTACTGATTCGAACCTGGTCACCGCGGGCGCCGACGTGCACCTCACCGACAAGCTTCAATTTTCGGTCAAGCGTGAGCAGAACTTGAGCGCCGCGGATCCAACCTATCCGACCCAGACGACGTTGGGTGCTACTTATCAGGTCAGCGCTCTGACGAAGCTTTTCTTTACGCAAAGGCTTGCCGCCGCGCCAATTACACCGATTGGTGATTATTCTGGCACCGGCTTCGCCCAGGTTACTTCGCGACGGGAAACGGCCTTCGGTGTCGAGACGCGCTTTGGCAAGTACACTTCGATGACGGGTCGGTATCAACTCGAAAACGGAATTAACGGCACCGACAGTTTTGCCGTGATTGGTTTGCAGGATCGCCTGCCGGTAACTAAGGAGCTGTCGCTTGAGCTGGGCTTCGAACGAGGCTTCCATCTGACGGGTCCGAATAAGAGCTTCAACAGCGCGGCGTTCGGTTTTGGCTGGCAGCCCAACTCAGATTTTCGTGCATCGGCGCGTTATGAATATCGCGATCGCGGCGGCGTCGGTCAGGTCATCGCCGCCGGGGCCGCGGGCAAACTACGCGAAGGCATTACTGCACTGGCGCGAGTTCAGTGGTCGCGCGGCGCCTTTGGCGGCAAGAGCAACTCGTCGCTGGAAGGGACGGCCGCACTGGCGATACGCCCGGTGAAGTCGGATCGCGTCGGCCTGCTCTTCAGCTACACGCATCGCTCACTGATTCAAGACGCAACCTCCGTTAGACCGACGAGGGATCGCATCGATTCGCTTTCCGTCGATGGGTACAATCAACTGACGAAACGCCTGGAACTCTACGGACGATTTGCACTGCATCTTAGCGCTAACGGCCAGCCCGAACTTCCCTTTGTTTCGACGCTGACGTTTCTGACTCAGGCACGCGCGCAGTATCTGGTAACGCGCCGGCTGGATTGGGCGTTTGAGACACGCATGCTGTTTCAGCCATCATCGCGCACGATGCGCACAGTGTACGCGACCGAAGCCGGGTTCTGGGTGCTTCCCGACGTGCGCCTGGGAGTGGGATATAACTTCACCTCAGCTCAAGAACCTGCCGGCGCGTCGTTGCCAACTCGGCGCGGTTTTTACTTTGCGATTTCTTCTAAGCTCTCGAATCTTTTCGATTTGTTCGGCACGTCGAAAGCGGGCCTCGCTCCGAGCACCAGCGATCAGAACGAGAGCAAAGAGAAAAACCGGTAAGATACAGTCCAGGAAGAACCAAATGTGTGTAGGTTGCGAACGTTAACCTTCCAGACTCTCAAGGAAATACCTGGCTAGTAAAAAAGGTTGATAGTACAAGGTGAAGGGGCTGTCCAAAATATTGCGCTCAGTTCTGTTGGCGTGTATGCCGCTCGCAGTTCTTTGTGTTGTCTTGAGCAGTGACGCAAGGGCAGCAACGATCACTTCGGCGGCAACAGGAAACTGGAATGCCGGCGGTACTTGGGTGGGCGGCGTTGCTCCCGTGGCAACGGATAACGCAGTTATTGCTGCGGGACATACGGTAACTTTGACCGCTAACACTACCATCACGGGCCTCACGGTCAACGCGACGGGTGTCTTGGCAACAGGCATCCGTACGCTGGGAGTTTCTGGAAACCTGGTAGTGAACGGAACGCTTAGCGGCACCGGCGCAATTACTCTGAGCGGCGCCGGCACCAACATCGATGGCACCGGATCGATTACGAACACGGCACAACTGACGATTAGTGCCGCGCATACGATTCTCTCGACAGCGAATCTTTCGTTCTCGGGAACGATTAGAGTCCAAGGCGCCATCACCGTTACAAACAACGGCACCGTCACGACAGCCACCGCCGGTGGCATCACAGGTACGGTCGCTGGATCAACGTGGACCCAGGGAACCACCGGTGTATTGAACATTGCAGGGCCATTGCTGACGACGGGCACGCTGACGGCGTCAGCGAACGGGAATACGGTGAACTACAACGGCGCCGCCCAGACTGTTAAAGCAACCGCCACGTATCACCACCTGACACTCAGCGGCAGTGGCGCAAAAACTCTCACTGCCACCACCACCGCAATAAATGGAAATTTGACGTTGAATGGTACTGCCACCACCGCTACCGTTGTCGGTCTCACGATTGGCGGAAATCTCAACATTGGAACGGGAACAACCTTCACCGCTGCAGCGTTCGCGCTCACCGTAAGCGGCGCCACGAGCGTCACGGGAACCCTGACAATATCTTCCGCTACTGGCGCCAAAGCCTTTAATGGTGATGTCACAGTGAACGGCGGGGGAACGTGGAATAACACGGCGGCAAATGCGACACTAACATTACCCGGAAGTATTTCCAATTCAGGGACATTTAACGCTGGAACTGGTGTCCATACCTTCAGTGGAGCCGGCAAAACAATCGGCGGCACACTCTCAATTCCGAGCGTAACGGTCAGTGGAACCTATCAGAACAACGGAACCCTGACCGTTACTACGGCGCTCGCCGGAGCGGGCACATTGACCAACGGCGCTACCGGCACGCTTAATATCAATTTTACAGGTGCAGTGGGTCTCACGAATCTTACTGCGACTGCTGTCGGCAACACGATCAACTATGGTTTTGCCGGCACACAGACAATCAAGGCTACGACCTATCACCATCTCATTCTCTCCAATACCAACGCGAAAACTGCAGGTGGCGCTCTCACGGTGAATGGTGATTTCACTATTTCCGGGTCAGCGACCTTTGCAGGTGGAACATCGCTGACGCACACCTTCCTCGGGAACTGGATCGTGAACACGACGGCTGCCACGCCGTTTTCATTCGTCACGACAAGCACGCTCAACTTCAACACGCCGGCAACACCTGCGGCAACCTCGATCAGCGGCACCTCCGCAGCTACGCTCGGCTTCAACACCGTGAATCTGAACAACACGAGTGGCTTTTCGTCGAGCTTGAACTTCAGCAGCTCCGGAACGTTGACGGTTGCTGCCAATGTGACTTTCACGCCGTCGGTTGCGGTCGTGGTGAGCGGAACTGGTACCCTGACAGGCAGCGGCACGGTGAAAGTGACTAGGACAGCAGCGACACCCGATTTCAACTCGCAGTATTCGATCAGCTCAAAGACACTCACTAATTTGACTGTCGACTACGATGCTACTGCGGCGCAGACTGTGAATGCGTTGAACTATTTCAATCTGACGATTAGCGGCAATCGTGGAGGTGCGACTGTAACGCTCGCGGCGGGAACAGTTGGAATTTCGGGCACGTTTGCTCCCAATGCGACCAACGTGAGTTACGCAGTAACAGGCAACACAGTAGACTATAATGGGACGGTAGCCCAAACCGTTGTCGCCTTTAACTACAACAATCTGACGAGTAGTTCCACCGGTGCGCG
>JBGPWS010000165.1:0-9798 GCA_041492345.1 Pyrinomonadaceae bacterium | reverse complement strand
CTAGCCTTGACCTCGACTCTGCCCAACGAATCAAACACAAGTTGAACATTTTTTGCTTGCGTTTATCTGTGCCATCGGCGAGAATGGATTCGCCGTGAATCGTGCGGCAGGTCTCTGCGGACCCTCACGTTAACCCGGAAACTCGAATCCTCTCGAATCAGAATGGAGCGCCGCCTGGCATGAGCTTCTTCGATCTGCCACCTGTCATCGAACGTATGCTAATGGTCTCTGACAAGATCAGCGACCTCAACTTTTCAGTTGGTCAACTGCCACAGGTCGAGATCAACGGAAAGCTGACGCCGGTCCAACCGCTGGGCCTGCAAAAGCTGACTCCTTATCAAACCGAAATCATTGCCATGACGCTGCTGCAGGAGAATTCCGAGGCGGCAGAACACCTCGTGCAGACGGGTACTGCCGACCTTAGTTATTCACTTCCTTCGCGCGCGCGTTTTCGCTGCAACATCTTTCAGCAACGCGGTGTGTATTCGATCGTGATGCGCGTTATTCCGACGGACATACCGACGCTTGGTTCTCTGGGTTTACCGCCACAACTGGCGGAGATTGCCGAACTGAGAAACGGCCTGGTCCTGATCACGGGGCCAACCGGATCGGGCAAGAGCTCGACGCTGGCTGCGGTCATCGACGTCATCAACGAATCAAAACACTATCATGTAGTGGCGATCGAAGATCCGATCGAATACCTGCACACGCATAAGAACTCAACCATAAATCAGCGTGAGGTTGGCCACGATACGAAAGACTTTCCCTCGGCCCTGCGCGCCGCCCTGCGCCAATCGCCCAAGGTGATTCTGATCGGCGAAATGCGCGATTACGAAACAACTGAGATCGCGCTCGAGGCCGCTGAGACCGGACACCTCGTGCTTTCCACGCTGCACACAATCGACGCCTCAAAGACGATTGACCGCATCATTGGTCTGTACCCGAAGAATGAAGAACCGGTTATTCGCACGCGCCTGGCGCAAACTTTTCGTTACATTCTGTCTCAGCGTCTGATTCCGCGGGCCGACTTTCGCGGCCGCATCGCGGCAGTCGAGATTTTGAGATCGACGCCCCGCACCCGCGAATACATTGAGAATGGAGAAGCAGAGGGCAAGTCACTGCTCGACGCGATGCGTGACGGAAAGCTTGACGGGATGCAGGACTTTGACACCGTCATCCAAGATTTGATTGAACGCAACGTCATCACGGTTGAAGACGGCATCGGCTTCGCGACAAATCAGAACAACCTTCTGCTTTCGCTCAAGGGTCTGACTTCCGGAGAAGACTTCATTCGCAGCCAGTCGGAAAACGTGGTCGCGAACCAGTCATCGCATCAGCCGTTCGCGTTCAGCCTTACTGAATAACTCAAAGCCAACCCAGGTTACGTGAGAGACAACCATGGTTCTCATCTGCTCGAAATGTGAAGCGCGTTTGCAACTGGACGAAGCCACGGCTCCGTCGCGCCCGTTTACCGTTCGCTGTCCCAAGTGCCAGACCAGTGTCAACGTGCAGTCGGCATCCGCTGCCTCCGCTGAACCTGTAACTCCCGAAGCGGCAACTTCGCCAGAAGTCTTCCCGGTCCCAACCCGCTTACCCTTTGAACGCCCGGCCACCGCGCCGCTGTTCAGACCAACTCGTGAAGAGTCTGAAGCAGCTTCCGTCAACCAGGGTGGCCCACTGCCGGGACTAAACGACCTCGCGAAACTTCTGGCTGACGCCATGCGCCAGTCGGACGGTGTGTCCGCCGTTGGCCGCGGCAGGATCCGGCCGGCCTGGGATCGCCGCAAAGTTTTGGTTTGCGCCAGTCCGGCGTATCGCGAAGTCATTGCGCGCCCACTGGCTGATCAGGACTACGATGTTTTCGTAGCAGAGAACATGGCCCAGGGATTGGGACGGATGCGCGAAGAGCGTATGGACATCACCATTCTCGACGCGAATTTCGACCCACTCGAGCAGGGCGTGGCGTTCATCACGCGCGAAGTCCGTTTGTTGCGGCCGTCCGAACGGCGCCGGCTATTCTTTGTTTATTTGACTTCAGGCGTACGCACGATGGACCTGCACGCTGCCTTCCTGCACAACGTCAATCTCGTCATCAATCCTTCCGATGTGGATCAACTGCCGGAAGCGATCGAGGTTTCCCTGCGCCATTACAACGAACTGTATCGCGATTTTATTCGGGCGCTGGACGTCGCGCCGATCTAGCCCCACGCATCAGGAACCCAAACGAATTACCGCCGCCCGCAAGCGCGAGTGGCCGTGCATGAACTGTAAGTAGCGCGCTTCATCGCGGCTTCCTTTCGCCCGGATGATGCGAGCGGCAAGTTGCTTGTCGGCAGTTTCCCAACAGTCTATGGGAATCATTGCGAGCACGAGCGCCAGATTTTCAAGGGCGGACAGCTCCGCTGCGGGCCAGTTGCGCGATCGTAATTCCAAAGTACGCTCAGCGAAGTCTACCGAGTGCGCGCGGAACTTTTGCGCGTCGCCGCCGAACTCGCGGGCCATGCGCTTCTGCACAGCCAGTCCAACGTTGCGGATCTGAAACCGATCCCATTTGCCCGCCCGGTCGCTCGCGCGCTCGCGTGCACTCGTGCTGGGCATTTCATATAACATGTGACCCGCCGCGAGTCTTCGCAAAGTCCGGGCTGAAGTACGGTGGCGCGGAACGGCGGACATCTTACGTTCTTCAGATAGCGCTAGCTTCATCAAATCCGGCCGCACCGGACGAAAGCCCAGCTTGCGATAAAACCAGAACGCTCCCGACACGATCCCTTCCTCGTTCTCGTGTCCCACCTGATATGGATCGATTGAGAAAACGTTGACGCCCAGCAGTTGGCGCATCAGACGCAAAATGCGCGCGTATAGCCAGGCAGTCTCACCTTCGCGAAATGTGTAGTAAAGATTGAAGCCGCTTTCCATCCGCTCAAAAATAGACAATCCCTCGTAATAGCCAACCGGCACGCCGTTCTTGAAGATCAAAGCGGCGTGATAAGCGCGCAGCGGGAGTCTGTGCTCCGCCGGCACGCCCATAACGAAAGCTTCAGTGCCGCGTCCCAGATTTGCTTTGAGCACGCGTCGCGAGTCGCCGAAGGTGAACCCGTGTAACTCGCGGTACCTCACTGCGGAGGTTTCCCGCGCCAGATCCAGAATCTTCTCACCTTCTACGGGTGATAGTTTTTGAACTGGAATTGGCGGCGATGCGAGTTCTGTCGCCAGCAAGACATCTCGTCGCGGAATCAACGGCCGATCATGATAAAAACCCGCACGCCCCGAGATTTTCATCCCGGTGCGCGAGGCGCGAAAGCCAAATTGCCAGGTCACATGTATCTTGAGCGAGTCATACAACTCGGCCTTTGCTTTATCTGAAATTTTCAGAGACTTAAATCGCTCGATCAACCAGACGACTTCGTTCGCGCGGCCTTTTGCGGCGCGCAACCAATCGCGACAAGGCACATGCGCTTCAACCATTGCGTCTTCCTCGAGCAGAGGTAGAAAGCGCGGCATAGTTGCCCCGAATCGTTCTTCTTCGTCAAACCAATCCCAATCGATGGAAATCTGTGCGGGATACTTCGCCACCAGCCAGCAAACGATCGCATAGCTGAAGTTGCTGGTCACACTGGTTCCGTCGATTCCGGAAACCTCCGGATCGTCGAGCGGCGAAAGATCAGCGTCCGCATCGCGAAGTTGAGAAACTCGCTGCGCGAACGTCTTCAGGATCGCGTCAACTTGTTTGAGGACTGACGCGTTGGGCGGGTAAGCGCGGACAAACAGTAAGGCTTCGTGAAAGCGGATTAGCTCGTCCGCATCGTCAAATCTGCAATGGCTCAGTGCGCGCAGCTTCTGCTCGAGCAGCCGCGGCACCGTACCAAAGCGTCGCTTTAGCTCTTCCAACTCAGCCAGCAGACGAGTGCAATTTTTAGTTGCCACGGTCAATTCCCAACCGCAACGCGGTTTCATAACAAAGCCCAGGGTTGGCTGCGCAGCAGCTATCCTTGGGTCAGAAGCCCGACCGTAAGGGAGGGCATCCAATGCGTAGCGCCCTCCCTTACGGTCGGGCTTCTGACACGCTTCGCGATTTGGAGATCACAAATGTTTCCTGAAAAACGTCGCGATCTTCCACGCGTCGATTGCCTTCCAGGGCAACTCAGCAGTGGTGTAGTGACCGCACGGCAGCCACACCACATCGAGATCGATGCCATGCGCCTTCACCTCGTCAATTACCTGACGGGTAAGATCGACCGGAAAAGTCAGATCGTAGCGGGCGGCGATGAAACGCATCGGACGCTGCTTCATATCGCGCAAACGCGGAATGAAGGGCACCGGACTAATCGGCTTCCAGAATTCGCGCAGTTCGTCGACCGTCAGATCAGTTTCGATCCCGGCGCGCACGTGCTGTGTCGAGATTCCCTGCCAAACAACATCGGCCACATAGCCTGACACGTGATTGAAAACGCCGACGTCGATCGCTGAGTCATGAGCGAAGGTCAAAAACCCAATGCAGGAGCCGATGCTGGTCCCCAGGATACCGATGCGTTCAAATTCCTGATCTTTCAGCCAGCGCACGGCTGCGCGCGTGTCCAAAACCGCTTGGCGCATCGATTGGATCGTGCGACCGATGTTCGAGCCGACCAGGTGGTCCGCGCGTTCCAGCTCCGGCGGCCGGCGCTCCTCGTGATACGGCAAAGTCAGGCGCAGCGCAGTCATACCGAGACCGTTGAAGATGCGACAGGCTTCGACGTGGCTGTCAGGTTGAGCATTCCACTGCGGCAAGACCACGATGGCGGCGCGCGGCTTTCGCTTGCGTTCACGACGAGCTGGAAACAGCCGCGCGCGCGCAATGTTATTCTCGGGTGAAGGCGTTTTGACGGCGCTGGTCCAGGTCAAGACATCACCGGTCAGTTGCCAGTCGTTGATCTCCGGCAGCGCGTAAAAATCCTCGCTCCGGGCCATCGCCTGCGCGGTATGTTCACGAAAGACAGCCCGCTGATCGGCGCCGTTGACGTGGTCGCGGATGAACTCCACGCCCCACGCAAACGGGCGCACCAGTCGATTGTTGTCTCGCTTTGTATGCGCTATCTCGCGGGCGCGCATCCATCGTCCTAACAAATTAGCCTCCGTGGTTTGAAAAACTGCCCAAACCTCTTGCAGATCCCCAGTGAGTCATCCTAAAGTTGTGCCCACTGTAAAATCAAGCAAGGTCAGAATAGCCGTTTGAGCTGTCCGCGATTTCGGTCGGACACTAAATGAGGAATCCACCTCCCCCGGGGGCCCTTGAGTGAAACTGTCTGCGCTGTTGAGGTGACATATGTGGGTTACAAGAAATAGGACCGCAATTCTGGCGTTGACCATCCTCGCACTGTTGGCCATAAACGCTTGCCTGCCAAAGTCTCCTTCTGAAGGCGGAGGCGGCATCAACATCACTGTCTACGGCTTCTCAATCATGAAAGAGTCATTGGAGAAAGAGATTTATCCAGCTTTCGCAGCCAAAGTAAAAAGAGAACATGGCCTGGACGTGCGCTTCACCTCCTCGTTCGCCGGATCAGAAACCGTCACCAACCAGATTCTGCAGGGCGTGAAAGCGCAGGTGGCGATTCTTTCAATCGAGCGCGACGCGCAGCGGCTCAAAGAGAAAGGCTTTGTGACCTCGGACTGGCACGTGCTGCCGCAGAGAGGAATAGTCAACAGAACGCCTTTTGTTATTCTGGTGCGCAAGGGAAATCCGAAAGGCATTCATGATTTTTCAGACCTGGCCAAACCGGGCATAAAGCTGATCCATCCCGATCCCGTCAGCTCCGGCGGCGCGCAGTGGTCCATCCTGGCTATCTATGGATCGGAACTAGTGAAGTCAGAAAAACAATTCGGGGAAGCTGATCGCTCGCGCGCCCTCCAACTGCTGCAAGCTGTCTGGCGCAACGTCATCTCAACACCGGGCTCGGCGCGCGAAGCCCGCACTCAATTCGAAAGCGGGTATGGCGACGCCCTGGTCACATATGAACTCGATGCCTTGCTGATGAAAGAATCAAACGCGAAGGCCGATGCCGAGATCGTCATCCCGGAAGCAACCATTCTGAGCGAGCATCCCGCGGTCGTCGTTGACCGTGACGTCTCGGCCGCTGATCGGCCGGTAGTCGATGCCTTCATGCAGTATCTGTGGAGCGAAGACGCGCAGCGCGCGTTCGTGAAATTCCATTTCCGTTCCAGCACCAGCGAGGCCCTGAACCAGGAAAATAAGGAACTCGCAACCATCAGGCATCCCTTCACGGTAGACTATTTCGGCGGCTGGGATAAAGCTTATCCGGAAGTGATCGAAGGCGTTTTTCGAAATCAGGTGCAAAGGAGAAAGTAGCAGAGTTGAGAGCCGTGTCGCCCTTTTCCTTGAGTGCAGTAAGGCCGCGCACCATGCCGCCGAGGATGGCGTGCATGATGAGGTCAGTACCGGGAGCGGTAGCGACCGGGTTATCTTTCGGCGATCTCGTCCGTCGCGCGGATGGAGACCCGGTCGCTACCGCTCCCGGTACTGACAGGATCAGATTAGCAACTCTAAACTCGATGTGATCGAATTTCGGTAGCGGCGATGAAGATTTCGGCGATCAGGCACGTCCGTGGTTTCGACGTAGCACGACCTGTCAGTATTGGCGTCATGCTCGGCATCATGCTGCCGCTGGTGCTGCTGCCGCTGCTCTCGATCTTCATTTTCGGGACTAGCAAGGGGCTGGGCGCGTTCTGGTCGGCGCTGGTTGCGCCCGACGCGATCTTTGCACTCAAGCTTTCAATCGTCACGAGTTTTTGGGCCACGCTCTTCAATGTTGTTTTCGGTCTGTTCGCCGCCTACGTGCTTTCGCGTTACGATTTTTGGGGACGCAATGCGGTCATCGTTACCATCTCTCTACCCACGGCGATACCTACGGCCGTCGCCGGGTTTGCGTTGCTGTTGCTCTGGGGAAAGTACGGGATGATCGGTAAGTTCTTCTCTGAGAATCATCAGGTGATGTTCACTCCTTACGCGATCATTCTGGCGAACATCTTTGTCACGTTCCCGCTGGCTTTCGGCGTAATCAAGCCGGTGTTCGATACGATGAGCCGCTCTCTGGAAGAAGCATCGGCCACCATCGGCGCCACCCGGTTGCAGACCTTCTGGCATGTAACGCTGCCAAGTTTGCGCGGGGCGATTGTCTCCGGCGCGCTCTTAACGTTCGCACGCGCGGTCGGCGAGTTTGGATCGACCATTCTGGTTTCCGGAAACCTCGCCGGCAGGACCCAGACTGCGCCACTTTACATCTATGCCAAGTTCAATGAAGGACAGATCGAAGCCGCCAATGCAATCGCAATTGTGCTGGCGCTGCTGTCGTTTGTTATTTTCAGCGTGCTCTTCTTTGCGCGCGACTGGCTGGAATTTGAAACTCAGGAAGCATGATTGCAAAAATGGCATTAGCTGCCGACACAGATCAACACGTGTCTTGGGCTCCTGATCGCGAACAGCGAACGGGGGTTGCCGCAAGCGTGCTAGGCCTAAGCAAGCGCTTCAATAAGTCGCGGGTGCTCGAAGATATCAGCTTCGATGTCGCGGAAGGCGAGTCGCTGGTTCTGCTCGGCGCTTCGGGCAGCGGCAAGACTACCATCCTACGCATCATCGCCGGCCTTGAACAGCCGGACAGCGGTCGCGTTATTCTTCACGGCAAAGACGTGACTGATCTTCCGGCGCGCGAGCGTGGGGTGGGCGTGATCTTTCAGGCTTACGCCCTGTTTCCGCGCATGACCGTTGAGAAAAATATCGGCTATGGGTTGAAGATCCGCCGCGTATCTCGCAAAGAAAGAAAAGACACGGTCACCCGTCTGCTCAAGCTGGTGCGGTTGGAAGAACACCGCAAGAAATACCCCTGGCAGCTTTCCGGCGGCCAGCAGCAACGCGTGGCGATCGCGCGCACGCTCGCTTACAAGCCGCAGGTGCTGTTATTCGACGAACCTTTTGGCGCGCTCGATGCGCAGACACGCGTGCGCCTGCGCCGCGAGATCCGAGCGCTATTGAAACAGGTCAAGGTGCCGTCGGTCTTCATCACGCACGATCAGGAAGAGGCCCTGGAGTTAGGCGATCGCATTGCGGTCCTCAACGACGGGCATCTGGAACAGATTGGCACGCCCCACGAAGTTTACAACCAGCCGGCTACCGAATATGTGGCCACTTTCCTGGGGGCCGCGAATCTGTTGCTGGGCGTCGTTGCCCGGGGCTGTGTCGAGATCGGCAGCGCGCGTTTGCCCGCCGCCAAAGAAACGACAAGATTTCATGAAGGGCAGTCGGTTAAGCTGGTGTTTCGGCCGGAAGATGTGTGTTTGAGCCGGGACGCGAATTTACCTGAAGGGTGTCGCCGCCTGACCAATGGCGTGATCGAGGAAGTCAGTTTTGTCGGCGCTTACGAACGTTTGAATGTTCGCCTGGATCTTACGCACCGGCAGCAAGCAGAGAACGAGCCCCCGCTTTATCGCGTAACCATCAACACCCCCGAAAGAATGACGGGAGTTCCCGTTATGGTTACGCGGCCTAAGCCGGAAGCGAATGCGACCAGGTATAAGGCCGGCGATCGCGTGGCGGTCGGACTTACTTCTTTCAGCGTGCTGCCAAACTACACGCTCGCAAGACAAAGATGAAACAGCTTGAGCTTCTCGTTCCGGTGCTCACACTGTCTCGCTGCATTTTATGTTGATGATCACTCACAACGTCATATTTGTCTTCTTCTCTTCCGTGCTGGCCATCGGGGGCCAGCTCCCGCACTCCGATCTGACGACGACCGTTTTTGTCGCTGAAGTCTTACTGATGCTGCTGGTGGGCAGGTTGCTGGGAGAGTTGATGCAACGCGTCGGCCAGCCGGCCGTCCTGGGTCAGTTGCTTGCCGGTATTCTGCTTGGCCCAACGGTGCTGGGAAATCTCTGGCCGCAGGCGCATCACGCGATCTTTCCAAACACACCGGAACAAAAAAAGATGATCGAAGCCGTCTCGCAGCTAGGCATCCTGATGCTGCTGTTGCTTGCCGGCATGGAGACGGATTTTGCAATCGTCAAGCGGATGCGGCGTACGGCGCTATTCTCATCACTCTCGGGAATTATCTTTCCGTTCGCCTGCGGTCTGTTTCTGGGAGAAATGCTGCCCGACTCTATGCTCCCGGAGCCCGAGAAGCGGATCGTCACGGCGTTGTTTCTGGCCACTGCCCTTTCAATCTCATCGGTGAAGATCGTAGCGATGGTGATCATGGAGGTTGACTTCATGCGCCGGAATATCGGCCAGTTGATTCTGGCCTCGGCGATCATCGACGACACTATCGGGTGGATCATCCTCGCGATGATCTCCGGCATGGCGGCTGAGGGCACACTCAATGTGAGAGGCGTGAGTTTCACTGTTGGCGGCACGTTAATTTTCCTCGCGCTGAGTTTCACCTTCGGCAGGAGAATAGTGGCCCACGTTATCCGGTGGACCAATGACAATCTGCGCATCGAGTTCGCGGTGCTCTCGGCCATTCTCGTGCTCATGTGCCTAATGTCCATCATCACGGAATTGATTGGCGTGCACACGGTGCTCGGGGCCTTCGTGGTCGGCATACTGGTCGGCCAATCGCCGATTCTGACGAAGCAAATTCACGAGCAAATACGCGGCTTGATCATCGCTCTCTTCGCGCCGATTTTCTTCGCCGTGGCTGGTCTCAGCGTTGACTTGACCATCCTGAAGCATTTGTACCTTGTTGAGTTGGCAATCGGACTGATCTTGATCGCGAGTCTTGGCAAGCTGGTTGGCTGTTACATCGGAGGCAGACT
>JBGPWS010000011.1:0-25340 GCA_041492345.1 Pyrinomonadaceae bacterium | reverse complement strand
GTCTATTCGTGTTCATCTGTGGTCGCGTTCTTATTGTTTGGTAGCTTTCTCAGTCCCCGTCTTATCGCTGCCGTAACCGCCCCAGATTCCGTCCAGCGTTCCGTCGGACCTAATTTCGTAGGCCACGAATCCGCAGCGCGCGCCGCCAATTCCCACGGCCACATTGTTGCCCTGCTTGATGCCCACGCCGTCGGTGTTGTTGCTCCAAACAAATCTATAGAGGTTGCCGGCCGGCTCGACCGTTAGCTTCGCTTTGTATTCCTTGCCGTCGGGATTCTTGCCGGTCGCGTCGTAATCTCCTTCCAGACCTGAGCCGCTGGTCCGCGTCGCCTTTTCACTGCCGGCCTGGTTAACTCCCCAGTAGCCCCATTTGCCGTCAAGAGCGCCATCGCTCGCGATTGCATAGTCAATCACGCCGCAGCCTTTGCCGTTGGGTCCGTTGGCAAACGCCACCGCGACGACGCTGCCATTGGCCACGCCGACGCCGTCGTACTGAGTTCCGGCGTTCCAGCGAAACTGGTAGACATCACCATGCGGAATGATTTCCAGTGTGCCTTTATAGACTCCGCCGTCAGGATTGCTGCCGGCCACGTTGTACTTGCCCGCGATATCCGGGGGCGGGGCAGGCGCGTTGGTGGTCGTGCTGTTCGTGTTCTTTGGAGCGCCGGTCGTCGTCGAAGAGGTAGCGCTGCCGGTCGACTTGCAGCCAAGCACGCACGCAATCAATAGAACCAGGCCCAGCGCCGCCTGATGTCGGGATTGTAGTTTCATCGTCGTCTCCTTTTTTTGGCTTGGCAGGTTGCTGAAAGGCGAAATCGGCCACAGAGGCACAGAGAAAAATGCAGATCAGAATTGATCAGAAATGCAAATAGACTTGACCTCTCTTTGATTTCATCTTTCTCTGCGTCTCCCTGTCTCCGTGTCTCTGTGGCTAACCAGTTTTTCAGCAGCCTGCTAGACGTTGTCACTGGTAAGTTTTCACATCGGCATAGACATTCCCGGCGGCATTCCTCCTCCGGGCATCGACATTCCTTCGATCGGCGTTCCGGGAGCCTGGCGTTGAGCCCCGCCACCTTCACCTCGACTGCGCAACAGAGCCGGATCGACATTTTTCAGTTCATAGAGCGTCTTGTAGAGGCCGTCGCGCGCGACCAATTCGTCGTGCGTGCCTTGATCCACGAGTCGCCCTTTATCAATCACCAGAATCCGGTCCGCGACGGCTGCCACAAAGTTCAGATCATGGCTAATCACCAGACAGGTTCGCTCGTTTGCGTATTCTCGGATCACTTGAATCAAGCGGTTGCGTTGATCCGCGTCCAGGTTCTCGGTCGGCTCGTCCAGCAAGAGCACCTCCGGCTTGCGCAACAAGCAGCGCGCCAGAGCGATTAGACGTTTTTGCCCACCCGACGGCACCTGCACATCGACTACTGTGTCATAGCCCTTCGGCATTCTTTGCGGATCAACTATGACGTCGTGGATGTGGGCCAGTTTGCACGCCTCTTCGATCTGTGCTTGCGTGGCGCCGGCTCTACCGAGCCCGACGTTCTCTCGAATTGTATCCTTGAGAAAGAAGGGAAACTGCGAAAGCTTCGAGATCTGTTCGCGCAGGGAACTTAGGGTCGCATCCGAGATGTCTTTGCCTTCCAGCAAAATGCGTCCCTGCTGCGGATCGAGGAAGCGCAGAATCAAATTCAGAATCGTGGATTTTCCGCAGCCGATCGGACCAACAAAGGCGATGGTTTCACCCTCCTTGATCTCAAAACTAACGCCGTTCAGAACTTTCTGCGTGGGCGAGTAGCCAAAGGCCACATTCTCAAAGCTGATGTCGCCGTGCACCTCGCCCAGAGCTGTCGCCCCGGGCTTTTCAACCACGGTTGGTTTCGTATCGAACAGTTCATAGGTTGAGACGATGCCCGGAACCAGTGATTGGTACATCGTGTAGGAACTGATAAGCCTCTGCACCGGCGTGAACAGGTTGGGCGCCATCTGCATAAAGACCAGCGCGCTCGCAAATGTCAGCCCCCACTTTTGGCCGAACATAATGGCAGACAGCAGAATGAGCGCGGTGGTCAGAGAAATAAGTACTTGCGCACCGCTGTTACTGAGACTCATCCAGGCAGTTGTGCTCGAGGTGTTTTTGGCTGCGACGAGCGAGGCTGCACGGAACCGATCATTCCGCTTTGGCTGTGCGTTGAAGACCTGAATGTCAGAGATGCCGTTGATGGTCTCTTCCAGTTCCGAGCCCAACTCTCGTGCACTCAAGTTGATGCCCATCGCGCCCTGCTGCAGTTTGCCGCTGGTGAAACGGAACATCAGCACCGTGAAAGGAGCGGCTACGAAGAGCACCAGTGTCATCTGCCAACTCAACGCCAGTAAATAACTGATCACGATAATCAGCACGATCGCGTCGATCACAGGCGTCAGCAGGACTTGCGTAAGCAGTCGCTGCACGGCGCCGGTCTCTGAAAGCACGCGTTGCATCAATGCGCCCGTCTGCCCGCCCATGAAGAAATCGAGTGACAGCGATTGAATGTGTTCGTAGAGTTTCTGTCGCAATCCGGTCAGCATTCGTTGCTCTAAAATCGCATCCACCCAGGCGCGAAAGATATCCAGCACGTTGCGGAACACTATGGAGCTGGTCCAGATAATGAAGATGGTGGTGAAGGAGAGGGGTGTCGCGAGCCAGTCTTTGATGAAAGAAAACGATCCGGCCCCGCCGGTTTGGGCGCTCTTGTCATAGAAGGACCCGGTCACGTTCCACACGTTGTTCCAATTACCGCTTTTTGCTACGTCGCCTGCTATCTCGGCAAAGAGTTTGATTAGTGGGCCGAATGCCGCGGCCGCCACAAACGGAAGCAAGAACATTACCAGGGAAAGGAACAGCGACAAGGCCACCATCGCCTTGTGCGCGCCCAGGAGTTTGAAGGCACGCTTAATATAGGGCCGCGCATTCATCCGCGGCATCGTCTTCATGCGGATGTTGCCGCTGCCTGGGCCAGGCATCGGCGGTTCGCCGGCGAGCCCTTCAGGAAGTAGCCCGGGCGGCAATGCATCGGGTGGCAAGCCATCGGGCGGCAATCCATTAGGCGGCAATCCGCCCACCGGCTGACCGGGGCCGGGAGGTGGAGTCTTGGAACTCGACATAGTTATCCTCTTTCATCTGCGCGGGAGTGGTAAAGATTTGAGAAACCTGAGTGAAGCTAAAACAAAACGAGGCAGGCGGGCAAGTTTTGGATGCTTGCCCGCCCGCTAAATAGTTCGCCGCACTAGTCGTGCGAGTGAACGAATGCCACGGCAGAAAACTCTGTTTGGCCACCGCTGCTCTGGCTCAGCCAAACATCGAGCGCTCTTAACAGTAGCAATAGTAGTAATGCCACCAGCAGCCGTAGGCATTGCAAAGAAGTTGGCGACAAACGCAGATATCGCCGTAGGCCTGAACCTCACCCAGGCTTTCGGCATTCTCTACCTTGACCGCATTCGCGCCGCTCTTAGGAATTTCGGCGCCCGAAGTCTTCTTGCTCTCCGGAAACATCTGCGCTGCCTTTTCGCCCGTAATCGCATACTGAGAAAGTACGCCATCGGGGACGTCATATATGCTTACCTTATTGTCCGAGCCTGGGGTTGAAGTCAAAATCGCCATTATAGTTTCTCCTTTGAAACAAGTCTGGAGGAATATGCATTCCTCAGTTGTTGAACCGGCCTGATTAATGAGCCTTGTTGGCCTCATCAACGCGGCCCTTTTCACATTCGCCCCGAGCCAGTGTGCGTAAACATGCAATTACGATCTAGACTGGCCCGATCTCGACTTCAATCTGATAAACTCGCTCCAGACTGGGCGCAGAACCCAGCGAAACCACGCCTTTAGGTTCCCCGCACCCAGCTCAGAGCAAAGCCTTAACAAAATCAAAGTATGGAAGCGAACGCATCCTAACAGCCATGACGTAAACGGGCAAGCTTTTTTGCGCCCATTAGCAATAGTTTCTAAGCTGATTCGTTGAGACACTGTTGCAGGCTCTCGTCAAAACCCGGATCTTCTCCACCGGGCCCTGCATAGCGCACCACGCCCTGACGATCAATCAGCACGACGGTGGGGAGCCCGTTTGCACCGTAGATTGCTTGCAAGCGCTCGTCTTCTGCGACGCCAACGGCGAAACTCACGCCGTGATCGGTGACCATGGCGCGCATCAATTGCAACTCTTCCGCCATTAATTCGTCGGTGCCGCCATAGGCAAGGTAATGGCGGGTAATCGCGGTTATTTCCAGACCGCGCAAGGACTCTTGCTCATGGAGCTTTTTCAATTTTGGAAACATCTCTTGACATGGTTTACACCACGTCGCCCAGAATTCCAGCAGCACGACTCGGCCCCGCAGCGCTTCCAGCGCCACGGGTCCGCCATTAATCCACGTTTTGATTGTAATATCAGGAGCCATCTGGCCAATGAGCGCTAATTGGGTGGCGCGGTCGCGTACTTGCAGATAGCCGCTGGTGGCGGCGCGTCTTTGCTCCGGCGTCCCCGTTGCCTGCATGATCTCGGAAATCTTCTCAGCAAACGCGACTTCGTCTGCCAGCCTATCGCGCGCGTCTTGAATCTGATCAAGCGAAAGGTAAACGTCCGACAGCGTCATTCCCAGTCGAATGCGTGTTTGAAACTCAATCTCGTAGGGCGTGGCTCGGGCCGTGGCCATTGCTCTCTCTAACTCGGTTGCTGCTTCGCTCAGTTTTCCGGCGCGCTGCAACCCTGCAGCGAGGTCCAGGCCGGCGGCCACACGGACCTGCGGTGCAATCGTTTGTTCAGTGGAAACTTCCGATTCGACACTCATTTCTCTTAGGTGACTCCCGTTCGACTCCCGTCTAAAGCACGAAATATAGCCGTCCTCATCAAACGAGGGCAAGCGGGGAAGCGATTTCGCTTCCACGAACAGCTCGGACCCAGCCGTGCTCCAGGCGCGTTCAAGTGAATGAACCAGAAGATCCAAGCCGGCAAATGTCTCTTGCAAGAGTTAGTCTCAACTGTATAATGCGTCGTCGCGCGAACCATCATCGTTGCGCGGCCCAATGGTTGAGAGGGTTGAGAGGGTCGAGTGGCTCTAGCCCTCCCAACTTTGTGTGCGACGCATTCTTTCTTGTTTGTTATTACCTATTAGGATCGCAGACGCCTGAGAAAGAGACAACATGAGCGAACAAGTTCCCGGTAAGGAGAGCGAAAAGTCCCCAGCAAGAACCGGCAAGAGGACCAAGTCTTCCGCGGCGAAGATGAGTGAGGTCTTCAACCAGATAGATGTCTCAGACTCACTGACGGTTCCGCTCAAGCGTGCTATCGACGAGCTTTTGCAATTGGCGGCGGGGTCGGTTGGCTCGGCGGTCGCGTCCGTGTTGGTGCGCGATGGCGATGAGGGCGGCTTGAAGTTTCTTACTGCAACCAGCGGGGTTTCAGATGAGTTGTTGGCGTTGCGTCTGCCGCCGGGAGCAGGCATAGCCGGGTTAGTCTTTTCGACAACCCAACCGATGGCGGTCGCTGACGTCTCCAATGAAGGTTCTTTCTGGTCAGAAGCAGATCGACGTACCGGTTTCAAGACAATCACGGTGCTGGCCACGCCACTGCAGGCCAATGGTGAGATGGTCGGTGTGCTGGAGTTCATCAATCGCCCTGGCGATCCGCCGTATCCACCTTTCACACCGGCAGAGATGGATAGCGCGTCGCGCTTTGCCGACGCTATAGCTCGGCTTGTTGATGCGTACGAAATTGCCCAGCTGGTTGAGTCTCTCTTCAATTACTCGATCAAAACTTCTATGACAGCGACTTCTCCGGCGATCCGTGAAAGTGATCTGCGCGAGTGGCTCGAACGCAGCCCGGCGGCCGCTGAGCATCGCGATCTTTTGCTGTTGTGGATTTCTTTGCGTGAGATTGTCACTCGCGGCGGCGCCGAACGGGAATTCTGCCGGAATTTGCTGGAGATGATTGCGCGGTTCACGAAGGGGCAATCAGGAGACGGAAGCAATTTCGGATTTTGAGGGTGGAGTTGTGATAAGGAAACCGCTAGATGGCTTTTGACATTGCCGCAGAAGCGACGGAGACGACCGCAGACCTGTGGGCTGCCATCCAGCCAGAGGCGATCTGGAAGGGGCGCACCGGGCGCGGTGTCCGCGTGGCCGTCGTTGACAGCGGCATCGATACTGAACATCCGGATTTGAAAGGGAAGGTCAAGGAATCGGTCGAAGCGGTGGCGGAGGATGGTCGGATCGAATTCCGTCCCTCTACTTCTGGCGATCAAGCGGGGCACGGCACCGCCTGCGCTGGGATCATTACCAGCATAGCGCCAGACGTTGATCTCTATAGCGTGAAAGTGCTCGGCCCAAAGGCTTCCGGCTCAGGCGACATGTTCCTGGTAGGACTCGATTACGCCATCAAACAGAAGTTTCGAGTCATCAATCTCTCCTTAGGCACAACCAAGCGCGATTTTTTTGCGCCCCTACACGATCTGTTGGATCGCGCGTATCAATCGGGTTGCGTTGTGGTGTCTGCGGCTAACAATCTTCCGTACCCGAGCTATCCTTCAATTTTTTCTTCCTCGGTAGTGTCGGTGGTCAAAAGGGCCGGTGGTGATCCGTTCAACTTTGGCTATCGCTACGGGCAAGTCATCGAGCTGGTCGCGCCGGGCGTGGAGGTAAAGACGACGTGGCCCGGAGGGGGCTATCGGCAGTTAACGGGCAACAGCTTTGCGTGCCCTTACGTTGTCGGCATCATCGCTTTGATGATGGAGGCGTATCCGAACCTGACGCCGTTTCAAGTCAAGACGATCCTTTACACCATCGCTCAACGCAACAGAGAAAAGGCAGCCGCGCTCGCCCAAAATCCTGATTCGAGTAAGCAGCAAAGCTGATTACCGCCGGCGAGGGCAACACAACCCAGCCTCGAATCCGAAGTATTTCAGATTTGTGGAATAATACACTTGGTTGGCCGCTCGGTTGAAGACAGCATGAAACTATCGCTCGAAAATCTCGAACGGGGTTTGAAATGGTGGCAGCAAAGCAGGTGGCCACCAGATTATCTCAACCAAGAATACTACAAACCGTGTCGGTGGACTGACCGAAGAATGGCTCGCCATAACAGTTGATCGTCTCGCAAAATGGACCGCACTCCGCTCGTCAAAACCGGGCAACACAAAAGCTAAATTCCTCGCTCTATTAAAGGCCAGTCTTCCTGACCTCCGAAAGGAGTACCAGCAGATTCTCGACCTTTCAAAAGATGAGCCGTCAACAAACACAGCATCTTGGCAGGACATCGACGCTCTCTACAGAATGATGCCAGACATCAAGAATGGGTCGCCGGTATTTGGAAGTAAGCTGGGTCACTTCATGTTTCCGAATGTCTTCATCGTAATGGATAATCGTGCAACCGGAAGGATGCCCTATGAGCCCGCGAAGCGCGGCGACAGCATCAAAGCCTGGGGTGGAGCGGAGCGGAACCCCAGGATCGCTGGAATACAAAGGAAGAGCCCGCGAAGTGGGCGGCAGCCATTCATCATGAGTAAATCGCAGGCTTTGGGCTATCGCACGCTTCGCGCGCTCGGTTTTCTTACCGTTTGGTATCCTGGGGTTTCGCTTCGCTGCACCCCAGGCTGACTTTATGCTTCCACCCGCTGCGCGGGTTTTGGAACGATAAGCCCGCATTGACTCGTTCAGAGCTTCCTACTACCAAAATCAGGGTACTCCTGCGATCGCTGAGCTTGTTCTGCAGCTCTCCGGATTTTCCACTTCTGAGTCCTGATGGATTTCTCGGCAAAAACGCCACTCTTGGCGCGTCCCCAGACAGCAGCTGCGATGGGCACATGACTTCTGTCGCGCCGGTTGGATCCGATATTGATTGTTTACAAATGCTCTTTGTCAATATAATGCGCCTACTGTGATCGATAATCCCGCTCGCGCTGTGACCAGGCCATCTCAAGCAGAATTGCTGGACAGGCTAACCTCGTGCGCAGCCGAACTGGATGCGATCTATGCCGATTGTGCGAAAGCCCATTCAGACTTTGGCTTGTCAGCGGCAGACTTTCGAGATGCGGTGATCGGGGCCATCAATAAATATTTGATTGGTTTCAAAGAGGGAAGCGTGGTGCCATCCGCTCACGAGATCTCTCGGTTCATTGGCGAGCTCCAGGATCGTGATCTCTTCCTGGCGCTGGCTTGCGCCCGAGGCAACGAACACGCCTGGTGGGAGTTTGATCGTCAGTACCGCTCGTTCATAGAACGCTGGGCCCGTCATCTGGTTCGCGGCGGAACGGATGCTGATGAGGTGATAGATTCGGTCTATGTCGAGCTCTTCGGAACCAGGGTCTCAGGCGGCGTGCGGCAATCAAAGTTCAGGACCTATACAGGCCGCGGCACACTGCGCGGCTGGCTGCGCGCCGTCATATTGCATACCGTCGTGGATTTGTATCGAGGGCGAAAGCCCGAAATTCCTTTGGAAGACTGGTCGGGCAACGACGAAGCACGTGAGCCCCACGGCCGGTTCGCCGAAATGCGCGGGACCGAGGAAACAATGTTGGCGAGTATAATGCGCGACCGTTACAGATCGGCGACGATTGCCGCTCTAGATCAATCGTTGGCGGCTCTTGACGATCACGAGACGTTGTTGCTCCTTTACTATCATGTAGAGGGCCTGAAGCTCCGCGAGATAGCGCGCATCGTTGAGCAGCCCAGATCTCCTATTCGACGTTGGTTTCAGCGACAGTCCAAACGGCGAGAAACAGCTCCGTCCAGCCGAGTGCATGAATCAACCGTGATGCGTTGGCTGGAGAAGGTTTACCAAAAAGTTTCGGACCGTTTCCACGCCGAATTGGCGGACACGCATGGCCTGAACGCCGCGGAAATCGAGATTTGCCGGAGCATCGCAACTGAAGATCCGGCGCAAGACGTGAGGCTTGATCGCGTCGCTGCGGGAAATGAAAACTTTAATGAGGAAGAGGCAGGAAAGCACCAGGTTGAAGGAGCCTCGTAACGAAAACGGTGACGCGACCAGAAGCAAACAAAGAGACGGAGGCCATTCGCTACATGATCCACCAGCGTCTCAAAGCCCGTCTGGCGACTGAATCGCCCCCTTCAGAACACCTCGACGAGGATGCTCTCTGCGCCTTTGTCGAAGGTCGACTCGAAGAAGCTGAATCATCTCCTGTGATCTCTCATCTGATCGCTTGCGCATCTTGCCGTCAAACGACAGCTCAACTGATTCGCCTCGGGTCTCAGTTTGATCCTGAAAATGAATTAACAGCGCTGGAGGAGAGTCCGGGTCGAGTGCGTCTGCTTCTCGAGGGCCTGGCCTCGCGCCTGGCGCCGTCATTTGAAGAGGATGCGGTGTTCGCTTACCAGGAGCCGGTAGCAGAGCCCGAACAGGGTACGGAAGTGATTACCGAATCCAAGCCAGGAACAGTAGACGACGGTGATTGAGAGGTTTTTCAAAAAGGAAGTTTCTCCCTTCTCCCGTTGGGAGAAGGGCGGGGATGAGGGGCGTAGCTGGGGCAGGGTCGATGCTCATGCCCTCTCCCCAACCCACCCCAGAGGGAGAGGGAGAACCTCAATCGGTGACAGCCCACTGATTCAGGTGGGAGAGGAACACGGCCCTGACGGAAAGGCCGGAACCCTCGTCAGAGAATGTCTCGTACGGCTTCACGCCCTCGAGCCTGACAACTTTCACCTGTCCATTTTCAAAGCGAAAGTCTCCCGTCATATTCTGAAACGGCATTCCTTCCTCATTGTATCCGTGCTCTGGTTCGAGGTAGTTATTGCTCAATCCCACTTGCCAATCCTGCGATGAGAGGTGCGTTGGGCGTCTTTCGGTGCGGACCCGGCCTTCCAGATTTCCGACCAGGGCTGCGTCGTCATTGAATGCAAGCAAGAAGTCCATGGTTTTCATCCCCCGGGAATGAGCAAACAATAGGTGAAGTCTTGCTCTCCGTCAATGCACTGAGCGGCCGGGTCGTGCTGCGCTAGTGTGTTGCTATTATCTTTTCCACTTTGTCCGGGTATTTGGCTTTGAGTTTTCTCAATGCGTCTTTGATAATCCAGGCGGTATCAGCATTCTTCCCCTTAGCCCAGTCTGCGCAAACGCTCAACACAAACTCAGGATGATAATTACCGGCATTCCTCAACACGTTGGCGACCGACTTTTTGACGTAAAGGTTCGGATCGGCTTTTAGCTTTGCGATTACGGGTAATACAAGCTCCGGCTGTTTGCGAGCGACATCTCTCAAGCCTTCACTTGCCGTTCTTCTAACGTTTGGGTTCGCGTGGTCAGCCCAAAGAATCATTTCTGCGACAATGTCACCAGGCTTTTTCTTGCTACCCTCTACAAGAATAGTCGCCGCGACCTCACGCTCTTTCCAATCTTCGCTAGTGGCTAGTTTCATGATTGCGGGAAAGGATTTTCGTGGGTTATTAACAGCCTGCTTCACAATCTCGCTCACATCAGATAGTTTGCTGACCATACTCGTTACCTATCCGCGCTTGAAGGTTGGTGAGATTACACGCCCCACTTGCCGACAATGATCCCAATGATGAGGCCACCGATTGCCCCTAAGATAAGAATTGGTGCAAAGGCTTTGGTGATGATGGCATCTGGAAGGCTCAGCAGGATGCCGAAAATGAGACCTTGAGCCCACGACGGCATGGGCAGACGCGCCGCGCCGATGACGAAACCTATCGCGAAGCGGTTGATAAACGCACCAGTCAACGCAGCGGTCTTATCGGAGAAGGACAGGGGAATCATTGAAGCGGCAGATAGCGCACCAAAAACGAGACCGGAGATCGTGCCGAGCAAAATGCGAGACATTGGAGACTCCACTGGCCGGGATGAAAGAACAGGGCCGAATTAAAGCACGCCTTATGCTCGGCCTTCAACCGGGATGCATCCGTGGTTTTGGAAATTTAACCTTCCTTTGTTTCGGTCTCATCTGGGTGAATCCCCGTCCGACGGTGAAACGCTCCTTCAAAACTCTTCGTGATCTACCGGACGGAGAAACGAGAGGCGGTTCTGCATTTCAATTGCTCACAAATGTACTTGCGCGATTGGTTTACCGAGTGGCAACATTGCGCTCCTGTTTCCTGAACAGAGGATGAAATATACACAAAAGACCTGGATTTCTAATCGCGTGCGCGCGGGTGTCGACACCGGCGGCACATTTACTGATTTTGTTTTTGCAGCGGGAAGAGAACTGCGCATCTTCAAACTCGCCTCGACGCCGGATGATCCTTCCCGAGCCATCATTGAAGGTCTGCACCGTATCGCGGAAGAAACCGGTTCGTTCCTTATTGAAATTGAAGTAGTGCATGGCACAACCGTGGGGACCAACGCGTTGCTGCAAAGACGCGGCGCGCGGGTCGCTCTGGTGACCACCGCGGGCTTTGAAGATGTGATCGAGATTGGGCGTCAGGCGCGACCTGAGCTTTACAACTTGAATGCAGTGAAGCCGTCGCCGCTGGTTCCGAGCGAGTTGCGGTTTGGTGCTCGCGAGCGTGTTTCGGCTGACGGCGAGGTGCTCGAGTCGCTTGACGACGACGACGACGCCAGGTTGGTCGAGAAGCTTCGCCGCGCAAAATGCGAGTCAATAGCAATCTCACTTTTGTTTTCATTCGTTCGTCCGCAGCACGAACAGAGAATCGCCAAAGCCCTGACGACCCTCGGCGTGCCGCTTTCAATCTCGCATCAAATCCTTCCCGAATATCGTGAGTACGAGCGAACGTCAACAGTCACGGTCAATGCCTATCTGCAACCGTTGATGGGCCGATATCTTAATCGTCTGGTTGAGAGTGCCGAGGAGGAAACCGGCCGAGTATCAGCGAGCAATCAAAGACCAAAGATCAAAAGTCAAAGATCAGCTTTTGGCTTGCGAGTGATGCAATCGTCCGGCGGAAGTATTTCCGCCGCTGCTGCCGCCAATGAACCGGTACGCACGATTCTTTCCGGCCCGGCCGGCGGCGTAGTTGGCGCCTTGCGCGCGTGCCGGGCAGTCGGCTTTGAAAACATCATTACCTTTGACATGGGCGGCACGTCGACTGACGTCGCTTTGTGCGATCGCGAAGGAATGCGCTTAACCAACGAAGCCACGGTCGCCGGCGTTCCGGTCGCTGTGCCGATGATGGACATTCACACCGTAGGCGCAGGAGGCGGTTCCATCGCGCGTGTCGACGAAGGAGGTTCGCTGCGGGTCGGGCCGGAATCCGCGGGCGCGGATCCGGGTCCCGCGTCTTATGGCCGGTCACTCCTGCCGACAGTAACGGATGCACATGTGGTGCTCGGTCATTTCCCGGGCGCAGGTTTGCTGGGCGGTGAATTCAAACTGGATGACGCACGAGCCCGAACAGCTCTCAACGAACTGGCTGCCGAAATGAGCACCGCCGCGCGACGCAAGGTCAGCATGGACGACGCCGCGCACGGCGTGCTTGATGTGGTCAATACAAACATGGAGCGCGCCCTGCGGCATGTCTCGGTCGAGCGTGGCAACGATCCGCGCGAATTTACGCTGGTGCCTTTCGGCGGCGCCGGCGGCTTGCACGCGGTGGACCTCGCGCGGGCGTTGCGCATTCCGCGCATACTGGTTCCGGCTTCGCCGGGCGCGCTTTCCGCGATTGGAGTCCTGGCGGCTGATGTGGTGAAAGACCAAAGCCGCACGGTAATGCTGGAAGCCGGGCGTGGTGTCGAATCGAAGCTGGCTGGGATATTTGATGAGATCGAGCAGCAGGCCCGTGGTGATCTGCGTCGCGAAGGCTTCCCGGAAAACAAACAGCGTCACGAAAGGTCTTTGGCGGTGCGTTACAAAGGCCAGTCGTTCGAGCTTCAAATCAAACAGACCAGTGGAAACATTGCTGACGCCTGTCATCGCGCCCATTGCGCCCGTTACGGGTACGCTCAGGAAAGCAATGTGGTTGAGATTGTGAGCGCACGCGTGCGATCCATCGGCGTGGTTGATAAATTGAAGGCCCGGCGTCTCAAGGCTTCAGCGTCGAAGAGTTTTGCAAAGCCGCAAGATTTGGTTGAGACGTTTTTCGAACGAAAGAGAATACGCGCAGGCGTTTATCGCAGAGAAGAAATCATGGCAGGCTCCCGCTTGCGCGTACCCTGTATTGTCACTGAATATTCAGCGACGACCTTGATTCCGGAGGGGTGCAAAGCGGGGATTGATTCCTATGGGAACTTGATCATTGAGGTTGGGAATCCTTCAAGATGAGCGGAGCTGTCTGCCTATGTAACCTCAAGGTCAGGAAGGGGGCTTGCCCCCGCTGGGCTTGTTTCTACTCAACCGAAAAGAGGCGGGGGCAAGCCCCCTTCCTGACTTTGAGACTGGGCGACTTGGATCTTTGTTCGCCGATTGAGACATTGAAATGAGCTTCGACCCAACCACGCTGGAAATCTATCGCGCGCTCTACACCTCAGTCGCAGAAGAGATGGGTGTCGCCTTGAGGCGCACTGCGTTCTCGCCGAACATCAAAGAGCGGCGGGATTATTCCTGTGCAGTGTTCGATTCATCCGGCCGCGTGATTGCTCAAGGCGATCACATGCCGGTGCATCTCGGTTCAATGCCGATGGCGGTCGCAGCGGCGCTGAGAGAAGTTGAGATCGGTCCAGGCGACGTGGTCGCGCTTAACGATCCGTTTGCCGGCGGCACGCATCTGCCGGATGTGACGCTGGTGATGCCAGTGAGCAGTGAGCAGTGGGCAGTGAGCAGGGGCCAGAGAAAACAACTGCCCACTGCCCACCGCCCACCGCCCACTCTTTTCTACGTCGCCAATCGCGCGCATCACGCCGACATCGGCGGCGCGACGCCGGGTTCTATGGGACTGGCCACGGACATTTATGGAGAAGGGGTGCGGATTCCACCGATTCACCTGGTGCGCGGCGGAGAGATTTGCGGCGACGTGATGAAGTTGATCCTGGCGAACGTGCGCAGCAGTAAAGAGCGGCAAGCGGATTTCGAAGCCCAGATTGGCTCGCTCAAAACCGGCGCCGCGCGTTTGCTTGAGATTGTCGAACGGCGTGGGACAAAGGAAGCGCATCAGTATGCTGAACACTTGATCTCTTACTCGTCACGCATGATGAGTCGCGCGATTGCCGCGATCCCTGATGGTAGTTACCAGGGTGAAGACGCTCTCGACGATGACGGGATCAGCGCAAACGAAATTCCGATTCGGGTGCGCGTGACGATCAAAGGCGACCGCGCCCGAGTTGATTTCACGGGCAGCGCGCCCCAGGTGGCCGGCGCGCTGAACGCGGTCGAAGCAATCACGGTTTCGGCTGTCTCGTATGTGTTTCGTTGTCTGGTGGATACCGACGTCCCAGCCAGCGCGGGCCTGATGGAACCAATCGAAGTCATCGCGCCGGAAGGAACAGTCGTCAATGCCAGGCATCCCGCATCTGTCGCCGGCGGGAACGTTGAAACCTCGCAACGAATAGTTGATACGGTTTTCAAAGCTCTGGCCCGGGCGATTCCTGGACGGATTCCCGCAGCCAGCCAGGGGACGATGAATAACCTGACCATTGGTGGCATAGATCCGCGAACAGGTTTCGAATTCTCTTACTATGAAACCGTCGCCGGTGGGATGGGCGCGCGGCCAACGCTCGACGGCATGAACGCCACGCACACGCATATGACGAACAGTCTGAACACGCCGGCTGAGGCGCTTGAGTACTCTTATCCGCTGCGTGTGCGGCAATATCGGATTCGCAAAGGCTCAGGAGGAAAGGGAAAGTACAAAGGCGGCGATGGATCGGTGCGCGAGATCGAAGTGCTGGCGCCGGCGCGCATGTCACTGCTCTCTGATCGCCGCAAACGCGCGCCATACGGACTGCAAGGTGGCGCTGACGGCGCGCTCGGCCGCGCGTTCGTAATTCGCGTTGATGGAAGTAAAGAAGAGCTCTCTTCAAAAGGAAGCTGGGACTTGCGGGCCGGTGATCGGGTGCGGATTGAAACACCCGGCGGCGGCGGTTTTGGGAAACCGATCTGAGTGCTGCATCTCCACAACTAACCATGTTAGAATTTCCAGCGGAGACAATAAGCGACAGTGAGTCAGGCAAACTGGATGTTGGAGGAAGACCGTCGATCGCACTACAAGCATGACAACCGGAGCGCCTTCTATCTCCCTTATCTTTCGTGAGAACCGATCATAACTGCTAACACACCATGAATGCTGCTATGCCATCGCGAATTGTTGAACCCGAAGATATCGAAGTCCACAACCGCAGCGAACGTCCGGAGTTGGCGCGACGCAGCGCCGGCTGGATCGAAGTCATCGCCGGCTCGATGTTCTCCGGCAAATCCGAAGAACTGATTCGCCGTCTGCGCCGCGCGAAGATTGCGCGTCAGAAGATCCAGGTCTTCAAGCCCGAGATTGATCAGCGCTTTTCTAATGATCACATCGTTTCGCACTCAGAGATTAGGCATGAATCAGCAAATGTACAGACTTCGGAAGATATACGCGCAAGGATCGAACCGGACACGGAAGTTGTAGGCATCGACGAAGCTCAATTCTTTGACAACGAACTCATCGCCATCGCCAACGGACTAGCTGAGCGCGGTGTCCGAGTGATCATTGCGGGTCTGGATCAGGACTACACCGGCAAGCCCTGGGAGCCGATGCCTCAACTGCTGGCCATCGCCGAATACATCACCAAAACGCACGCCATCTGCGTCAAATGCGGCCAGCCCGCCAACTACTCACAACGCATCTTTGAATCGGAAGAGCGCGTCGCGGTCGGCGCCACCGGCATGTACGAAGCCCGCTGCCGGCAGTGCTTCGTGCCGCATGCTGACGCACCGACGATTCATCCGGATTAGTTTGACCGAACCTTTCACGCCGGCAACCTCTCGGCGCACTTTTCCAATCCAACCGCGCAAGAAGACTCCCCATCCCCGTTCTATTCACACAGAGCATCCGCAAGTTCTAATCGCGGAGGCGGCAGTTTCGGTTTTCATGCTGTGTGAAGTGATCTCCCCGGTTGCGCACAGCCATTTCTTGGCAAACTGGAAGGGAGAAAAAGTGATGAAGACGAATTTGATTGGTTTGGTGGCCGGGCTGGTGTTGATGATCGCAGCCCCGCTCGGTATCGTGGGCGGCGTTCATCCGGGACAGACCGCGCAGGGAAAGGACGAGTACCGCCTCGAAGGGCCATTTACGCAGGGCAACCTCACAGTGTTTTTGATTCACGGCAAAGACAGGATCAAGGGGCAGACCTTCATAACACTTCAGGAAGCGCTGGTGCAGAAGAAAGTAATCGTGCGCGAAACGCGCTCGGTCAATGAACTCTCAATCGAAAATATCTCCAGCGAAGAAGTCTACGTGCAGTCAGGCGACATCGTAAAAGGCGGCCAGCAGGATCGCATGATGGCGGTCGATCTAATCCTGCCGCCGCGTTCGGGCAAGATTCCGATTTCGGCCTTCTGCGTCGAGAACGGACGCTGGAGCCAGCGCGGCTCAGAACAGGTAACGGTCTTTAATTCTTCGGCGAACGTAGTGGCCGGCCGCGACTTGAAGTTGGCCGCGAAAAACGCGGAATCGCAGGGTGAAGTCTGGCGGCAAGTGGCGGTGGCCCAGGACAAGCTCAGCGCCAACACCGGCACGCGTGTGAATGGCGCCGCGTCGCCGACAAGTTTCCAGTTGGCTTTGGAAAATAAAGAGGTGCAAGCGAGCGCTGATACCTACGTCAAGGCTTTGAACGGCATTGTCAACGGCAAGACCGATGTTATTGGTTATGTGTTTGCTATCAACGGCAAGATTAATAGCGCGGACGTTTATGCTTCCAGTTCGCTCTTCAAAAAGCTCTGGCCCAAGCTGCTACAGGCGAGTGCGATCGAGGCGGTAGCTGAGCTGCGGCGCGGAGAAAAATTCGAAGCCCCGCCCGCGGCTGCAGTCCAGGGCTTCCTTAATGATTCGCCGAAAGGAACTGAGAAGCAGAAGGACGTTTCGTCCCGGGTCCAGATGGTCACACGCGAATCAGACGAAAACGTGTTTTTCGAAACTCGCGATCGCGCGAAATCCGACGCCTGGGTGCATCGGAATTACATCAAGAAGGACAAGAAGGACAAGAAGGACTAAGCGAAACAGCAGTAAGGAACCACTCGCGGTAGCGAGCGGGTTCAGTGATAGAAACGACGAGGGCACGAAAAGAACAGGCCGTTCTCTTCGTGCCCTTGTAATTAATATTCCTTTACCTGCGCGCTACGGCGCGCGGTTTCTCTGCCCGCAGCTTAGTGAACCAGCTTGGTTGAAAAAAGAATCGCGTAAAGCTCGTCCTGATGTTTCGGAAAGTTGGCGCCGTTAGTTGACAGAATAAGAGTTACAAGTTGCGTTTGGCCTGCGTAGGTTCGATAAGTCTGCCACTCCAGGCGTCGAATGTCGTCGGCCATTTCGGGCTTTGACTCACGAAACTCGACACCGCGCACTCCATCGAGCTCAAGCCACTTCAACTCATCGTACTTACCGTTCTTTACATTTGTCTTCGCGCCTTCATGCATGGCTTTGATACTGATGTCGGCGGGGAAACTCGCGTCCATAGTCGAAATGTTGACGCTGAGAAACGCGCCATCGCCGCCATAGCTCAACGTCTCGTTGCGAACGTCTTGCTTTTTCCAGTTCGCAGGTAGAGTCCATGTGATTCCCTGCTGATCCCATTTCACATCCTGACCATTCGCCAGCGCAGCAGTTTGGGCAGCTGTCGGCTCGCCTTTCTCGACCGGATCATCTCCGATCTTGGTGGGGTTACCAGACGACGAGGTCGAGGACGAATTCGAGTTCGTGGAATCGGTCTTCTTGAATTTGTTGGTTAGGTTACAAGCCGCGACTACCAGGACCATCGCGACAATCAGGGGCAAATGTTTCATCGGGGTCACCAATTATTCTAAAGTTGAAACGCAAACGCCTTTTACGCTAACCCGGGGCAGGTGTCAAATGAATTCGCTCCGTACTACTTCGATTCGAAAACTTAGTACACCCACCCGCTACCGCGGGCGGTACTGACCTGTGATATGCTTGGGTCGTTCCCCTTCCAGTTCGTTTAATACAAGTGGCCCAGCATGTGACCACTCTTTTGAGGTTTGTTATGCGAAGAAATCAAAGCTCCAGATACCTATCAAAGTTTGGAACATCGCTTAGCGTGGTGCTGTTGTTTTCAATGTGCGCCTGCCAACCGGCGCCGAACTCGAACGCGAACGCGAACTCGAATCAAAATGCGAACACGCAGGGGAATTCTCAAACCAGCGCCGCGAACATCAATGCGAATTCGGAGAGCGATAATCGCGGTGTCGCGATCAATACTCGCGAGCCGGACAAATACAGCGCGACGCTGGTTTTCAGTATTGAAACTGAAGGCGGCGACAAGGCGATTGGTATTCCATCGCTCGCGGTGCAGGTGGCCCGAAACGGCGACGACCGCCGCGTCGAATTCAAACTGCCCGACGGCTCGCCGTTAGTCTATCTCGATCACAACAATCGGCATTACGTGATCCTGCCGGCGCGAAAACAGTATGCCGAACTGACGCAGGAAGCCACCGGCGTGCAGTTCCATAAACTCATCACGCCCGGACAACTGGTTGAGGATCTCAAAAATATTCGCGGCGTCGAGCGCGTCGGTGAAGGGCCGATGGACGGCCGCAGTGCAGAGAAATACCGGTACAGCGCATCGACCAATACGAACACGAAAGCCGGCGAGGTAAAGGCCGAAGCGTTTGTGTACGTCGACAAAGAAACCGGATTGCCTCTGCGCGCGGAGATGTTGGCGGAAAGCTCCGGGGATGTTAAGGGAGTGAAAGCTGCCCGAGTCGTGGCAGAGATGCGCGACATTAAGACCGACGTCGCTCCGACGCTTTTCGAACCTCCCGCGGGATACGAGCAAGTCGCGCCTGAGAAGGTGCGCCAGCAAATCGATGCCCTGACTAGTGCGGTGGCAGCCATCTTGAAAGCGATGATGGCCAACGCCGGCAGCGCATCATCATCGCCCGCGGCATCTGTGCAGCCCTAGTTTCGGTGAATCATTAGTAATGACCAGAAATCTTCTAATACTGATCGGCGGGCTATTACTGGGAGCGATAGCGACTGCATATTTTTTGGGCGCGCCGCGGACCAGTACCTTGCCGGGAATTCCGCTCAGGCCGCCCGACGGCAGCGGCGATACGTCAGGGACTGTCGCGGTTACCGTCGACGAAAAGTTTTTCGACTCGCTGCTGGGTACCATCTTTCGCCAGCTTGGGCCGCCGCAACTGAAACTCTCTCAGAACCAGGAACAGACGCCGATCCAGCCGGCTGCTTTTCAGAATTCATGTAGCGATGTGCTTGTGCTTAATCCGGAAGGCAGCAATGTTAAGACCGGGGTACGCTTCACCGGTGGCAAGATCACCGCGCCGCTCGCTTTCACCGGCAGCTACAGCGTCTTGACGAAGTGCATGCAGTTCAAAGGGACGGCCAAAGCCACCGTTGATCTTTCGTTCGATCAAGCGAGGCAGACAGTTTTTGGACAGTTAAATGTCGAGGAAGTAAGGCTTGATGATATGCCGCCAATTATCAGCAGCTTGGTCACGGCGTTCGTGCGCAAAACGATCAGCGAAAAGTTAAACCCGTTCGAGGTGCTGCAGGTTTCACAGCTCGCCCTCTCACTCAACGTTCAGGCGAGCGGTGGCGTGGTTAAGGCGCGCGTCAAAGACGTTCGCGCCGAGGTTCAGGAAGGTGCTTTAAGGCTCTATCTGACTTATGACTTCAGCGCCGAGCGCAGGGCGAGTTAACATTGACCTGGACTGATAAATCACAATTGGAAAACGGGCGGCGCCGTCGCCGCTTAGATTACGACTAGTTGGTTTGAGGCGAATCCTCGCTAAAACAAGTCTAAGGTAACTCTTCTTTCACTCCCATACGGTGCTCATAAACCAGTTTCCCTCCGAAACTCGCGGAGATGGCCATCAGCAGCCAGCCGACGACGGAAACCAGGAATGGGATCTTCAGATGAAAGCCCACCAGCGTCGCGCCATAGTTCTTCATGCGTAAGTAAAGGCTGACGCAAAAGAGAATGAGCGCAATGACATTTAGGATTAAGTGCAAATTGCCCGTCTTCTTCGCTACCGGATCGGTAATCGTCAGCCAATCGATAAGCCCGGGAAGCGCGGCCAAAATCGCGCCTATTATACCGGCGGCGATCAGAAACTTCGAGATCAGAATCAGACTGTTGTTCCGATTGAAATAGAAGATCAGGTCCGTGATCACCGATGTGGTCCACAAGGCGATTGGATAATGCACCAACATCGGATGAATGGGTTCTCCGGCGAAGCTCGCTCTAGTTTTCATCGCTTGCTCCTTTGATTCGACCAGTTGGAAGTAACGTCCCGGTTCGACCGACCGACAACGACTAAGGGTCCGGCGCAATTCTCAGCCCACCAGCCGAGCGTCGTCAAGCTCAATTCATTTGCATGAAATGTTTCGGCCTTTGATCCCATTCACCCAGCGAAGAAGGGAAACCGCCCTCCTCTTTGCAGGAGACGCTCATACGAATGGAGAACAATCATGACGAAGAAACTTTTTGCAGTAGTACTCTTGTCGCTGACGCTCGCGGCTTGCGAACCCGCCAGCACTGAAAACAGCTCAAACGCGAACAATCCGAAACCAAACACGAATACCGCCACGACTCCAGCCCCGGTTGCGCCGTCGCCCGAGCCCAGCTCATCGGTCAAACCACCGGTCAAAGCCGGGGACAAAGTGAAGGTCACGATCAACGGAGCCGCTACCGACGCCACGGTCGTCAGCGTAGACGAAAAGTCAGGTAAGGTGACGGTCAAGATCCAGGGTCAGAAGGAAGAAAAGACGGTCGCCATCGCCGATATCGTCAAGGAGTAGCTCGGATACCGAACCACTCGCGATGGCCAGCGCGTGACGATGCTGGTTCGGTGAGGGCAACTCTAACGGGTTGCCCTCATCAAATGCTCCGATGAAGTTTTGGAGTGCGCCGGCAGAGCGTAGCGGCGACGGCGCTTTGGTTTCTCGTGTTGGCTGGAATGTACAAAAGCGGTGTCGCGCTACGCTTGCCACCGCACTCCAAAGATATGTCGCCCGCGAAGAAGCTTCACATACTCAGGCAGGATGAATTCGACCGACTGCTAAGGTGGCTCGATCCTGATCCCGAGCGGGCCGGCCTGACTTACGAAAAGATTCGCTGGCGCCTGGTGGCAATTCTGGCATCACGCGGCTGCACGCGCCCGGAAGAATTGGCGGATGAAACCATCGACCGGGTGGCGCGCCGCGTAGTCGACATCCAGGATTCGTACGTCAGTGACAAGGCTATCTATTTCCTGGGCGTCATGAACAACGTGCATCACGAATACTTGAAGCGGCCGTTGCCGCCGCGCCCCACGGAACTCAATGATGATGTCGAGGCGAAAGAAAAGACCCATCGCTGTCTGGAGAAATGTCTGGACAAGCTGACTCCTAATTCGCGGCGAATGATTGAGCGATACTATGCCGAGGACAAACAGGCGAAGATCGATTTGCGTAAACGAATTGCTCAAGAGTTTGGCATCAGTCTTGGTACCTTGAGACTGCGTGCCCTGCGCATCAGGGAAAAACTTCAAGCGTGCATTGAGCACTGCATGCAGATGGAAACGCTCTAATGGCTGGTAACAACGAAAATTTTGAGAAAGACAATGCGTCAGAGTTTTCCGACGAGACGATCCGTCGCTTTCTGCTCGGCGAGTTGAGCGCGTTGGAACAGCCCCTGTTCGAGCAGAGCTTGTTTACCGACGACGGCCTCGAAGCGCGTGTGCGCCTGGCAGAATTGGATTTGGCGGACGACTATGCCTTCGAGCGTTTGAGTACTCATGACCGGAAATCCTTCGAACAAAGATTTCTGTTAACTTCCAATCGTCAACAGAAATTGCAGGTGTCGAAAGTTCTGCGCGATCGGTTTTCGGCTAATGCAGCGGCGGGGTCGGAAAAGGGCACGGTCGCTGAGAGATTGAGGTATCTGTTTGGATTAGATCGGCCGGCCTGGAGAATCGCCTTCGGTGTCCTGATACTCCTAATCCTGTTCGGGACGGCCTGGTTGGTGATAAAGGAACCGCGGATCGCCGAACAAATCACGAATCGAATAATTCCCCGGCGCTCGCCTTTCCCGAGCGCGCCGCGCGAGGCGGGTCATCCGGCCAACACGTCCATGCCGGAACACCAAATTACTCCCTCACCGATGCCTCTTCACGATCGGGCGGCCGCACCGCCGGTAGGCGTGAGCGTCGCTCTAACGCCTGCGGTATCGTTTCAGGCCAGTGAGATGCCGTCTCTCAATCTCCCGAAAGGTGACCAGGATGTTGTGCGGCTACAGCTTGTCTGGAAGCCGGATCAAACGGGGCCTTATCGAGCCGAACTTGTGACCAAAGAAGGTTCATCCGTCTTCAGCGCCGAGGCGCTGAAACCAATCGACTCGGGTGCAGGGATTGATTTTGATGTTCCGGCCCGCTTGCTAAAGACCGGTGATTATCAAGTTAAGTTGAGCCGAGTTGACGGTGGATCGAAGGGAAGCGTCGCGAGCTATTACTTTCGAGTGCAGTAAATCATAGCGGACCGGTTTAGGTTAGAAGTGTTTCGGAGTACCGACTTCAGTCGGGTTTTATTGTTGAGCAAGAGCCCAACTGAAGTTGGTACTCTAAACGCCTGTAACGGAGACTCGTGATCCTATTTCACTCGGCTCGTTCGGCGCCGCAGGAAATCAATCAGGACAAATTGGGAGAGGTTGGCCGGGTTGGCAAAATAGGCTTTGCCATTTGTCATCGCGGTCATTTGCTTAACGAATTCGACCAGGTAATAGTCGCTGGCCAGCATGAAGGTATTGATCATGATGCCGGCCTTGCGACAGGCCTGGACCTCGCGAAACGTGGCTTCCATTACGTACGGGTCGCCGCCCATGGAATTCTTGTAAATTCTTCGGGCCGTACTACCTTCGTTCGGGAGCCAGTTAAAGCCGCGAGTGTGAGCGACGGCGCCTTCCACAAAACATGCCGTCGGCTTGCCGTCCGTCACCATCACGATCTGCTTCATGTCTTTGCGTTGCGCTTGCAGAATGCGCCGCGCCAGACGCAGACCTTCCGCGGTATTCGTGTGATAGGGCCCAACCTGCGTAGTGGCGAGTTTCGCCAACGGCAACTCTTCCGCGCTGTCGTGGAACAAAACAATCTTCAGCGAATCTCCCGGATACTGCGTCCTGATCAAATGACCGAGGGCCAGGGCTACTTTCTTGGCCGGCGTAAAGCGATCTTCGCCGTAAAGAATCATCGAGTGCGAACAATCAAGCATCACCACGGTGGCGCATGACGATTGATAGTCGCATTGATGCACGTGCAGATCTCGATATTCCAGATTGAGTGGAACGGAAAGCCCCTCGCGTTGGATCGCCGAGAGCAGAGTCGCGTTCACGTCCAGATTGATCGTATCGCCAAACTCGTAAGGCTTGCTGGCGCTTTCCGCTTCGACACCAGTGGCCAGGTGCATCGTATCGTGTCGGCCAAGTGAACTCTTACCCATGCTCCCCAGCAAACTCCGCAACGTTTTGTAACCGAGAAAATCCAAACCCTTCTCAGTAACTTCGAATTTGATGTTGCGCGGCAGGGGTTCTTCTATTTGGCCCCCTCCTTGTCCGCGCCTCATCTCGCGCCGCTGCTCGGACGTCTGCGGCTCTTCATGCAAAGTCAGATAACCCTCTTCAATCAGACGCTCGATCAACTGATTCAACATCTCCTGAAGTTGCGAGCCTGCGAACTTGCCTTCGTTCTCGTCGAGCATCTGCCGAATCTGATGTTCGCTGAGCATCCCCTGATCAATCAAAGCCTGTAACAGCGCGCGCCGTAACGCGTCGAGCGAAGTGTCCTGTGGCGTTCGCTGGCGCGTCCAGTAGTAGTCGTTATCGTAGCCGGAAGAGAGCAGGGAATCAGACAGACCTTCCATCAGGTCGCCAAGATTGAGCGACCAGACATCGAGGCCGTTGAATTTTCCGTAGCGAGTGAAACGCATTTAATTAGCAGTTCGTAACTAGGGTTTCCGAGAACGCCAATATCCAGGTCGCCGACTACTGTGAGCAAAGGCGATGATTACAATCTGGTCTTCGCTTTCATAGAACACAATTGAGTAGGGGAAGCGTCTCAACAAAATGCGCCGGGCGTCTCTTGTCCTCGGTACACCGGGGACGGGGCTGCCGGGTAGAACACCTGAGCGGATTCGTTCAACCGACTGATCGATCAATTCGAGGAGAGAGCTTCCCAAACCGGGCTGCTTCGTTTCATACCACGACGCCGCGTCGGCTAGTTCATCCTCGGCGAGTTCATGAATCCGAAGAATCTTCTTCACGACTTCGCCAGCGTCGACTTGATTCGTGCCCGCGCTTCTTCCCAGCTCACGGTTTTCGCTTTGGCCGATTCGACTTCAGCAATCCGTCGCTCAATCTCGACAGCCCATGCCGCTTCGACGTCAGCATCTTCACCTTCGTCGAGACTGGCAATCAGTTCCGAGGCGAGCCACGCGCGTTCATCTGGCGGAAGCGCCAGTGCCGTACCCAGAACGGTGTCTGCTCTAGTGCTCATTGAAATTAGTCTACCAAATGAGATTGTTTCCGTGAATTGCCAAAGCGTCAAAGCCTAGGGACGACGTTGAGGCCGTTGAAAAGTTCTTTATTTAGGCATCATCCCAAGCTTCAATCAGGGAAGTGCGAAAGACCTCGTTGAGTTTGTCGCTTGTCCTCTTTGCCCGGTGGTCTTTCAGGTCTTTCTTGCTCAGAGGGTCTAGTTCATCCTTTATGAATCGACTGAGACGAGGGATTGCAGGGCCGCGATCCAGTTCAGCACCATTGTGTTTCCGATGAATCAAATCGGCAATCGTCGCCTTCAGTTCGCCGTCGTGAATCGTTTTCTCAATCAGGGCCCCAAGTGTCATAGGAACGATTACGTCGCTCTCTTCGATCCATCTGATCGCTAGCAACGGCCGGAGGACGTAGAAGTATTTCTTTACCCAAACAATGTCACCTCGTAGATACTCCTTGAAGTTTCCCTGGGCCATGTTCAGATAGTGATGAAAGCAAGCTACCGGCGAGTAGTAATCAGGCAATAACTGTCTTATGCGATCGGTAATACCAACGTGCTGCCGATAGATAATTGGCGAATTGAGCCACTCCAGCAGCGGCGGATTAGATTTCCTCAATAGCATAAGAGCCTTCCGACTCGCGAAAGAACTCGCAGCCGTGCGCTTCCAAATGGCGAATAAGGTTAATCCGTTTCATGAGACCAGAACCTCTCCGTTCTGGCAATGGTTCTCAGGCTATTCTTTCGCGAATAGTCTCTTC
>JBGPWS010000369.1:0-4008 GCA_041492345.1 Pyrinomonadaceae bacterium | reverse complement strand
GATGGGACCCATCACCACCGGAACCGGCCAGATCTATCTTTACGAGATCGTCGGTCGTGGCAAGAGCACTCAGGAACTGCGCACCATTCAGGACTGGGTTGTCAAACTGCAACTGCGCACAGTGCCTGGCGTCGCCGACGTGCTTAGCTTTGGCGGGGACGTCAAGCAATATCACGTCATTGTGGATCAGCAGGCGCTGGTCAATTACAACATCCCGCTCAAAACACTCTTCGAAGCAATTCAGAACAACAATCAAAACACCGGCGCCAACTTCATTGAGCATGGAGACGAGCAGTATGTCGTTCGTGGACTGGGACTGGTCAAGGACATTGAAGACATTCAGAACATCGTGCTCGACTCGCGCGGCGGATCGCCTATTCGCGTGAGCGACGTTGCGGAAGTTCAAATCGGGAACGAGCTTCGCCAGGGCGCCGTCACCAAAGACGGACAGGGCGAAGTCGTGACCGGCATAGTCCTGAAACGAATCAACGAAAACACCAAGGAGGTGATCGAGCGGATAAAAGAAAAAGTAGTCGAGATCAACAAGGCACTTCCCGAGGGCGTGAGCATCGTCGATTATTACGATCAATCGGAGCTAGTCGATAACAGCGTACACACGGTGGTCAAGTCGCTGATCGAAGGCGAGGTGTTGGTGCTGTTGATACTTGTGTTGCTGCTGGGGGACTTTCGCGGCTCGCTGATTACTGCTGCTGCAATACCGTTTTGTATGCTGGTTGCTTTCATTCTCATGTGGTATTCGGGCCTTTCAGCCAATCTCACTTCGCTGGGCGGGCTCGCCATAAGCATCGGAATGATGGTTGATGCGACGGTCGTGATGGTCGAAAACATTTATCGCCATCTCGAAGAACACCGCGAACATTCAATGCGCGAGGCTATATTAGTTGCCGCTCAGGAAATCGGGCGACCGATGTTTTTCGCTATTCTGATAGTCATCGCCGTCTTTCTGCCTGTCTTCACTCTGCAAGGCGTCGAAGGCAAGTTGTTCAAGCCGCTCGCCTATGCAGTCACCTTCTCGATGATTGGCTCAATGCTAATGGCGCTTTGCATAGCCCCGATGCTGTGCGCGTTGTGGTTGCGGCTGAAGCAAGGTGAGGTTCGCACCAATCCGATCATCGGGTTCTTCAAAGGCATTTACGTTCCGGTGCTCAAGTGGACCATCGCCCACCGTTATCTCACGCTGATCCTTGCTGCTGTATTGCTCATGTGGAGCGTTGCCGACGTATTCATACTTGGCAGCGAGTTTCTGCCCACGATCGATGAGGGCAATATGCTGGTGCGGGCCACCATGCCTGCCAGCATCTCGCTGACGCGGGCCATCGAAGTCTCGTCCCAGATCGAAAAGTCGTTGCGGGAATTCCCTGAGGTTGAGACTGTTGTCGCCAAGATCGGCCGCCCTGAGTTGGGCGGCGATCCTGAAAGTGTCAGTAACGATGAAATGTACCTCCGCCTGAAACCCAAGGAGCAATGGACGACCGCGAAGACGAAGGATGAATTAGTTGATGCCATGCGGCGTCGGGTGGAGGGCTTCCCCGGCGTTGAGTTCAACTTTTCACAGGTTATTCAAACTCGCAACGACGAACTCTTATCGGGTATCAATGCGCAGATCGCAGTTAAGGTTTTCGGCGAAGACCAGGACACGCTCGCCAGGGTGGCCGACGGGATTCGCGATGCCATGTCTCACGTTCGTGGAGCGAAAGACCTGGCGGTGGAGCAGGTCGCGGGCGAGGCGCATCTGGAAATCGCACTGGATCGCGATAAGCTGGCTCGCTACGGGCTTAACATAGCCGATGTGCTTGAAGTCACCAAAATTGCCATAGGCGGCGACGAGGCCACCGATGTGCTCGAAGGCCAACGCCACTTTGCGATATTCGTGCGGCTGAAAGAGGACTACCGTAACCAGGTAGAAAAGCTCAGCGACATTTTGATCGCCGCGCCGGTTGGCGGACCGGTGCCGCTGGGCCAACTGGCGACGTTTCGACTTTCGAGCGGCGATGCCGTGGTCAGCCGCGAGAATGCTCTGCGCCGCGTGGTGGTGAAATGCAATGTCGCCGGGCGAGACATCGGCGGCTTCGTTCACGACGCGCAAGCGCTGGTGGCACAGCAAGTCAAGACTCCGCCCGGCTACTTCATCACCTGGGGCGGGCAATTCGAAAACGCGCAGCAGGCTACGCGCAGGCTGCTGATTGCCATACCGATCTCGCTGCTGCTGGTGTTCGTGCTGATCTATGCCTGCTTCAGTTCGCTGCGTAACACGCTGACGATCATCTTCAACATCCCGATCGCGCTGGTGGGCAGCACGACGTTCCTGCTGATCTCAGGATTCCCTTTGAGCGTTCCCGCGATAGTTGGATTCATTGCGGTCTTTGGAATTGCGGTGCAAAACGGAATGGTGATGGTGTCTTACATCAACAAGCTTCGCGCTAAGGGCATGGAGCTGCACGACGCGGTGATCACCGGCGCCAGCGTTCGCTTGCGGGCCGAGTTGTTGAGCGCGTTGATAGGCAGCATAAGCCTCATCCCCTTTATCATTTCGTCCGGAACCGGAGCGGAGATCGAGAAGCCGCTGGCGATCGTGGTGGTCGGGGGACTGGTCACGCGCCCGATCAAGATCGTGATGCTGCCGATGGTATACGAGTGGGTAGAGCGCCGCGCCGCCCGAAGAGCCTCCCGAAGAGCCGAGGCCACTCTCGCGTAGAGTCAGATCTAGGAATAATGGTTGACATAAGGACGCTGCTGAGACTAAGTTTCGTTAGCGGTTAAGGAGTCTCCAAAAAGAATATGCGCGGACGGCTTCCATCGTTGGGTCATCGTGGTCAACGTGCTCGTTGGTCGCGCGTCGTGACTTGGGTGCTGATCCTTCTCATCGGTTATGGGTCGACCGCCGAAGCGACGCATCACCACGGAATTACGTCCCGCAAGACTGCGGCGGCAGCGCTTAACCTCAGTGTAATTAGCAACAGCGGCGTCGATTCCTCTGGTAATCCTCTCGCTCAACGTGATTGCCTGATCTGTCAATTTCACAGAGGACTATCGAGCACGGCCCTGTTTGCTCCCATGTTGCTGTTGGCGCCCTCAGCGTCTACAGCATTTGTTTCTCCGAATCGAGTTTCCTTCTTGTCCGTGACCGCAGCTGTGAAACGCGGGCGCGCTCCACCACTTACCTCCTAATACAATTTCACTGACGTTCGTTAGCTCGCCACAATCAATTGTGCGGCTGCGATGATCATTCAGGCTGGAAGCACCAGACTTCGCAAGTTTTCGTGAACTGCGCCTTCTGAAGCGGCAAAACCGGCTTGCAATTTCGGGAATTAACCTGAGGAGGTAATGTCAATGAGTCATAGATACAATCTTTCGATAATTCGGTCGTTAGTCCTAATAATTCTAACGTTAGCTTTGAGCTTCGCGGTCTTAGGCCAGTCGCTGAGCGCAGGGACCGTGAGCGGCACCGTTACCGATCCCAACAATGCAGTAGTGCCGAACGCTACTGTTACGATCGAAAATGCCGTGACTGGTTACAGGCGAACCGTCAACACAGGAACTGACGGCGCGTTTCGTTTTGACAACGTACCAATGAACAACTACGTGTACAATGTGTCAGCGCCAGGCTTTAGTGGAGCTAGTGGCGGCATAAATATACGTACGTCCGTCCCAGTTACATTGACGGTTCCACTCGCGGTGAGTACTGCGACCGAGACCGTAACGGTCACCACCAACGCTGGTGACGTTCTGGAAAATGTTTCGACCGCACACACCGATGTCGATCAGTCTTTGATTACCAGATTGCCCGTAAGGTCGCCGGGCTCGGGCTTGAGTGATGTGATCACGCTCGCCGCACCGGGAATCGTCGCTGACTCAAACGGATTCTTTCACCCTCAAGGGGATCACGCGCAGACATCTTATTCAATTGACAACCAGTCGATCTCGGACCAGCAGAGCAAGATGTTTTCCACGCAACTACCGCCCGATGCGGTCCAGTCACTGGAGGTG
>JBGPWS010000341.1:0-4738 GCA_041492345.1 Pyrinomonadaceae bacterium | reverse complement strand
AGTTCGGCCTCCATCAAAGTTTCGGTAATGGCGCCGCAGTTAACGGAAATGAATGGCATGCCGGCGCGGGCGCTTTGTCGATGTAGCGCGCGAGCCACTAATTCCTTGCCGGTTCCCGATTCGCCTGTTACGACCGCGGTTAGATCGCAGCTGGCAGCTGTTTCGATCTGACGAGCAAGCAGTTGCATCGCGAGAGAGTCACCGATAATGCCAACACTGCTGAGTTTCGATTCCGAGTTCACTTCCCTGTTTCCTCCTGGTGAAATTTGTGATCTATTGGCCCAATTTATCACCGGTCAGGGTCTAACCGATTTCGCCATCACGGCGCTTACCAAGAGAGCCGACGGAATTCTGGAACGGCACGACACTGCGTTCCTCGATGCCAAGGCCTATGGCTTCTTTCTCGAATCGCTCGGCCACCGCAGCAAACCTTCGCAGGCGTCCCGTGCCGGCGCTGCTCGCTATCGGCGCGGTCAGCAGAAGCGTGAGATAACTTCTCTGCAAATTCTCGTGTCACAACTAAGTCACAACTAGGGGCAAATCGGGTACAAAGTACAAACAGTGTAAAACAGCCGATGCTCAAAAACCTCAATAAAAATCGAAAGACCGCGCAAATGCGCGGTCTCTTAAACATAGTGTTGGTGCCGAAGGGGGGACTCGAACCCCCACGAGTTACCTCACACGCCCCTCAAACGTGCGCGTCTACCAGTTCCGCCACTTCGGCTCGTATGGGAAGGATGTCTGTTGTCCGATGAGCCTTAGCTCGTCCTTCGAGCGACCGAGCGACAAACTGAAGTTTGTCGGACATTTGCTTTCAGCGCCCGGGTTACTTCTTCTTCGTAGGCGCGGGCGATGGCGTCAGTATCGTCGAGGTCGGTACCGCCACCGGGGCTGCCGGCGTCGCCTGCGTGGTCATGCCGGGAGTCGGTGTCGGCGCCGGCGCCTGCTCAGGAACGCCCGATTGCAGTACTGAACGCGTGCCGGTGATTGCCGGCAGCGACAGTATCAAAGCGAACAACATAAACCCGACAGCAGCGCCAATCGTAATTTTCGATAGCAGCGTCTGCGTGCCTCGGGGTCCGAACGCCGTGCTCGAAACCGAGCTGGAGAACAGCGCGCCCGCGTCAGACTTTCCTGGCTGCAGCAAGACCGTCACGACCAGAATGACGCACGATAAAATAAACAGTCCGTAAAAAATATAAGCCAGCAAATCAATCTCCAGTTAGTTGTCAGTTGTTAATAGTCAGTGGTCAGTGGTTTGTTGTTAATGGCACCTTCCGGTGTGCCGACGTGTTCAATCATGATTCATGATTTTCCGATAAGAGCGAAACAACTGACTACTGACCACTAACAACTAAGCACTGACTACTTGTAGTTAACAGTCTCCGCGAAACTCTCGGCGTTCAAACTCGCACCCCCAACCAGTCCACCATCGATGTCCGGCTGTTTCATCAGGCCGGCAATGTTATCGGGCTTGACTGAGCCCCCGTACAAAATTCGCAGGCTGGCGGCTGCCGACGGCGAGTGCCTTTCCGCGAAAACGCGCCGGATAAACGCGTGCATTTCCTGCGCTTGCTCCGGCGTCGCGGTGCGTCCGGTCCCGATGGCCCAGACAGGTTCGTAAGCAAGGATGATACGGTCGAGATCCGACGCTGTCAACCCGCTCAATCCACCAACCATTTGCCCGCTGACAACACGTTCCGCGTTTCCCTGATCGCGCTGTTCCAGCGTCTCGCCCACGCAAACGATCACCGTTAATCCCGCAGCGAGACCGGCCTGAGTCTTGCGGCTGACAATTGCGTCAGTTTCAAAGTAGTACTGCCGCCGTTCAGAATGTCCGACAATCACATGCGAGCAGCCCGCATCGCGCAGCATAAAGGCCGCCACTTCGCCCGTGAACGCGCCCTCCTTTTGTTCAGCCGAACAGTTCTGGCCTGCGACCCGGATGTTTGATCCTTCCAAGCGGTCTGCGACACTCTTCAGGGCAGTGAAGACTGGCGCTATAACTACTTCACAGTGATTCGCGTTAGCGACCAGCGGCTTCAAAGCCAGGGCCGCGGCGACAGAGTCGCCCACCGTCTTAAACATTTTCCAGTTTCCTGCGATTACGGGTTTTCTCATAGGTTTTGTTAGTAGTCAGTTGTTACTCAATGCGGCAGTCGGTTGCTACAACTAACAACTGACTACTGACCACTGACATCGTTTAATGCCGCTACTCCCGGTAATTCCTTCCCTGCCAGAAACTCCAGCGTCGCGCCGCCGCCGGTTGAAATATGCGTAATGTGATCTGCGACGCAGGCCTGCGTGACTGCGGCAACGGAATCGCCGCCACCTACGATAACAATCGCGCCCCGATCTGCGGCTTCGGCAACCGCGTGCGCGATGCCGATCGTCCCTTGATTGAATGGCGGCTCTTCAAAGACGCCCATCGGACCATTCCAGATAACCGTCTTGGCGTCCTTCAACGCATTTGTAAAGAGCGCTACCGTCTCGATGCCAATGTCCATGCCCGCGTGGCCCGCATTGGTGAACTCGACCGGGATCGTCTTGGCCAGCACCTGCCCGCCTTTTATCGGCTCGTAACTATCTACAATCTGGTGATCTGTCGGCAGCAGCAACTCCACACCCGATCCTTCGCAACGCTGCTTGATTTGCCGAGCTGTCTCCAGCATATCGTTTTCAACCAGAGACTTTCCGACGGTAAAGCCTTCGGCCTTAAAGAACGTATAAGCCATCGCTCCGCCAATTAGCAGCTTATCTACCTTTCGATCGATGAGCGCGTTAATGACCGGGATCTTGTCGGAGACTTTGGCTCCGCCGAGGATCGCTACAAACGGATGATCGGGATTGTTGATGACGCGCCCGAGATATTCGAGCTCTTTCTCCATCAAGAGACCCGCCGCGGCCTGCGTCACAAATTTCGTGATCCCAACGGTCGAGGCGTGCGCGCGATGCGCGGCGCCAAAGGCATCATTGACATAAAGCTCGCACAGTGAAGCAAGCTGCTGCGCAAACGCTTCGTCGTTCTTCTCTTCTTCAGGATGAAAACGGAGGTTTTCGAGCAGCACGATTTCGCCGTCATTCAAAGCATCCACTCGTGCCTGCGCGGCTTCACCGACACAGTCCTCGGCAAGCGCTACCGGCTTCCCAATCAACTTCGAAAGATGTTCCGCCACCGGACGCAGGCTGTACTTGTCGACGCGCTGCCCCTTCGGCCGGCCCAGGTGCGACGCCAGGATCACTCGCGCGCCATGTTCGATTGCGTAGTTAATGGTGGGAATTGCGGCGCGGATCCGGGTGTCGTCTTCGACTGCGCCGTCTTTGATGGGAACGTTGAAATCTACGCGGATGAAGACGCGTTTACTTTGCAAGTCGAGGTCGCGGATGGAAAGCTTAGTCATTGCCGATTTCGAATTGCCGATTGCCGATTAGAAGAATTGCCCAATTTCCCGCGCTCTTAGAATCTGAGCGCTCCCTCTACGGTCGGGCTACTTCGCCGCGCTTTGATTTCCAAATTGGCAATCGGAAATCGGCAATTGGCAATGCTTAGAGCCCTTTCCCCGCAATGTACTTCACCAGGTCGCGCACGCGGCACGAATAGCCCCACTCGTTATCGTACCAGGAAAGTATTTTGATCATGTGACCGCCGATCACCTTCGTGTATTCAGCATCAACGATCGACGAGTTCGAGTTGCCCTTGAAGTCCGATGAGACCAGCGGCTCTTCGCAGAATCCGAGAATGCCCCGCAGCTCCCCGTTGGCTGCATCCTTCAGAGCTTTGTTAACTTCTTCGCTATTCGTTTCCTTTTCGACGTCAATCACCACGTCGACCAGCGACACATTAGGCGTCGGCACGCGCACGCTGATGCCGTCGAACTTTCCCTTCAATTCCGGCAGCACCAGCGCCACAGCCTTAGCGGCGCCGGTAGAAGTCGGGATCATGTTCAGCGCAGCGGCGCGAGCTCGGCGCAAATCCTTGTGCGGCAGATCGAGCAGTTGCTGGTCATTAGTGTACGAGTGAATGGTCGTCATCTGCGCCGTGCGGATGCCAAACTTTTCGTGAATGACCTTGGCGACCGGCGCCAGGCAGTTGGTGGTGCAGGAGGCATTCGAAATCACGTGATGAGCGCCCGGTTCATACTTCTCCTCATTCACACCCAGCACGATTGTGATGTCTTCGTTCTTGGCCGGCGCTGAAATGATTACTTTCTTGACGCTGCCACGCAGGTGCTTCTTTGCGTCTTCCGCTTTGGTAAAACGGCCGGTCGATTCGATTACAATTTCGGCGCCAACGGACTCCCAGGGAATAACCGCCGGATCGCGCTCGGAAAACACTCTGAACTCCTCGCCCTCCACCTTAATTCCGTTTTCAGACGCAGAGATGTCATGGTCAAGATTCCCCAGCACCGAATCGTATTTCAGCAGGTGCGCCAACGTCCTGGTATCGGTTATGTCATTAACCGCGACGAAGTCTATATCTTTGTCGCCCAGTGCCGTGCGAAAAATGTTTCGGCCAATCCGGCCGAACCCGTTGATGCCGACTTTAACTGCCATTATTAGACCGACCTCCTGAGCTGTTGTCTCGACGATTCACACACGTCAACCGTGGCAGTGTCACAAAGCTTTGACTGAAGACGGTTGAGCTATAAAGAAATTGGAAGATAATGCCCGGTTGTGGGCAGTGTCAAGCGAGCATTTGCTAAGCTTTTTGAAACCGCACACCGTTTGATGACGTAGT
>JBGPWS010000386.1:0-3710 GCA_041492345.1 Pyrinomonadaceae bacterium | reverse complement strand
TGGTTTGAATTGAGACTTTGATACCGTACGAGCCATGCATCCCCCTATAGTCCACTCGAAGTGACTATAGTGTATCACGAGCACGAGGCATTACAAATCACTTGTCGCCACTGCGCGCTAAGCACCAATAGAGTAATCATCGTCTGCCAAGTCGACGTGCTGGATCATGGTTTTGCTGGCATCGTCGATGGTCCATGTCCCGAAATAGGAGATTGATCGGAGTCGCATCTTTACTTTTGACACTGCAAATTGAGTTATGTTGAATGTCACAAGTAAAGATTTGACACCGTCTCCTGCCGGTTTAGGACCGACAGCACCCACGAGTCCTCCGAGAGACAAGCAGCGGGCTATCAACGGGTTAATGTGAAACGGATTAGCTGCGCCTTGCGAGGTCCATGTGAATCCAGAAGTGTGTGCGAGTTTAGCTCGCAGTGGCCAGTTCGTCTTCGATCTCTCTGCATATCCCGGCGATGCGATCGGATAAGGCGACGTACTCGTCGGATACCTGTTCCTGACTCTTGTTCGCAAGGAAAAACAGGCCAGCGGATGCATCGAGAAGTAGCGTGACCAGACGGTTGTTAACATCAAGTTGGTTTGCGCGTACCCAGCGATCAATACCTTTTCTTGAGAGGCTTAGGAGTTGCTCCGTTTGCCATGATTGGGCATTGATGATCTTCAGTATGACCCTTTGTGCCTCAATGCGATTGTTGAACTCATGTGTTCCCATGTGTTTTTGCCCTCTCCACTAGGTCCAGCATCCATTGTGCGATGCATTCCAACTCAGCCTCTACTCGCTCGCTATCTGCTTCCCGGATTGAGTTGCCATGACCGCGCGTCGTGAGAATCCTAGCCCGCTCAATCGTCGCATATGCGTCAGGTGAGATATGGACTGCTTCTCCGTCGGGCAGGCGAATCGCAGAGTGCCTCGAAAAATCAGGGCGGCCATACACGCCCAAGGAGTAACACGTCGCAATATTACGAATGCTGAGGAAGATGGTCGACAGATCAAAGACCATGGCACGTTTGTCACGCATCAATGATTCGCGTGCTTCCAGAAACAACGTGTAGAACTTCACGCAATCATTTACACAATCGTGATACGGCGACGGCATGCCGAGCTGGGCAATGTGGTCCCCACCGTCTGATGCAAACACCAGTCTGCTCTCAAGAGCGAGGTGCCATGCGAAGGGATTACCCTGCGCCCAAAGTTCCCCGAGACGCTTGTAGGAATAGATTGAGAAGATGTCCGGGTCGAAGCGAGTGTCCTTACCGTCAACAAGCGCCAGCATGTCGACATCCGATCCAACAGTTATCTCGCCGCGACATAATGAGCCGAATACATAGATATGCATCGCTATCGACGACTGAATCGCTTGATTAGGATTGAGGTGAAGAACCCGAACACAACCAGCCGTAGTGCAACCACGAGTGCCAAATACCAGCTTGGAAACCCGTCAGGCGTCTGCGTTCCCAACAAGACCTGAGGTGCAGAAGCAAGGGCCTGTATGACACCAACGTGCTCTGAACTGCGCCAGATTGTGACATCAATCGAAGCCATCGCAACGAGCATCAGTAATAAAGTGCGAACCAGTTTGAGCGAGCTTTCGCCGTTTCCCCAGATGAAGTCCAGCAGTTTGAAACCCAACCATCTGACCCACATCTCGCTCCTCTTAACGCCGGTATACTTTTTCCTGTAGTAGGACTCGTTGGATTTCCAGGCTTTGTAAAGATGCGTCTCTGCAGCTCGGAGTTCAACGGAGATGGCTTTGTTTACCGCACTCGAATCCCCCAGTTGCTGGTAGTTCATTCTTAAGGTTCTGGCGAACTTCGCCTTTAGGTTCTCGAAAGAAGGGCAACTAGTGTCCAACACCTCACTGTCGATGTCCGTTCGCTCGAAAATAGCGTAGTCGAATTTGCAGCCGGGGAATGTTGAGCCGTAAAGGTTGCTGGCAACAAATCGACAGCCCGTGAAGTCACAGGAATCGAAAACGCAGTTACGCAGGTAGCACGCTTCAAAAACCGAATACTTGAAATCGACACACGTGAACCGACGCCCCTTCGCAATCAGGCGGGTGAACATGTGATTCGTGAAGTTCGACTTCGCTTCATCACCATCGAACCATTTGTCGATGAACTGCACTCGTGTGCTGTCTTTAAGCACTATCCCGCACTCCCTAGATTCGAATGCCGTTGCTCAGACTGCCCCACAGAATCAATGCCGGTTCGCCGGTCGGAACAGGTCGAAATTCCAAGCATCGCAGTTACTACAACCACCGTGCTCTGACGGAAACATACTAGTGAAAAACGCTCCAGCCGTCCACCACTATCGCCTGCCCGGTCATGAAGTCACTGTCCGGCGAGGCGAGAAATACCAGTGTGCCCATCAAATCGTTCGGCGTTTGCAGGCGCTTGATCGAGCGCTCTTTGAGTTGCAGTTCGGTCAAAGCTTTCGGTGCGTTCTGCCCTTCGTGCTCGACCAAACCCGGAGCGATGGCGTTAACACAAATACCGAACTCGCCAACTTCACGCGCCAATGAACGGGTCATGCCGATCAGCGCCGCTTTCGAAGCGACGTAGTGCAGGAAGTTCGGCGTACCCTAGTAGGCTGTGGACGACGAGATGTTGATGATCTTGCCGCTCTTTCGTTATTTCATTTGCGGCAACACCACTTTATTCCAATCCATCAACTACGAAAATCTTCCGCCCTTAGTTCAATCGGTTTGCCATGAGGCGTTCTGTGCATCGCGTTCTCCCAGGCTTGGAAATGTTGCTCCAGCGCCTGCGCCGAGGTCGCGCCTTTCTCGGCGACCATGCGTTCGAGGGTCGCGAGCCAGTGGAGATAGTAGGTTTCGCCGGTGTCGGGATCGCCGGCGGCTTGCGCCTTTTTGATCTCCTCGCTAAGCATCGCGGACCACTCGCTCCAGGCGAACAACCCTTTTTCGTGTAGCGCTAGCGCCATCGCAAACGCATGGGCTTCCCATGGCGCGCGGAAGACCGGTCCGTTGGCGTCGCGCGGAATGCCCGGAACCGCCTCCGCGGCGCGCCGAGCAGCTTGCGGTTCAATGGATGATGACGATTCAGACATGTTCGAGATAAGGCTCAAACGCTTCGATGGAAACTTTCAGCTTTGGCTCCGCATTGGCACCCCAAAGCTCTTGGGCATCGAAGCGCACGGTGTAAAGCCACTGCGGATCTTCGCCTTTGCCGGCAGCCGCGGAGTCGGGAAAGATATACGCGCCATGCAGGCGCTCGACCACTCCGACATGTGCGCGCGCATAACGCGGCAAACGCGTATGCGTCGTTGGGTGAATGTTTTTCGTGCGCACGCGGTCGCCGATTTTGAATCGCGCCGGAGCCAGCGCCGGCCGTCCGTAGGAGCCGCGCCGCGTGACATTTTCCACATCAGCCAATGTGAACCGGCCGCGCTTCATGCTTTTAGCGGGGCGCAGGGCGTGTCCGGCGGCGACCTCGTCCGCATCGATGAGCCCGCGCTCAATGAGCAGGCGCTGATTGCGCAGAAACCATTTCTCGTAATAGGGGCGGGTTAAATAGATCGACGGCGACATCAATTCGATTGCATAGCGGCTCGTATCGATAGTCCAGGCGCGGAAGACGCCGATGGCGCGGCTCATCGCCAGTACACGCCCCTCCCATGGATAATGAAAAACCGGCTCGTTGGGCTCGGGCTCGACCTTGCCAAAGCCGTCCAT
>JBGPWS010000060.1:0-16207 GCA_041492345.1 Pyrinomonadaceae bacterium | reverse complement strand
GAGAAAACTCGCGATTATATGCTTCAAAAAGCTGGATACACTTTTACTTTTCTCTCGGATCCAAAACTTGACGCAATTCGCCGCTATGATCTGGTTCACGCAGGAGCCGTGGGAGCAAAGGGCGCAGACATTGCGCGTCCGGCTGAGTTCCTGCTCGACTCCTCAGGCACAGTTCGCTGGCGCATGGTGACAGAGAATTTTTTTGTGACGGCGCGGCCGGAACAGGTTCTCGAAGCCGCAAAGTCGTTGCAGTGAGTGACTTTTCTTGCGGCACAAACTACGTCCGTGCACGGCCTTCCTCGAATTCTGTGCGTGCTGATGGCGTTGGGTTGGCTGACCTTTCTGTCACCGCCGCTCGCGCACTATCTGTCCCCCTATATTCTGCTCTCCGGCATCGGGGAAGCGACTCTGGGCGTTTGGCTCCTCGTGGCCGGCGTGAACGCCGAAGCGTGGAAGGCGCAGGCTGGAATAGCGGGAGGATACCAATCGCCACGCGTTTGAGCTAACAGCCCACGCCCAATCGTGAGCGGACGCTCAATGTCCAACCTTAGGTTCTGCAAACTCGTAGACGAAACTAATGAAAGCCATTGTCTATTCCAACCACGGTTCGCCCGATGTTCTCAAGTTGGAAGAGATCGAAAAGCCTACGCCCACGGACGATGAAGTCTTGATAAAGGTCCGCGCGGCTTCCGTAAACGCACTCGACGCCGGCTTATTGAGGCGGCCGGAAAGGTCACGCCAGTCATCGACAGGTGTTACGGCTTGAGTGAGGTCCCTGAGGCTATCCGGTATTTTGAAGAAGGGCACGCACGCGGAAAAGTAGTAATAACTCTTGTCTCAACGGATGTGCTGATTGACGACAACCTCAATTTACCGAAGTGACGCTCGCGCAGCAGTTTTCGACGAATCTTATCATTGACCGCAGCCAGCCCTGTAATAATCTTGGGTGACGAAATTAGCAGGTTGAATTACTTCTTCTTGACTTGTCTCTGGCGTGCATAACCCACCTTTATAGTTGTCTTAGCCTCTATGGTTGTCTTAGCCTCACTTCCCGATAGATAATTCACGCATCATAGTGAGATGATGTCTTCCGGTTGTCCATTTCGAATTCGCGCGGTGAGCGCAATCCTGGCGGCTGCGGTTTTCTGGTCTCCCTTGATTCCGACTTGGGCTGCCACTTCCGGGCCATCGAGGTTGCGCGATGCAAAGCAAGTCGGCGCGGCGCAACTCGCCCTCACACAGGTCAGAGCCACTGCCGCTAATGGCGGCGTGCTCATCGAATGGCGCACCGGACTTGAGATCGACAATCTTGGCTTCAACGTTTATCGCGAACGGAGCGGCCGGCGCGAACAACTCAATCCGGGGATCATTGCCGGCTCAGCCTTGATCGCCGGTCGGGGAAATCCACTGCAAGCCGGCTTTTCTTACTCATGGTTTGATCCGGCAGGCACCCTCGACTGCCAATACTACCTCGAAGACGTCGATGTCAGTGGCAAAGCCCTGCTCCACGATCCGGTTTCGCCGGTTTGGAGCAATGTGTTGCCGATGCGATCGCAATCAGAACTGCTGGGCAATCTCGGCGCCGCGTCGCGCGCCGCGACCATTCAAAGCGAGTTGCCTGAAACAGCCGAGAGTCTGCTCCGTCAAAATTCGGCAGAAGCAGCCCCCGCCGGAACACTCACAGACCAGTGGGCCATAGCCAACCAGCCGGCGCTGAAGATTGGCGTCCGCGCGACCGGCTGGTATCACATCACACAAGCTGAAATGGCGGCCGCGGGTTTCGATACTACGGGCGACGCCCGCAACCTGCGCATGTTCGTCAACGCAACTGAGATTGCCATTCGCGTCAGCCGCGAAACCGGCGCCCTGACTTCAGCAGACTACGTCGAGTTCTGGGGCCAGGGTCTTGACATAGCTTCGACGGACACACAGATCTATTGGTTACTTAACGGCGCGCAAGCGGGAAAGCGCATCGGGTGGGTTGGCGAGTTGCAGCTCGATGCTGCTCCCACGCCTCAACCGGCGGCGGCCAAGCCGACGCCTGAAACGGCACTCGCCTGGTTTGGTAGTGTGACCGGAGCGTTGTCCGGCAGCAACATTGGTGGCCGGTCGGCCGAAGTTGAGTTGGGCAGCACCCGAGCCGAGAGGGAGAGCGCAACGAGTGTCGGCGCCAGCAGCTCCGGCGCGTCGATTGGAGACTCTTCAATCGGAAGCCTCACGGAAACCGAATACAAGACTGTTCGCGGTATTGAGCGGGCGGACACGCCTGCAAAGAGTCGGACCAATGGGAAGTTCGGAACCACTCGCAATCCTAAGCTCATAGAGGAGCGGGCGGACAACCCGACCGTGCGCGCACCCTCAGCCCACCGAGGCATTGCCGTTAACCGAAAGAGATCCCGCCGACGCAGGCATCGTCGTTACCATTCCAGTTCTCTGCGTTGGAACCACGCGACTATGAGTGTCCTTCCAGCGCCGGCTTTCATTGACACTGTCGAGCGGAAAGATCGCACGATCTATTATGCCCTGGCCTTGAATGGCGACGCAGAAAACTTCTACGGCGATATTATAGCGGGTGATCCGGCGCCGCTAACACTGACGCTACACAATGCTGATACGGCGTCGGCCGGCACGGCTGAGCTCACCGTTTCGCTCCAGGGCGTCACGCTTCAGTTTCATCAGGTCAACGCCTTTCTCAACGGCGCATTCATAGGAACTATTACTTTCTTCGACCAGAAATCTGCGGTCCAGACATTCCCGGTTTCAGTTTCATTGCTGCTTGAAGGCGACAACGCCGTGAAGTTGCTCCCGGTAGCCGCAGGCCATGACACCAGTCTGGTTGATTACGTGCGCCTGACTTTTCCGCATATCCTGAAGGCCGACAACAACTCTCTGCAATTCAGTATCAGGTCAACGCAGACTGCGCGGGTGGACGGCTTCACCATCCCGAACATTCGCGTGCTCGACTTGTCCGATCTGACTTCCGTGCAGGAAATTCGCCCGATCGTCGAAACCAGTGGCACGGGCTATGCCGTCACGATTCCTGCCGGACGACGCGGCAAGAAGGGCCGGCGCCTGATTGCTTTGCCGGACACGCAACTCTCTGAGGCCGCATCGCTCACACTGAATCAACCTTCGACTTTGAACCTCAACACTAACGCGGCTGATCTGCTGATCATTTCTTACAAGGACTTCATCCCCGCGCTCGCACCCCTGATTAGCCAACGTCAGGCGCAAGGCTTTGCGGTCGCCGTCGTCAATGTGGAAGAGGTCTTTGATGAATTCAGTTACGGTGCGCACTCGGCGCAGGCGATTAAGGATTTCCTGTCGCTGGCTTATACAACCTGGACGAAGAAACCGCGGTATTTGCTCCTGGTCGGCGATGCCAGTTATGATCCGCGCAATTATCTGGGGAATGGCGATTGGGATTTGGTGCCGTCGAAACATGTCGATACCGCTCTTATGGAAGCCGATTCCGACGACAGCCTCGCCGACTTTGACGGCGACGGCGTGCCTGAGCTGGCGGTAGGTCGTTTGCCGGTGCGCACGCCGGCGGAAGCAAATCTAGTCGTTTCCAAGATTGTGAACTTCACTCCGCCGACTAATCCACAATCGGCGATGATGGTGGCGGATAATCCGGTGGGTTACGATTTTGAAGCATTCGACGAGCAACTCATTCAAGGCCTGCCTGCGAGCATGAACGTGCAGAGAGTTTATCGTCAACAGGCAGGTTCCGACGCTGCCCAGCGCAACGATATCATCAGCAAATTCAACGCAGGGCCGGCGCTGGTCACCTACTCGGGCCACGGTAATGTGGACGTCTGGGCCGGATTCGTCTTTACTTCAACCGACGCCATGGCGTTGACAAACGGCAGCCGGCTGCCCTTCGTCGTAGTGATGGATTGCCTCAACGGCTTTTTTTCCGATCCGGTGCTGCCTTGCATCGGCGAGTCTTTGCTGACAGCACCGAACGGCGGCGCCGTGGCGAGCTTCGCTTCCTCAGGTCTGACGGTTGCCGGCCCGCAGCACCAGATGGGGCAGCGCATGTTTCAATTGCTTTACAGCGGCCCATCGATCTCGATAGGCGATGCCAGCCGCCAGAGTAAAACTGCTACCGACGACCTCGATGTTCGGCGCACCTGGATCCTCTTCGGCGATCCAACAATGAAGATACGGTAGAACGGGAAGCCGGCGGGCTTGAATTCGCTGCGGATGGCGTTTCTGATTTGAGAGTCCGCGCTTTCAGACGAATGTGGCTGCGACTATGCTGTAACGGTTCAGACTATCGCGCTCACCGGTACTCCGTATTTCTTTCCTTCGCGGCAGGTACTGGTTCAGTTTGCATTTCCGACCTCTCATTCACATCGCGGCTTCAGCCCGGTGGCCACGCAGCTTCTTATCAAGACGCAGAACCGTTTCAACGGTTTGCTCTTTTCGTTACAGTGACATTGGCGCTTGAAACCGTTAAAACGGTTCGGTGAAAGTGGGTAGCATTCCCCCCCCAACTGGCTGAAGCCAAGTGTGAATGAGAACACGTCTCACTTCAAACTGAACCAGTGCCTCGCGGCAGGTAGTGGGGTAAATGTGTGCTGCCGCACATTTATCCCACTACCTCGGGGCAAAAAAGATTGACTTGCCGGTTTAACTTGTACTAGCATCCAGCCAGCACGGATATAGATTTGTTAGGCCGCGAGCTGGTTTCTCCCCCGTCTCTCAATCCGACCAGCCTTGAGCCATACCAAGCCTTGGCCTGCGAACGCAGAGAGAAGGAGCAGATTAGATGAAACACTTTCCGAAGGCACGCAAGGAGAATGTAATCGCTCGGGAGCTTGGAGACGAGGTGTTGATCTACGATCGGAGCCGCGACAAGACACTTTGTTTGAACCGAACGGCTGCTCTGGTTTGGAAGTACTGCGATGGCCGCACTTCGATCGAACAAATCACCGATCGGCTGGGCAAGGAAATCAATGGTGAGTTTGACATGCGGATCGATGAGCGATTGGTCTGGTATGCAATCAGCCAGTTAAGGCGCGAGCAGTTGCTCGAGGACCAGGTCGAGATTCCACGGAAGCTGGCTTCAATGAAGGGCCACCTTAATCGGCGGCAAGTAATTCGAACCCTTGGCCTGACAGCGATCGTGGCCTTGCCGTTGGTGAGTTCAATAATCGCACCCACGGCGGCGCAGGCAGCAACATGTCTTCCCAACGGCGCGGCATGCGTCTCGGGTCCTCGGTGTTGCTCATTCCTATGTCGCAACAGCATCTGCGTCGCAACTTAAGAGGTTTGAGAAATGCTGTGTGCTGCTGATTTGAATTCTCGTTTTGCCGGTAAAGAGCACGATTGGCGAGAACGGCGCGAATGCAACAAAGCTTATGCGGAAGCCTTTCGGCGCAAGCTAAAAGATCGGCAGCCGCGCTGGCAACTGAGGAATTTGCTTTTGAGAATGGGCCAGCGTTCCCGGATGCGCAATTCCTTTTTATCTCGCGCACCCGCGACTGATGAAACTCGAGCGCAAGCAACTAGAAAAAGGAAACCCATCATGAATTATCTTAAAAAGTATCTCTCCGCTAGTTTTCTTATGATCGCCGCGCTCTTTTTCGCGGCCTCGTCCCGGCCGGCATTGGCGCAAAGCGTGCCACCGCTGGGCACCGCGCAGAACTTTGCTGTCCTGGCTTACTCAACAATAACCGCTACGGGCCCGGTCGTGATCTCCGGCAATGTGGGACTCAGCCCCGGAAGTGCGGTGACTGGATTTCCGCCGGGAGGGCCGGCAGTAGTACAGAATGGCCAAGTATACCTGGGCGCGGGATCTCTCGCTGGCCCGGCCCAGTTCAATGCCGTTCTTGCCTACAATAATCTCAAAGGGCAAATTTGTCCTGCCGGACACGACTTGTCCGCGCCCGGTATTCTGGGGACCGGAGGGGCTCTCACGCTCACGCCAGGCGTCTATTGTTTCAGCTCCTCGGCTAGTTTGATCGGAACCCTCACTCTCAACGATGGCGGCGACGACAACGCGGTCTTCATTTTCCAGATTGGGACCACGCTCGTGACCGCCGGCAGTTCGCAGGTGAAAATGAGCGGTGGCGGTCGAGGACCCAACGTGTATTGGCAGATCGGCACTTCTGCGACTATGGGCACTTCGACCATCTTCCGCGGAAACATTATTGCAAACGCGTCCATTACCATGACTACCAGCGCCACCACGACCGGCAGACTCTTTGCGCTAGGTGATCTTGGGGTAGGTGGAATAGCGCCTGGGACAGGTGGCGCCGTGACGCTGGATTCTAACGCCGTCGCCGCATTGCCGGGGCCGACGACTGCCGCGAACGGCAACATCAGCGGCCATATCACCGACAGCAACGGCAATCCAGTCGAAGGCGCGGTGATCAGATTGAACGGCACGCAGAACCGCAAGACGATCACCGACGCTAACGGCAGCTATAACTTTGACAACGTAGAAACCACCGGCGCATACACGGTGGCGCCTTCACGCCCAAACCTCACGTTTAGTCCATCGCAACGTTCATTCAGCCAGTTCGGTCAACACACCGAGGCGACCTTCGTGGCAACGTCGACCGACAATGGTTTGAATCCTCTCGACACGACTGAGTACTTCGTGCGTCAACAGTATCTGGACTTCCTGGGTCGCGAACCGGATGAATCAGGCTTTAACTTCTGGGTCAACAACATCGAGAGTTGTGGCGCGGACGCCAACTGTCGCGCAGTCAAACGCATTGACACGGCGGCGGCTTTCTTCCTCTCGATCGAGTTCCAACAGACGGGTTACCTGGTCGAGCGGACTTACCAGGCGGCTTACGGCGAGATGCCGAACGCGCCGGTGCCTTTGAAACTCGGCGAGTTCAAACCGGACACGCAGGAGATCGGCAACGGAGTGATCGTCAACCAGACTGGTTGGCAGACGACGCTGGAAACTAACAAGCAGGCGTTCATGACCGAGTTCGTGCAACGCGCTCGGTTCACATCGGTTTATCCGACGACGCTGAGTCCGATTGAGTTCGTTGACCGGATGTTCATGAATGCCGGCGTGACGCCATCAGACAGTGATCGCATGGCGGCAGTGAACGAGTTCGGCGGAGCGCCTACGATAGGTGATGCGACAGCGCGCGGCCAAGCGTTACGCGACGTGGCCGAGAACTCTACGCTACAACAGCAGGAATTCGATCGAGCGTTTGTGCTGATGGAATACTTCGGCTACTTGCGGCGCGATGCTAATAGCGGTCCAGACACGGACTTCTCTGGCTACAACTTCTGGCTGACAAAGCTGGACAGCTTCAACGGAAACTACGCGAACGCGGAAATGGTCAAAGCGTTTTTGGTGGCGGGTGAATATCGCGGGCGCTTTCCGAAGTGACCTGCGTCCAACCTCACCCGCAAATGTTTGAATGGGATCCGTGATCGGCATGGACCGACGCGTTTGCATGTTAGTGCATTTAAGCTCTGGTTCAGTTTTGGCTCGCAACTGGCGCTGGTGGTTGCGCAGGGATAAAAATTCTCAGTACCTCGAAGACAGTCTTGCGAGAGTTACCGCGCCCTAAGTAGTGGGACGATCCGGCATCATCAAAACGTTCAATGCGGCGATGACAGTCGCTAAGCAAACCCAACGGATTGCGAAAATCGCTCTCCAGTTTTTGTCCAATCGAGATGGGCATCAAAGGCTCCCTTCCAACTCGATCGCCCGCGGAAAGAGAATGTTGTTCTCAAGATGAATGTGCTGATGCAGATCCTTCTCGAATGCTTCAAGCGCCTGATAGAGAGTCTGGTAGCTGATGCAGCCATCCGGAGGCACTGTGTAGTTCGAGCTTAACGCGCGCAACTCCCGCAACAGGTCTCCGACTGTCTCGTGCTCCATCATCATCATGCGAATGGGATTGTTGACCGTGCCGAAAGGTGCGAAGGGCGCTGGCCTATTCTGGAGAGTACGCGTACATCCCGGTGATCTATTCGGACATTTTGATTGAGAGAGGATTCTCGATGCGAAATTGCCCGCTTGGCTTCAGAAGATTGGTCTGCGAACCCCAGGCGCAAGCCCCTCGGCGGTTGCAGCAGCCCTCTCGGATCTGGGGCGATGTCTATTTTGATTAGGACGATCACGCTTAAGGCCATGACTCGAATAGCTGTCATTTCATTTCTTTTTCTTACGTGCATGCTGCCGGCAATTGGGCAGACCTCGCCTTTGTCCGAACGCGTGGCCTCGACCGCGATGAACGCTCTCTATCGCGATCCCTCAAGAAATGAATCCGGCACACCTGCGAAGTGGACCTATGATTTTGGACTTGTCTTGAAGGGCATCGAAGGCATCTGGTACAGAACCGGCGACGGCAGGTATTTTAACCACGTCCGCCAGGGTCTGGATCATTTTGTGAACGCGGACGGCACGATTCGCACCTATCAAATCGACGAGTACAATCTCGACAATATTCTCCTCGGAAGAAACCTGCTGCTGCTCTACAAAGTAACTGGCGAGGAAAAATACCGTAAAGCCGCCGCGCTTTTGCGCGAGCAGTTAAGGACACATCCACGCACCTCGGAAGGCGGCTTCTGGCATAAGAAGATCTACCCGTCACAAATGTGGCTGGACGGTCTTTACATGGGCGAACCTTTTTACGCGGAATACGCCGCCGCGTTTCATGAAGACGATGCCTTCGACGACATTGCCAAACAGTTCATCTTGATGGAGCTTCATTCCAGAGACGCGAAAACCGGTCTTCTTTATCACGGTTGGGATGAATCCAAACAGCAACGCTGGGCCGATCCCGCGACTGGGCGTTCCCCTAATTTCTGGGCGCGTGCGATGGGATGGTATGCCATGGCGCTGGTGGATACGCTCGAATATTTTCCCAAAGAACATCCTCAGCGGGCGGCGCTGCTGAAAATCCTGACGCGCCTGGCAGTCGCCATCGAGAATTACCAGGAACCGAAATCTGGACTCTGGTACGAGGTGCTGGACAAGGGCAATGCGAAAGGTAATTACCTGGAGGCATCAGGGTCCTGCATGTTTGTTTATGCGTTAGCGCGGGCCGTTCGACAGGGTTACTTGCCTGCCCGATATTCCAAAGTTGCGGAAAGGGGTTATCAGGGAATCACGAGTCGCTTTATCGAGACTCAAACAGATGGTCAGGTCAATCTCAAAGGGACTGTCAGCGTTGGCGGGCTCGGCGGAAATCCTTACCGGGACGGAAGCTATGAGTATTACCTGAGCGAGAAGGTGGTAACTAACGATCCCAAAGGCGTCGGCGCTTTCCTGTTGGCGAGTAATGAGATGGAGATTGCCAGAGGATTGTCTCTCGGCAACGGCAAGACGGTCTGGTTGGACTATTACTTCAACAGTGAAACGAAGAAGGATGCAACGGGGCGAGTCCTTCCATATCACTACAAGTGGGAAGAGATGCCGAACAGCGGGTTTTCTTTCTGGGCTAACGTGTTCAGAAACTACGGCGTTGCGACTGAAGCGCTAAACGAAGCCCCGACAACCGCAAACCTGAAGCGGGCAAACATCTACATCATAGTTGACCCTGACACTAAAGAAGAGAATGAGCACCCGAATTTTGTCGAGCAAGAGCACATCAAAGCGATCACCGCCTGGGTCAAATCCGGCGGCGTGCTGGTACTAATGGGCAACGACGTCGGCAACGCAGAGTTCGACCATTTCAATCAACTGGCCAAAGAGTTCGGCATCCAATTCAACAAGGACAGTCGCAACCGCGTACAAGGAAATGATTTTGCGATGGGGCTGGTTTTGACTTCGGACGCACATCCCATCTTCACGACGGCGAAACGGCTTTATTTGAAAGAGATTTCCACTCTCTCTGTGATCTCACCAGCCAGACCTACTCTCGAGCATAACGGTGAGGTGATTATGGCGGTGTCGAAGTTGGGCAGGGGCACTGTCTTTGCGGTCGGTGACCCATGGCTGTACAACGAGTACGTGGACGGGAGAAAGTTGCCGCCTGAGTTTGATAACGCGAAAGCCGCGAGGGATCTGGCCAGGTGGCTGATACAGCAGTCGTCAATGAAAGCAAAATGAGGAGCGGAATAATCGGTCTTCATCACAGCGATCCAACTGTCCGGGAAGCCGGCTTCTCCAACGCTGCATCGGCGATTACCAAGATAGCGACAGCCCGTGGCTTTTCATTCTTGAAACTCTTCGCCAACTCGATCCGCTTTAGCTACTATCATGAAGTGCGACCTCATCAATCGCTAGAAAGGAATGCCCCCAGTGCCTCGTGAGATCGAACCGCCAGCAGAAGGCAAGATCATTTCTCTCCCGCAGGTTGGCGGATTGCATTATCGCTAGCTGGGGGCGGCATAAGAGCGTCAAAAAAGTAAACCGCAGCAGCAGGTGGCAGCCGTGACCGTCATTCCGTTGAAGCGGCCATCCATTCCAGCAACCCCCGGGGGCCGCAGAAAATTAGTCGATAGTCGAGGCGCCCACCTTAACAGAGTCTGCTGGGGAAATAAATATTGAGGTTTTAGTTTTTTTGGTGCTATTAACAATTCCCCCTCCGTGCGTTAGCGCATATACAAACGTCCTTCCCCCGATGTAAGATGCGGCAGCGATATTCAGGTAATCCCCCGGAAACTTGTAGTCTGCCCCTCGGAGGATCGATTGCGCAGTGAGGGTGGTCGCGGCAACGATCTCGACGCTTACTGCGGAAGAACTGTTAGATCCCACGGGCCTCAGGAGGGCCTTCTAATGAATCGAACCACATTCAGTTTGGTCCGCGTCATAACCTGCGGGCTTTTCCTAATGTTTGCGGTAGGGGCGGCCAACGCTCAGTTCAAAGCGGGCATTCAAGGCACGGTTACCGACAGTTCGGGGGGGCTTGTGCCCGAAGCTAAAGTTACCCTGACAAATACCGAGACTGGTAAGACGCAGGAGACCACAGCGAGTGGTGAAGGCTTCTACCGAATATCGGGTCTGTCGCCGGGCAAATATAAACTAACCGTGGAAAAGGCCGGATTCAAACAGAAGGTCTTCGACAACGTTGTGGTTAATGCCGAAGCAGTTCAAGGCATCGACGTTGCGCTCGAAGCCGGTGAAGTGACCGCGACCGTTACCGTGACTCAGGAAACGGCTACCGTGTTGGAAACAGAGAACGCAAATGTCGATAAGGCAATTACAAATCAGGAGGTCCGCTCTTTGCCGCAATTTGCTCGAGATCCCTACGAGCTAACGCGATTAACTCCCGGAATATTTGGCGACTTCGCGCGCGGCGGCGGCGGCGGCGCTGTAAATCTGCCTAATCAATCAGGACCGGGTGGGTCGAATAGATCGATTTTTCAGACCGAGAACCAGCCGCAGATCTCCGCCAATGGCCAGCGGGTTTCGGCAAATGACTTTCAGATCGATGGCACCAGCGTAAACAGTTTGACCTGGGGCGGCGCGGCAGTCATAACGCCGAATCAGGAATCGGTGAAAGAAGTGCGTGTGATAGCGAACAGCTACTCCGCCGAGTTTGGCCGTAACTCAGGCGCGCAGGTTTTGACAGTGTCACAGAATGGGACCAACCAGTTTCATGGCAGTTTGTTTCTCAAAAATAACAGCCCGGGCTTGAACGCCTTTAACAAGTACGGCGGAGTCAATAATGCTCCCACGGTACGGAATAATCAGCACTACAATCAGTTCGGCGGCAGTCTGGGTGGTCCGATATACCTGCCGCGGTTTGGTGAAGGCGGCCGTTCTGTTATCAGCGGCAAGAACCGTGCGTTCTTCTTCCTTTCCTATGAAGGTTTGCGCAGCGATGCCAGCGGTACCTTTAACGCGTGGGTAGAGACACCTGACTTCAGAAACCTGATTCAGGCGGTGCGTCCAGGCAGTATCACAGCGCGTATCCTGGGAGCTCCGGGCGTTGAACCTCGCACTATCAGCGTTATTCCGGTCACCTGCACCGCGGCTGGCTTTAATGCCGGTAATTGCCGTCAACTTTCCGGCGGGCTGGACATCGGCTCACCCGCTGGAGCGACCGGGCAATACCTCAATGTGGGATCGGCAGGGGGAGGGTTTGATAATATTCCCGATATTCAGTTCGCGCAGATCGCCGCACCCAACACCAGTCGCGGAAATCAATACAACGCGCGCGTTGATCTCAACCCGACTGATAAGGACGCACTTACTTTTAGCAGCTACATCACGCGGTTTGCCGGACTACAAAGTGATATCGCCGGCCGAAGCCGGCCGATGGGCGATGTGCGCTCTACGCCCAAGAATCTGTTTGCGATGATCAGCTACACGCGCGCAATCTCGTCAACGACCACCAACGAAGCGCGCTTCAACATTACCCAGTTTGCCTTCAACGAGGTGCAATCTTCACCAAATACGAACTTCGGTCTGCCGCGTATCGAAATTGAAACTCTGCCTTTCGATCGCATCAGATGGGGCGCGCCATGGTCCGAGACAACGCCCGGTGTCTTCTCGGAAAACACATTCGAGTTTCGCGATACGCTCAGAAAAGTTATGGGCAATCACGCCTGGGCTTTCGGCGGAGAGCTTCGCAAGGAGCAGGACAACAATGATTTGCTCGGCGGCGCCCGCCCGCTTTACACGTTCGGAGGACTGTTCAACTTCGCCAACGGCACTCCGCTCTTTTACCAGATCGACGCCGATCCGCGCACCGGTGGCCCGCCGGACACAAAGCGTCATTTCCGCACTGGGACACTCGCTTTTTTTGCTCAGGATGATTGGAAGTACAAGCCAAATCTGACACTGAATCTGGGGCTACGGTGGGAGTACTTCTCTCCTCTAAGCGAGAAAGACGGTAAGCTCAGCAACCTCGCGCTTGGTCCTGGGCTGCAGGGTTTGACTGGCGCCAGCATCGTGAAGTCCAGTCAATTATACCCGCCCGATCGCAACAACTTCGCGCCCCGGGTTGGCTTTGCATGGAGTCCAAAAAAACTTGTGGGCTTCACCACCGAAGACAAGCTGGTGCTGCGTGGTGGCTTTGGCATCGCTTACAATCGCCTGCCGGACGTGCTCTTCGCCAACTCGCGCGGCAATCCGCCATTCATGGAGCGCCGCGGAATTTGCTGCGGCACTAATAATGAATTTGGCGCTCCGTTTGCAGGCGGGCTTATCCTGTACGCTCTCGGATCGAACAATACGCCGTTCAGCTATCCGGCCAATCCGGCGCTGATTCTGACCTTTAATCCAACCACCGGAATCCCAACCAACGCTAACGGCAACGTAGAGATTTGGGGCGCGCCGGCCAAGGTGCCGACTCCGTACGTCTACACCTATTCGCTCGAGGGCCAATACAGCCTGCCGGCCAAAATGATGGCCACCGTGGGTTATCAGGGCAGCTCGAGTCGCAAACTCGTTCGCCTTGTCAACGAAAGGTTCATCCTTCCCAACGACGGCAGTTTCTTCGCTTCGAATGTTTTCTTCCCCACACCTGATACTACGGCAAGCTACAACGCGATGCTGGTGTCGCTCTCACGTCGTTTTTCCAAAGGCTTTCAGTTCGGCGCGAACTATCGCTGGGCCAAGAGCATTGATATTGTTTCGAACGAGAACCCGACTGCCTCCACAAACCCAACCTTTCCTTTGGACGTGCGTCAGGAGCGTGGCCCGTCAGACTATGACGTGCGCCATAACTTCGTCGCCTCAGGCCTCTGGGAGTTGCCATTTTTGCGAGGTCGCCGCGACGTGGTCGGCAAAGTGTTCGGCGGCTGGGAACTCAGCACGATTGCGACTTTCCACACCGGCTTTCCCTGGACGCCGGTGATCGGTAACTGTCCCAGCTCTGAAAGACCCATCACTTGTCCCGCGCGCCCGACTGCCTACTTCGGCGGGGCGGGCACGGACACTTCTAACAACGCCTTTATTACCGGCAGCAACTTTCCCGGTGGCGGGACCAAATTCTTCTCAACTATAGGGGCGACCGGGGCGCCGGGGACTGCGGTGGCCGGGCTTCTGCCAGGCATCGGCCGCAACTCCTTCCGCGGTCCGAAATATCGCGACATAGATCTGACGGTAGCCAAGCGGTTCGGCATGCCGAAGTTCCTCGGTGAAGGAGCGAACCTTGAGCTTAAGGCAAACTTCTTCAACGTCTTCAACTTCCTTAACCTGCAGCCATTCGGTTTCAATACCGACAGCACCTTCATTCCCAGCCCCAATTTTGGCAAAGCGCTTGGGGGACTTTCGGGCAGGGTTGTGGAGATACAGGGCCGCTTCAATTTCTAGCGTGAAAAAGCGCTGGAAGAGTTGGTAATGCGCATAGGGTCCTTGCTGTTGAGGGTCGCGGCGCCTTGCCGGATTGGCAGGGCATCGCCGTAGCGGTGCGCTTTGGCGGCAGGCCTCCGAGATAATGATAGACATTGACACGTCTTATCGTTTACCGCGATCGTACGCTGAAAGAGCCCCTCCGATTCTGCAAAATCCCGCCGTCGTCGATTATCGCTCCCAGGAGGGCCAATGTATTTATAGAGAGAGCAGCCGCAAGGCGAGGCTGTTGCGGCTTTGTCGCCTGCCGCTTTAGCTGGCTTTGTCTCTTTAGAGAGGGTTTGAAATGAAGTCAACGAGATCAATCTCTTGCGTATTAGCGCTCGGTGTCGCTCTGTTGCTTTCATTAGCGGCCGTGCCCTCATCATCCTCGCCGCAGCGCGCCAACGTCGAGGCTCGAATCAGTGCCTTGCTCGCGCGCATGACGCTCGCAGAAAAACTCGGACAACTACAGCAGCTTGATGGCGAAGGCAACGGAAATTTTCGCCCCGAGCATTTGGATCTGATTCGGAAGGGTCTCCTGGGATCCACGCTCAACGTTCGCGGAGCGCAGCGAACTAATCAGCTCCAGCATGTAGCAATGGAAGAATCCCGCCTGAAGATTCCGGTCTTGTTTGGCTTCGATGTGATCCACGGTTACCGCACCATTTTTCCCATCCCGCTGGCTGAGGCGAGCAGTTGGGATCCAAGTCTGGCTGAGCGCTCTGCCAGTATCGCCGCCCAGGAAGCGCGCGATGCCGGAGTGCGTTGGACCTTTGCGCCGATGCTCGATATCGCACGCGACCCTCGCTGGGGACGCATTACAGAAGGCGCGGGCGAAGATCCTTACCTGGGCGCCGCTTTCGCGCGCGCGCGGGTTCGTGGATTTCAGGGAAGCGACTACAGCGCGCCGCAGAAGATACTAGCGTGCGCCAAACACTGGGTTGCCTACGGGGCCGCGGAAGGCGGGCGTGATTACAACACCACCGATCTCTCCGAAAACACTTTGCGCGAAATCTACTTCCCCCCGTTTAAGGCGGCCGTCGATGCCGGCGTTGGCACTGTGATGAGCGCGTTCAATGACATCAATGGAGTGCCGGCTTCCGCAAATCCGTTCACCTTAACCAAAGTGCTCCGGGACGAATGGAAGTTTGACGGCTTCGTGGTTAGTGACTACACCTCGGTCAAAGAACTAATCAATCACGGACTAGCGGCGAACGACAAAGACGCTGCCCGCGCCGCGCTGAACGCCGGCGTGGATATGGAGATGGTCAGTCGCCTGTTTAATCAGCACGGCCCGGCACTGCTGAAAGAAGGACAAGTATCACAAGCCACAATTGACGAAGCGGTAAGGCGTATTCTGCGTATCAAGTTTCGGCTGGGATTGTTTGATCGTCCATACACTGATGAAGCGCGTGAACCCAATTCCCTGCTTAAGCCCGAGAGTGTTAGCGCCGCTCGCGAAATTGCGGGCCGTTCGATGGTGCTGCTAAAGAACGAACGCCAAACCCTGCCGCTCGATAAGAACATTCGCTCGATTGCTGTTATCGGGCCCCTGGCAGATGATCGCCGCGCGCCGCTGGGGTGGTGGGCCGGCGACGGTCGCGAAGAAAATACGGTAACTCCGCTAGCTGGTATTCGCGCAAAGGTTTCACCGCAGACAAAGGTTGGCTATGCGAAAGGTTGTGATGTAAAAGACAGTTCGACCACCGGTTTTCCTGAGGCGGTGGCGCTGGCCCGGGAATCCGACGTGGCACTCGTGTTCGTCGGCGAATCCGCTGATATGGTCGGTGAAGCAGCATCGCGTAGTTCACTGGATCTCCCCGGTCGGCAAATGGATCTCGTCAAGGCAATTCATGAGACGGGCAAGCCCACGATTGTCGTATTGGTAAATGGGCGTCCTCCGACTATCGAATGGATCGTCGAGAAAGTTCCGGCGATTCTCGAATCCTGGATGGGCGGCAGTCAGGCCGGCAATGCCATTGCCGACAT
>JBGPWS010000337.1:0-4793 GCA_041492345.1 Pyrinomonadaceae bacterium | reverse complement strand
CAGTTTTTACTTTCAAAGAAGAACGTTTCGGTTAAAAGGGGAGACGCCGCGCAATGCCAGGCAGTCTGTGCTGATGAGCGCATTGTAGGCCAGCCGCGGCGCGGGCGCAAGGAATATCACGGTGCTGGACGCGGAATCGATCGAATTAGGACCAGCCGGTTGCCCTCAAACAGCCTACGCCTCGGATGCGGCCGGCATGTTCACATTCGAGAGAGGGCGGACTTGATTCTGTCGGTGCCTTTCGGTCCGATGCCGTCAACCGTTTCCAGTCCGCCGCCGGCGACAAACCGTCGCAGATCATCCAGGGAAGCGATTTTGAATTTCTGATGCAGCATCGCGGCCGTCTTGGGACCGACGCCCGGTAGTTCCAATAGATCCAGCACGGTTTCCGGCGTTTCCGCCGTCAATTTCTGCCACGCGTCGAAGGTACCGCGCTCGAGGAGTTCGACTATCTTGCCGGCCAGGGCTTTCCCGACTCCCGGAATTTCCTGCAAGCCGGCGGGGCCTTCCTCGTCGGCAATCTTCTTCATCTCCGTAGGCCAGGTCTCGATCGCTTCGGCGGCCATGCGATACGAACGAATGCGAAACTGATCTTCGCCGCGAATCTCCATCAGGGATGCCATGCGATTGAACCGGCGCGCGATTTGTTCGTTGTCCATTCGCAGACAGGATTAACAAGATTTACATGAAAAGCAAGCAGAACTCGCTTGCTGCCTATCTTGTAAATCATGTGAATCCTGTCAAGGTTTCGAAGCCCGCGCGCTTGACATCACACACAGCCAGCGATTACTAATCTCAGGTATCCAATTGGACAGCAAGATGCTCTAAAATTTTCTTCCGTTAGATTAGCTTCATCGAGGTAAACAATGAAATTCAGAAAGTTCTTGTGCGCAGCGATACTGGCGCTCTTCAGTCTCCAGACACTTAACTTCACCGCGCTGGCGGACGAAGGTATGTGGACGTTCAATAATGTCCCCCGCGCTGAGATCAAAAAGAAGTATGGCTTTGACGTGACCGACGAATGGCTGAAGAAGGTCCAGCTCGCCTCGGTCAGGTTCAATAGCGGCGGTTCGGGCTCGTTCGTTTCTCCCAACGGCCTGGTCCTGACCAATTATCACATCGTCGAAGACATCGTTAATGATGTCAGCACGCCACAGAAGGACCTGGCCAAAGAAGGCTTTGTAGCTCGCACGCAGGCTGAAGAGATTAAGGCGCCCAGCCTTGAGCTCAACATGCTGGTGAGCATTGAAGATGTGACCAGTCGCGTCAACGGCGTAGTGAAAGCCGGAATGTCCGATGCCGAAAGCTTTGCCGCGCGACGCGCCGAGATCTCCGCGATTGAAGGCGAGTCAACCAAAGCAACCGGGCTTCGTTCCGACGTCATCACGCTTTACCAGGGCGGGCAATACAATCTTTATCGCTATAAGAAATACACCGACGTGCGGCTGGTTTTCGTGCCTGAGTTTCAGGCCGCTTTCTTTGGCGGCGATCCCGACAACTTTAACTTCCCGCGCTTCAATATTGATATGGCGTTGGTGCGTGTTTATGAAAATGACCAGCCCGTGCATCCAGCCAGTTATTTCAAATGGTCGACCGCGGGCGCCAAAGAGGGCGATTTGGTTTTCGTCACGGGCAATCCCGGTTCGACTGCTCGCCTGAACACGGTCGCCCATTTACAGGAACTGCGCGACACGAGCATTCCCATCATTCTGCGTTTCCTGGAGCGTCGCGAAGGAATGCTCAAGAAATATATGGCCATGGGCGAAGAACAGACGCGCCGCGCCCAGAATGATTTGAACAGCATCCAAAACAGCTTGAAGGTTTATCGTGGACAGATCGCGGGCCTGAAAGACAAGGCGCTGATGGACCGCAAGACCAAAGACGAAGCTGCGTTGCGCAAATCAATTGCCGCCAATCCCGATCGGCAAAAGATGTACGGCGACGCCTGGGATGCAATTGCCAAAGCGCATCAGGGTCTGCCGTCCTACATCCGCGAACGAAGAATTTTCGATCAAGGCTCCGGCTTCAACACTGCGTTGTTCGGAATCGCGCGCACGCTGGTCAGGCTGGCGGCTGAAAGCGAGAAGCCGAACGCTCAGCGCCTGCCCGAGTTCACCGCCGCCCGTCGCGCCTCGCTCGAGTTAGCACTCTATTCGCCGGCTCCCATTCACGACGATTTTGAAAGACTCAAACTGGCGGACTCGCTCGGCTTCATGGTGGAACTTCTCGGCGCGGATCACCCGCTGGTCAAACAAATCCTGAATGGCCAGACACCTGAAGTGCGAGCCACCGAATTAATCGAAGGCACAAAGTTGAAGGACCCTGCTTTTCGCAAGGAACTGGCGGCCGGTGGTAGCCAGGCGATCGAGTCTTCAACCGACCCGATGATCGTGCTGGCTCGCACCATCGATCCGAAAGGGCGCGAGTTGCGCAAGCGTTACGAGAACGAAGTCACGGGGGTTGAGCGCGCCAACTACAGCAAGATCGCGCGCGCCCGCTTCGAGACCGAAGGCACCAAGCTTTATCCCGATGCGACCTTCACGCTGCGCCTCTCTTATGGCGCGGTCAAAGGATATATGGAGAACGGCAAGAAAGTTGCGCCGTTTACCACGCTCGGTGGTCTCTATGATCGGGCGACACAGTTCAAGTCTGAGTTTCCGTACAATCTGCCGCCGCGCTGGATTGAGAAGAAGTCGGCGGTGAAATTGAGCACGCCATTTAATTTTATCTCGACCGACGACATCATCGGCGGCAATTCCGGCTCACCAACAATCAACCAGAACGGCGAGTTGGTCGGTTTGATCTTTGACGGCAATATTCAATCGCTGGTGGGCGACTTTATCTATGATGAGTCAGTCAACCGCGCGATCTCAGTTGACGTGCGCGCGATGAACGAAGTTTTGCGCAAGGTCTTTGACGCAAATGAGATTGCGGATGAACTGACGAAGTAGACGCGGAACGCTCACAATTGTCCTCGATTTCGATGGGTCCAGGGTAGGGGCCAAGCCGCCACTCTGGGCCTTTATTTTGCGAGGTATTCAGCCAGCGTCTTTAGAACTCTCTTGTGACGCGCGGAGGAGATCGAGCCAATTGAACCCGCGATTCTAAACTGCGGCACCATCGCGAGAAATCCAAGTCTGATCAAGGATTCAGATTTCAAACCGCTGTCAGCGAAATCAGGATTCTGAAGGTGAGATAATCTCGTCAAACCCTTTGACCTGTTGGTGCAATTGAGTGCTGACGCCGCAGACGAGAAAATCTTGGTAGGGTGGAAATTCACGGAGAAGGATTGCCGGGCGGTTCTTAATGCTGCCGTCAGCTTACGGAACCGGCGTGAGGACTATGTCACCTTCCTTCATAATCGGGGTTCGGGGTTTTGATTAGATCAAGGGAATAACACAGCGAATATGGGTTCGTTAAGACGCCCTCACTTGCTCCTCTTTCCCCTTCGTTATAAGCTACAGCTTGAAAATCCCCCTTAATTCTCTTCCCGAGGAATTTTGATGAGCGATCAGCTGTGCTGATTTGCTGGCAGTGTGTTTAGTCCAACTGAAAGGAAAAGACCATGAGAAAAATCATTCTCGCGTTAACCATAGTGATATTAGCCGCCACTTTCGCGGTCGCAGACACAATCTATTTGCGCGATGGGCGAACGATACGCGGTACTCTGCTGGGCTTTGTCAGCGGGCGCTTCGTCGTGCGGGTCGAACCGCGTTATGCGACCGGCGCGAGGAATCCCGGCGCCGGCGATCAGGGCGAGATACAGTATTTCCGCGCGGATGAAGTCGAGCGCATCGAGATTGAAGGTCGCTCGCTCGACGACACGCGCTTTGAGACCAGCACCGTGCAGGTAGCGCTTGAGTCCAACTGGATTGACACCGGCATCAATCTGCGACGGGGCGAGCGCGTGCAAATCAGCGCCTCGGGCCTGATCACAGCCGGGCGCTCGCGCATTACCCCCGACGGACTGCGCGGGAACGATCCGACTTCGCCCTTGCCGAACGCGGCCGAAGGCATGCTTATCGGCGCCGTTGGTGATGATCGTAACGCGCCGCTTCTAGAACTCGGCACAAGCCGCGAATTCACTGCCGACCGCGACGGGCGACTTTATCTGACCGCCAATCGTGGGTCATTTGCAGACGCTCGTGGCAGCTTCACAGTCCAGATTAAGCGTGAGCGCGGAGTTGACTCTGCGGGCTCCGATCGGCGTCCCGGAAGGATACGTTCGCGCAACGGCCAGTCGACAGATGACCCTGGACGAAACCGCAGGGGGCAGGAGGTGACCATTAATGTTCCCGGCACGTCGCGCGGTGTTGACACTGGGATCGATGTGCGGGCCGGCGACCCGATTTATATCACCGCGAGCGGCTCCATCACCGCCGGCCCCCGCGTAGGTCAGGTAGGACCTGACGGCCAGAGCAGCACCGGGTTTGGATCTGTGGTGAATGCCAGACCGGTGCCCAGTGCCGGTGTGGGAGCGCTCATCGCTTACATTCGTATGTCGAACGGCCAACTGAGCGCGGCATATCTGGTCGGTAGTCAGCTGAGTTCCACTGTTCCCGTCGATGGGCGCCTGATACTCGCCATCAACGATGACAACTTTAGCGACAACGGCGGTAGCTTCAGTGTGAGAATTAGGCAGTGAGTTTGAAACAGAACCGGGAGCGATAGCGACCGGGTCGAGCACACATCACACAACCAATGGACGCCGTTCGCTAATCGCGGGCGGCGTCTTGTTGTTGATGAAGGAAAAAGGTCTTTCGGTAGTAGCAGGCCAGAATCCTCTGAAGCTG
>JBGPWS010000159.1:0-10012 GCA_041492345.1 Pyrinomonadaceae bacterium | reverse complement strand
CATGATGACCTCGACGTCTTTGTCGAGCGCGCGCAGTAGCCAGAAGAGACCCAGCGAGGAACCGAGACTGTCGCCATCGGGGCGAATATGGGAAGTAATCGCAAAGCGATCCTTGTTTTCAATTAGTTCAACTACTTGACTAAGCATGTCTAAATTGCGAATTGCGGATTTCGAATTGCGAATTGAGAACGAATTTAGTCTTAAATTCGCAATCCGCAATCCGAAATTCGCATTTCATTCCGCATCCTTAATCCTTTCAGTACCGGGTTCGATCTTACGGAGGATAGAATCGACGCGTTCAGCCTTCTCTTCCACCGTGTCGCGGACAAAGTGAAGCGCCGGAGTATGCCGCAGGTTCAGCGCAAAGCCCAGTTGCTTGCGCACATAGGGCGCCGCGTGCTGCAGCGCTCGCAAAGCGACTTTGTGCTCCTCTTCGTCGCCAGAAACCGTGACGTAAACGCTGGCGTCACGGAGATCATCAGCCACGCGAACCTCCGTCACCGTGACTAACGTCAAGCGCGGGTCTTCCAATTCGTAACCCACGATCTGCGCAATCTCTTCGCGCAAAGTTTCGGCGATGCGCTCTGGGCGATGCATGACAAGTCAGTTTCGAGTTTCGAGTTTCAAGTTCCGAGTCCGGATTAACTCAAAACCCGAAACTCTAAACGCGAAACTTTTCTATAGTTCGGTCGCGGCCACCTTCTCGATCACGTAAGCCTCGATCTGATCGCCAACCTTGATATCGTTGAAGTTTTCCAGCCCGATGCCGCATTCAAAGCCTTCGCGGACCTCGGAGGCGTCGTCCTTGAAGCGGCGCAGGGAAATTATGTTGCCTTCCCAGGAAACCACGCCGTCGCGAATCAAACGGGCGCGCGCGTTGCGCTTCATGATTCCATCGATGACCATGCTCCCGGCGACGGCCCCAATCTTCGGGACGCGAAAGACCTCCCGGACGTCGGCCTTGCCCAGGATTTTCTCTCTTTCGATCTTGTCCAGCATGCCGATCATCGCGGCCTTAATTTCTTCTTCGATCTTGTAGATGATCGAGTGCAACCGGATGTCCACGCCTTCCTGTTTCGCCAGATCGCCGGCGCGCGATCCAGGGCGCACGTTGAAACCGATAATGACGACTGCCGTGGACGAAGCCCCGGCCTGCGTGGCGGACGCGAGCAGTACATCCGACTCAGTGATGGCGCCGACGCCCGAGCGAACAACTTTCACTTTCACCCGCTCGCTCGACATCTTTTGCAGCGTCGATTTCAGCACTTCAACTGAGCCCTGCACGTCGGCCTTGAGGACCACAAGCAATTCTTTGACTTCGGTTTCGCCCAGCGCTTCGATACCCCGCTTGGTCGTCTTAATCAGCGTGCGTTGACGCTCGGCCGCTTGCCGGTGACCAGAGATTTGCTGGGCCCGGGTAACATCCGCGACCACCTGGAAAGTTTCGCCGGCTTGCGGGACGCCCTGCAGTCCCAGCACTTCGACCGGGGTCGCGGGACCCGCTTCCGTGACGGCCTCGCCGCGATCATTGAACATCGCGCGCACCTTGCCGAAGATCTGGCCGACGATAAACGGATCGCCGACACGCAGAGTGCCTTGCTGGACCAGAGCGGTCGCGACAGAACCGCGGCCGCGATCGAGCTTGGCTTCCAGCACGACGCCGGATGCCAGACGCGTCGTGCTGGCACGCAGATTCAGGATGTCGGAAGTCAGCAGAATAGTTTCGAGCAGCGTCTCGATGTTCTCTCGCTTTTTGGCAGAGACCTGGACCATCTCCGTTTCGCCGCCCCACTCAACCGGATTAAGGCCCTGCTGAGAGAGTTCCTGTCTGACTCGATCGGGATTCGCGTCAGGCTTATCGACCTTATTAATTGCGACGACGATAGGAACGCCGGCCGCGCGCGAGTGTTCGATCGCTTCAATTGTCTGGGGCATGACGCCGTCATCAGCGGCGACGACCAGCACCACCACGTCCGTGGCTTTTGCGCCGCGGGCCCGCATCAGCGTAAACGCTTCGTGCCCGGGGGTGTCGAGGAATACCACGCGTCTCGTTTCCGCCGGATTATCGGGGCTGGGCACTTCCACGCTGTACGCGCCGATGTGCTGGGTAATGCCGCCCGCCTCGCCGCCGGCGACATTCGTCGTGCGAATCGCATCCAGCAGGGAAGTCTTGCCGTGATCGACGTGACCCATTACGGTGACCACCGGCGCGCGCGGCACCTCGACATCATCGGCATCGGTGGCGATCAGTTCTTCAAACTCTTCCTCCGCAATCATCTCTTCGAAGGGCACAAAACTGACCTCGTAACCGAATCGCTGGCCGAGTTCGGCAGCCACTTCGTCGTTCAGCGACTGATTGATGGTTGCAAATACTCCCCGCTGAAGCAGCAGGGCCACCACATCTTTCGGTTTGATGCCGAGCTTTTCGGCAAATTCCTTAACCGTCGAACCCTCGACCAAACGCGCCGGCTTCAATGCTCCCTCACCCGTGGCAATGTCCATGCGCCCGGCGATTCGCTGTTCCAGCGTGAGCGTTTGCGGCGGCGGAATGAAATCTCGATCAAACCTGCCGCCCTTTCCTTCACCTGGTCGTTTGCCGCTGCGCGACGATCCGCGTCGCGATCGTCGCCGGCCCGCGTCGGGCGGCGGAATGTAGGTTGTTTGCGGCGTTGCCGTCTCACCGGGTGTGCCCGCGTACTCGACTCGTCCGCGGGGTGATCGCTCGCGGGGGCGCTCACGCGCGGTGGCGGCCGTTTGCGCCGCAGTCGGTGGGGGCGCCGGCGCGCGCTCACCATGTCGGATACCGGCATTCAGCGCGGCAGCAGTTGGCCGTAACACGCGAACCTGCCGCGAAGGAGGCACTGGCATGGCTCGTTTTGGCGCCGGCGCGGAAGGTGCGGCTTCGGCGATCGATGGAGTCGGAGCAAATTCACGCTCTAGTATTTCGGGCGCGGCAGCGGAGGTCTCGATCTCGGCCGGCTTTACGGCGCGCAAGGCCGGAGATAGTTTGCGCACTACGCGGGAAGGCGGAGCTTGAGTAACGGTAGCTGGTTGTTCGGCCTCGATGACTTGCGGTTCGGCGGCCTCGATCGGGGCGGCGACCTCTTCGCTTTCCTGGGAAGGCGCTTCTTCAACGACCGGACGGGCAGCCTTCTTAACGATCTTAACGGCTCGTTTGACGGCGGTGTCTTTCTTAGGAAAGTACTTGTCGCGAATCTTTTCGGCGAGTTCTTTCGAGATCGAGTTTGAAGGCACACTGACATCGACACCTTCGCGCCGCACCTCTTCAATCAGGCGCTTGGTGTCGATTTTTAGATCCTTAGCGAGATCGTATAGGCGAACTTTAGAAGTGACTGCTGACATGCGCTCCTTGCTGCTTGCGAAAAGTGGTTGCCTTCGTCCACCTTCCGCAGGAGCACTTTAAGAGCGCCCTGCTACAGCAGGTGTCGGAGGCGAGGCGTGCGTACCCATGCACGCGCGCAACTATTATTTGGCCGCATCATCGGAAGCATCTCATTGCTTCTCGTCCTTTAAGCTCTCGTCCTTAGCGGCCTTTTCGTCGGATGACGATTCGAGAGCGGAACTTGTTTCAGTTGACGGCGATTCGGCGATCCGCGCGTCACCCTCTGCGGAGGCGGCAACTTCTTCTTCGAACTCGGCGGCGTCAAGATCAGCCACGGCCAGCGAACCTGGATCGGGAGCAGGTGTAATAACATCCGGCCGCAGATCGCGTCCGGCTTCCTGCAATACTAACTCGTCCACGGTCATTGGATCGGCTTCGGTGAGTGCGACCGGATCGGCTGAGTATTCAGCCCGAATATTTTCCTTGGCTGAGTAAGGAATGCCGTGCTCGACTGCTTCGTCATAGCCTTCAGCAGTCGGGTCCTCCGACGATTCAGCGCCGGTGACGGCAGCTTCTGCCTCGGGTTCGGCGGATGCGGCGACCGGCTCGCCTTCAGCATCCGAAGGTGCTACAGACTCTCCACCTTCCTCAGTCGCCGGGTGCAGGCTGCGATCGCGAATCTCGATCACCGAACGCGCGGCGCCTAGAATGTGCTCGGCTTCGTCGAGACTAACGTCAAGAAACTCGACCAAATCATCGACGCTCGTATTGGCCAGCCCGTCAATATCGGTGACTCCATGTTCACCGAGGGCGTCGGCCTGCTGTGGCGTGACCACCTGAATTGCGGACAGCGGCACCGGCGCCCCTGAGGCAATCATGGCGCCCATCTGCTCGGCAACTTCCTTCTTCAATTCCTCTTCGCTGCGAATGTCTATGTTCCAGCCCACCAGCTTGGTCGCCAGACGCACATTCTGGCCGCGCTTGCCGATCGCGAGGCTGAGCTGATCTTCGTTGACGATTACTTCCATCTGACGGTTTTCGATGTCCGTGATGCGCACCTGATTGACTTTGGCCGGCGACAGAGAGTTGGCGGCAAAGACCGAAGGCTCTTCCGACCACTCGATAATGTCTATTTTTTCGCCACGCAATTCCCGAATGATTGCCTGCACGCGTGAACCCTTCATTCCCACGCAAGCGCCCACGGGATCGACGTCGCGCTCGTTTGACACGACAGCGATTTTGGCTCGCTCGCCTGGCTCGCGCACGCACGACTTAATGACTACGGTGCCGTCATAAATCTCGGGAACTTCCATTTCGAACAGGCGCTCGAGGAGTTCCGGCGACGTCCGAGAAACTTCGATTTGCGGGCCTTTCGATTCTTTGGAGACGTTGGTGATAACGACCCGAATGCGCTCGCCCTGGTTCCATTGCTCGCCGCGCGATTGCTGGGATCGGGGTAGGATTGCTTCCAGGTTTCCCAGATCGACAATCATGTTGCCGCGTTCAAAGCGCTTCACGAAACCATTGACCAATTCGCCGACTCGGTCGATGTATTGCTCGTAAACGTTGGACCGGACCGCATCGCGGACCTTTTGAAACAGAATTTGTTTGGCAGTTTGCGCCGCGATTCGCCCCAGTTCTTCCATCGGCATCGGCAGCAGCAACGCGTCTCCGACCTCAACTTCGTCGCCGCCCAGTTCGCGCGCTTCCTCAATCGACAACTCGGTGGAAGGATCGGCCACATCGTCGACCACGACTTTCGAAGCTGAAAGTTCGAGGCCGCTTTCCGGACTCCAATCCACCTGAATGTCTTCGCCGCCCTTGAACTGTTTCTTGGCGGCGGCCCGCACGGCTTCCTTGATCGCTTCGACTACCAGTTCGCGATCAATGCCTTGCTCCTGGCAAAGGGCTTCGATGTTTTGCGCAATGCTAGTGCTCATTAACTTCTTCTCAGCTCGTTATTAACGAGCGCTGTTCTTAATCAACTCTCTATCAACTTCTTCCCGGTCGCGCGCCAACCGAAACTCGCTGTCCACGTCCGCTTCCAGGTTGGCCTTGACGATTCCATCTATCGGAATTTCCACTCGGCCGCTGGTCTGGTCTTCGACAATCACATTGTTGTCTTTGACGCCGAGAATGCGGCCGCGAAAGTTCCGCTGGCCGTTGACGGGCGAGCGCGTTTTGATTCTCGCCGGGCTGCCGGTGAAACGCTCGTAATCGGCGCGCTTATAAAGCCCGCGCTCAAGTCCGGGCGACGAAACCTCCAGGACGTACGCCGAATGAATAAAGTCTTCGACATCCAGGACGGTGCTCAGTTGCAGACTGACTTTCGAGCAATCGTCGTGGGTTACGCCTCCGGGCTTATCAATGAACAAACGCACCGTCGGGTGGCCTTCAGGGCCGGCGACTTCGGCATGAACCAGTTCAACTTCGTGGTCGATGGCCGCCTGCTCGGCAATCTCGCGCACTCGCTCTGCAACCGACCGTGGGTCCATGACTGCTTGTCCGCAAGTTGCCAACTTGCGCTACCTCTTGCCCAAAAGAAAAAGTGGGCCAAAACCCACCGGACAACGCATCCGAAGATCCGAGCAAGCTGTGGATTATACGAGAAGGATCGGGCGGAAGCAAGCGAGCGTAAGCGTTTAGAGTACCAACTTTAGTTGGGTTCTTTCTCGACAAAAACCCGACTAAAGTCGGTACTCCGAAACGCCCGTTACACAAACCAGGACATTATTCCAAGTCAGATTTGTGCGCTTAATGAAAGTGAGAGAGAGAGCTAGTACTCAAATCGCGCGTCAACGATCAATCAGATCAGGGCTTGGCGTTAGGAGCATATGCTTCGAGCAGCTTTTGCGCTCTAACCCCCGGGCTGATTACGGCAAGTCTCTGGGCCCAATCATACCCACTGAAGACGCCGACAACCTCGCCCTTTTCGTTGTAAACCGGGCTGCCGGAAAACCCATCGCGCGCGGTAATTCTTACCGACCAGTAGTCGACACCCTTCAGGCTATAGGCGCCATAGAAGGTGCCGTGGCTGACAACCTTGTCGCCGTGTGGCCGGGCAATCAGCATTAGCTTTTCATCTTTGTTGGGAGTCAATTGAAAGGAAGGAGACACCGTTTGTTTCGAGGTGCCGCAAACCTCCAGCAGTGCCAGATCGGCATTCACGTCGACCCCCAGGACCTTCGCCTGACAGCCGTTGGTATAGACGCGGGCTTCGAGTAGGTCCGTGCGTCCAAATCCAAGGGCCAGTTTCTTGGATTCATCCAGGTCTCCGGACACGACGTGATATGCCGTCATGACCAGGTGCTCACCAACCACGAAGCCGGTGGCGTATCCGTTGGGGCCCCAGTTCAAAAAGGAAATCACGCGTTGCAGAGCGTTCGGATTCCTTTTTGTGAACTCAAGTTCCAAAGATATCGTGTTGCGCTCGTGCTGCTTAATCATTTCCGATGAGTTCTTTCCCAGACCCTGGGTCGCAAGCAAGCAGAGGGTTACCGCAACAAGCACCAAAGTGCAAAGCTGTCTTTTCATCCAAGCCTCCTTTAGAGAGAACGAAGGGGTCACCAAGAGAAACGAAGCGATTACAATTCGCACGACTACACCGGTCGGGCGTCGTCAAAGAACTGATCCGCAATCAAAGTCCGCGGGTGTCTACCGCAGGAGATTCTCAGGCCAAGTTCGGCTTCTCGCTGATTCGAATGCGTCGGCGATCCAGAGCCGGGCCGTGTGCTGGTTGGCCCTGGCTGCGGAGGCTGACGCCTCCAGGATGGCCCACCTTTCTACCACAGAAGGGCTAACTTTGGAAGAGGGTTCGGAAATTTAGGTTCAGTTGTCGACAACAATGATCTATGCTCGCGTCTTGAACCGTGGCGGCAAAGGCGTCAGACCAATCCGGTTTTATACGGATCCGGATAAAACCGAGAGGCCGAGTCTGGCAATTGACAATTTGCTGACAAGCAGGAAACTTAACAGAGATAACAGTCGCGGTTTTATTCGGAAGAGAGAACTAACAGGCGGGTTTATCCGGATCCAGATATACATTGTTAGACTGAACATCGAACATCGATTCGTTACTTACGAGGTTAATTAGGATTTATCCCGCTAACTTTTTCTTGACGGTTTCGCTGACGGTGCGGCCGTCGGGATTCTTGCCGGCCAGATGCGCCATCGCGGCCTTCATCACTGCGCCCATCTCTTTCATCGACGTGGCGCCGGTTTCCGCGATCGCCGCCGCGACTGCCTGCTCAATTTCTTCCGCCGAGGCGGCCTGTGGCAAGTAACCTTCGATAACGGCGATCTCGGCCGTCTCTTTTTCAGCCAGGTCCTGACGGCCGCCCTTCTGGTATTGGTCTACCGAGTCGCGCCGTTGTTTCACCTGCGAGCGCAGGAGCTTTGACAGTTCCTCGTCATCCAGTTCGCCGCCCTTTTCGATCTCACGATTGACTATGGCCGCTTTCAACATGCGCAGAGTCGAAGTGCGCGCCGCATCTTTGGCTTTCATGGCAGCGGTCATATCGGCGACGATTTGATCTTTTAGACTCATCATCCTTCTCGCTTAGCCGGGGTTTTCGAAATGACACTCTAGCGCATCTCGATAAACTTCGCTAAGATGCAGCGCGTTATCGCACTTCAGGATCAGAAACGAAATTGCTGGTCACAATAGAAAAACAATCCACGAACTCACACGAAACAACTCGAACCAGAGCCTTCGGTTTCGTGCCGGTTCGTGTGGTTTAGTGGATCGCATTGCTTTCGCGTCCCAACCTAGCGGCGTTTACCGAGGATCGCAAATGAGAATCAAGAAGACAAATTCGCTGTTTGGTGCCCTGGCTCTCGTCCTGTTTAGTCTTTGGTTGCCGGTGCGCGCTGAATCCCCGTGTAAGAAGCAGACCATTGAGGATCTGGTAAAGGCAGTCGCTGAAGCCTATGAGGCTAAGACCTTAGGCAGTCTTGATGCACAGAAACCTTATGTTGGAAAACTGAGAATCGTCATTGAGAATTCACTTGCCGAGGATAACGCAAAGGATAGGTTTGTGATCAAATGGTTCACCTCCCTCACCCGGGCCGACCGTTGGCTCAAGAGCCGCCAGCACGAAGAGCTACCCGGAAGAGAGGCCAAACCCTTTGTGCGATGCGCGAAAGGCGTCTGTACTTACAATTTTGACGGCGGCATTTTGCACAATCATCTATATCTGAAAAAGATCACCTACGGCGCTCGAGGTGGGTGCCCGTACATTAAGACAATATATTTGCTCGACGGTGATTGATGTGTCGGGCGTTACTCGCGAATGCCGCTCAACAGCTGATCTAACGGAGCGAAAGCGGGCCGAAGACCTTGCGGCACATCGGGCGGCGGAGCCGCGGAAAATAATTGAGCCGATTCCGGTAAGGCGAAGCCTTACCGCCGTGTGCTGCGGCAAAGCCGCGGAAGAATAGTTGAGCGGATTAATAATTTTGATCGCTCCCTTCTCGCTCTGGGAGAAGGGCTGGGGAAGAGGGCGTAGCGTGAGGTTCGACGCTAACGCCCTCTCCCCAACCCTCTCCCAAAGGGAGAGGGAGTCAGGGCAAAGGTAAAGTTTGTCGGGCTTTACCGTTTGATCGCACCAGGTATTCCCGCAGATAACGCCCAGTGTGAGAATCTTTCGCCCGCGTGATTTCTTCCGGCGTTCCCGTCGCCACCACATAGCCACCCGCATCTCCGCCTTCCGGCCCCAGATCAATGATGTAGTCGGCTGTCTTGATCACGTCGAGGTTGTGCTCGATCACTAGGAGCGAACCGCCGGCGTCAATCAACGCACGAAACGCGGCCAACAGTTTGTTGATGTCGTCAAAGTGCAAGCCCGTCGTTGGTTCGTCGAAGATGTAAAGCGTGCGTGCGCCGGCGCGTTTTGCCAGATGCGCCGCCAGCTTGACTCTTTGCGCCTCTCCTCCAGAGAGCGTCGTCGCCGATTGTCCAAGTCGCAGGTAACCCAATCCAACTTCGTCCATCACGCGGAGCTTGTTAACAATTTTCGTGATGTCGCGAAAGAAAGTGATCGCTTCGCGGATAGTCATGTTCAGCACGTCATGAATGTTCTTGCCGCGATAACGAACGTCCAGAATCTGCTGCTTGAAACGCGTGCCCTTGCATTCTTCACAAACCAGTTCGACGTCGGCGAGAAATTGCATCTCGACAGTAACCGTGCCGTCGCCCTGGCAAACTTCGCAACGACCGCCCGGCACGTTGAATGAAAAATGCGAGGGATCGAATCCATGCGCCTGGGCTTCACGCGTATGGGCGAACGTCTCGCGAATCGCGTCGTACACCTTGATGTAGGTCACCGGATTCGAGCGCGGCGTGCGGCCGATTGGCGATTGATCCACCAGGATCACTTCGTCTATGTGATGTCCGCCTTCGAGCTTCTGAAAAGCCCCTACGTGGCCTTGCCAATCGCCGCGCTGGTTCTTCAAACCGGCATAGATGCAATCATGAATCAGCGTCGATTTTCCCGACCCGCTGACTCCGGTTACGCAGACCAGCATGTCGAGCGGGATATCGATGTTGATATTTTTCAGATTGTGCTCACCGGCGCCGCGGACGTTGAGTCGCTTGAGCTGCAAAGGCCGGCGATGCTTCGGCTCTCGAATCTCAGACTCGCCCCGCAGGTAACGCCCGGTCAGTGATTG
>JBGPWS010000172.1:0-9491 GCA_041492345.1 Pyrinomonadaceae bacterium | reverse complement strand
CGTGTCCGGTACAAAGCCGGCGTCAACCATCGTTTGATGAGCTATCCCACCCAGATCAAGCGAGTCAGAAGCGGAACGGTTGCGGGTCATACGATACTTGTTTACGTCAAAGGCGCACGAAAATCCAGCGGGACAGCTTCATTGAGGCAGATGGACATCTCTACCCAAGGTTGCAGCACTACGGACCAACGCTTGCGGACTATGAGGACTCGATGCCTCGGTTAGCTCGCGTTTTCTTTTCGCGGTGAGGCAATAAGACGCCGGCAAACGCACAGACCAGAATAAGAAAACGCCGCCAGATATGTTGATTGTCCTGCGGGTTTCGGGGAGTTGCAGCCAACGGTAGAGTTATGATGACGCGCGGCTTCCGGCGTGCTAAGATGTCGCCCGGCATGCGCTTTGATGTCATAGTTTTGAGGCTTGTTTTCGCCGGCTTCCTGGTGAGCGCGGGTTACGTGCTGCATCCGATCCCGGGGCGCCGGCTTTTTTCGACTGGCGCGGCCGCAATGATCGCCGTGTCGATTGTGTTATTTGAGATACGCATCCGGCGCGCATCCTTGAAGACACTTATCGGAGCAGCGGTCGGATCGATTCTTGGCATCATCGGCGCTTACTTGATCGGGACACTTATTGCCAGTCAGGAATCCGCGGCCGTGCCGCCGGAAACCAGAGCGTTTCTCACGCTGGCGCTAATTGTTTTCATGGCATACATCGGCCTGATGGTAGGCGCGGCCAAGGGAGACTACCTGGATCTCTCAGCGCTGGGAGGTATCTTCAGAGACAAAGCCTCTCACCGTGATCTCAAGATTCTCGATACCTCGGTCATCATCGATGGCCGCATCGCCGATGTAGCTGAAACGGGATTTCTGACCGGCACAATGATCATTCCGCAGTTCATCCTGCGCGAGCTACAGCAGGTGGCTGATTCTCCCGATTCATCCAAGCGCCAACGTGGGCGGCGCGGGTTGGATATGCTCAATCGTTTGCAGAACAACAGCTCGCTCGACATACAGATCGTCGAAACCGATTTTCCGTCGGTGCGGGAAGTCGATCTGAAGTTGATTGAGTTGGGAAAGCAGATTGACGCGGTAATTGTCACCAACGATTTCAACCTGAACAAAGTCGCGCAACTGCGCGGTGTCAGCGTGCTGAATATCAATGAACTGGCTAACGCTTTGAAACCGGTAGTCTTGCCGGGCGAAGCGATGCGCGTCTTCATTCTCAAAGAAGGCAAAGAATACAACCAGGGCGTGGCCTACCTCGACGATGGCACGATGGTCGTGGTGGACAATGCGCGACGTTTGATTGGAAAGAACACGGACATCGCCGTGACCAGCGTCTTGCAGACTACCGCGGGCAAGATGATCTTTGGGCGGCTTTGGGAAGAAACTGATGGCGCTGGCAACGGCGAGCGCGCCCGCCGGCCTTTGCGCGAAGTGAAATCGGCTCCTGCCATGACGCGCATCAACGATACCGAATCATAACCGAATGAACGTCGCGATAGTTGTGGCCGCCGGGAAGGGAACTCGGCTGGGCGGCAACCGGCCGAAGCAATTCCTCGAACTCGACGGAATTCCAGTTATCATTCACACGCTCAGACAATTTGAGCGCTGCCGGGAAATCAACGAAGTCGTAATTATTCTGCCTGCGGAAGAGACGGACACGTTTCTTTCTTTCGCAAAAGAGTTTGGCTTGAACAAGCCGTGGCAAGCGGTTGCGGGCGGAACAACGCGCGCGCAGTCCGTGCAACGCGGTCTGACGACCATCGGCGAGGCAGAGGTTGTTGCGGTCCACGACGGCGTGCGCCCGTTCGTGACGCCGGAAGAGATTGACCGAGTAGTGGCTGCCGCGCGTGTGACCGGCGCGGCCGTCTTGGTGGCGCCCGTTGCCGATACGATCAAAGAGATTGAGGGCGACCGCGTCGTGCGCACCTTGCGACGCGCCCAACTGCGAAGGGCTTTAACGCCGCAGTGCTTTCGCTTCGATATTCTCAAGCGAGCCTACGATCAACTGGCCGAAGTTGAGGCGGAGGGGATTGAAGTAACAGACGATTGTCTGTTGGTCGAGCGGCTCGGCGTTGAGATTGTGGCGGTGGAAGGCAGCGCGCGGAATATTAAAATCACACAAGAGGAAGATTTGGTATTAGCACAAGCGTTCCTAAAGCGGTTCAAATGAGCTTTAGTTTTGAACTTTGAACTTTGAGCTTTGTACTTTGATCTGGCGGTCTAGTAGTCACTGACCCAAAGATCAAAGCACCAGGGACGAAGTACCAAGTACAAAGCACCAAGCACAAGCTTTTATGTTTCGAATCGGCATCGGCATTGACACGCATCGATTAGTTGCAGGACGCCCGTTGATTCTCGGCGGCGTGCTCATCGAGTCTGACCGCGGTGCGGACGGACATTCCGACGGGGACGCTCTGAGTCATGCGCTGGCGGATGCGATCCTCGGAGCGCTATGCGAAGGGGACCTCGGCGTCCATTTTCCGGATAGCGATTCGCAGTGGAAGGATGCTGAAAGTCTGCAATTGCTTGCGCGTGTCTGCTGGTTGGCTCGGGAGCGCGGTTATCAATTGGTGAATGCCGATGCGACAGTCATGCTCGAGCAGCCAAAGCTGCGCGACCACATAGCGACAATGCGCGAGACTTTGGCGAAGACTTTGCAGGTCGACAGCGATTGTGTCAGCGTTAAGGCCAAGACTGGGGAAGGCCTGGATGCCGTGGGTCGCGGCGAAGCCGTGACTGTCCAGGCGATCGTGTTATTGGCCTTGCCACAGTAGTAATGAGACCTCAAGATATCATCCGCAAAAAACGTGACGGCGCGGAATTGTCGCGTGACGAGATCGAGTTCTTTGTCAGCGGCGTAACCAGCGGATCAATCCCCGACTATCAAAGCACCGCTTTGTTAATGGCGATCTTTCTGAAAGGGATGACCGATGCCGAGCAGGCCGCGCTCACCGAAGCCATGCTGCACTCGGGTGAGATTCTTGACTTCTCAGACGTTCCGAAACCCAAAGCCGACAAGCACTCGACCGGCGGTGTCGGTGATAAGACTTCACTTTTGATTGCTCCGTTCGCGGCCGTAGCGGGCGTTTGCGTGCCGATGATCTCGGGACGCGGATTGGGTCATACCGGCGGCACGCTCGACAAACTCGAATCCATTCCCGGCTATCGCGTCGATCTTTCGCTGAAAGAGTTTCGCGCGGTTTTGGACCGGGCCGGCTTCGCGATGAATGGTCAGACGGCCGAGATTGCTCCCGCTGACAAAAAACTTTACGCACTGCGGGATGCGACCGCTACGGTCGAAGCAATCCCTTTGATTGTCGCTTCGATCATCTCAAAGAAAGGCGCGGCTGGACTGGACGCGATGGTTATCGACGTTAAGACCGGATCGGGCGCGTTTATGCGCGAGCAGGATCGCGCCAGGGCTCTGGCCCGCGCGTTGGTGACGACCGGCAACTCGCTGGGCGTGCGATCGCAAGCGCTGATTACAGACATGAATCAGCCGCTCGGACGCGCGGTGGGAAACTCTATAGAGGTCCTGGAATGCATCGAACTTCTGCGCGGCGAAGTTAAGGAAGGGGCCCGTCCGGTGCTCGATCTGTCGATCGAACTCGCGGCGCGCATGATCGTATTGTCGGGGCTGGAGTCATCAGTCGAATCGGCTCGGGCGCGAATCCAGGAAATCCATCGGTCAGGCGCGGCGCTGGAATGCTTCCGAAAAAATGTCGAGGCCCAGGGCGGCGACCCGCGCGTCTGCGACGATCCGGCCGGCATTCTACCGTTGACAGAGAAAGCGATTAAGGTAGAATCGCCGCGCTCAGGATTTGTCATCAAAGTTGAAACTGAAGAGATTGGCCATGCCATAGCCGAGGCAGGTGGCGGCCGCGTGCGCATGGAAGATCAGATCGATCCGGCAGTTGGGTTTTTGGCCGACGTGAAGATCGGTGACCAGCTCCGCTCTGGCGATCAACTCGGATTGGTCTATTGTGGGGATCCAGATCGCGGCCAACGAGCGGCCGCGCGCATCAAGGCGGCATACGAAATAGGTGACGCGCCGCCGGCGGAACTGCCTGTGCTGATCAAGGAAGTAATCGACAAATGAGGTGGTGAATTTGGAGTGCGGCGACCAGTCGCCGCTTTTGAAAGCGCTGACTAGTCAGCGCACTCCAAAATTTGATCGACAATGAAATTAAAAGTCATTCTAGCCATTTTGCTGCTGTCCTCGCTGGTCTTCATTGGCCCGGCGTGCAATCGGGCGAGTTACGGCGCCGACGACAGGTCAAAGATTCATGTGGGGATCGTCTTTGACATCGGTGGCAAAGACGATCGCTCGTTCAATGCGGCCGCGTGGGCCGGGGTGAAATGCGCCGAAGCGGGAACCTCGCCGGATGGCAAGACGAACTGCGGAAAACCGGCCCTGGATATTGTTCTCCGTGATGTCGAGCCAGGTAATCCGACTTCGATTGAGCCGGCCATGCGCGCGTTTGCCGAGCGCGGCTATGATCTGATTATCGGAGTTGGCTTTGCCCAGGCGCCCATCATGGAACTCGTCGCGAAGGACTATCCTAACCTTCACTTCGCAATCATTGACGGCGTCAGCCAGCTTCCGAATGTCGCGTCGCTGGTCTTCAAAGAGCACGAAGGTTCTTATCTGGTCGGCATCCTTGCCGCTAAGACGACTAAAACAAATGTGCTTGGTTTTGTGGGTGGCATGGACATTCCTTTGATTCATCGTTTTGAGAAGGGCTACGAAGAAGGTGCGAAGTCGATCAATCCGAACATCCAGATAGTTCAGAATTACGTCGGTGTTACCGACTCGGCCTGGAACAATCCGGGTAAAGGCAAAGAACTTTCGCTCGCCCAGATCGGCAAAGGTGCTGACGTGATCTTTACTGCGGCGGGGAATTCAGGCCTGGGCGCGTTCGATGCGGTGGAGCAGTCTGGAACGGTAAATGGCCGCGCGACGCATTTCGTGATCGGGGTTGACTCAAACCAGAACATGGTCAAGCCGGGCTTTGTTCTGACGAGCATGGTCAAGCGGGTCGACAATGCTGTCTATGACATTGTGAAGCTGGTCGTGGAGCGAAAGTTTCAGGCTGGCTTTCACGTGTTTGGACTGGAAAGCGACGGCGTTGGTTACGTGATCGATCAATACAACAAGGACCTGGTTTCGCCCGAAGCGATTCAGGCAGCCGAAGAAGCAAAGAAGAAGATCATCGCGGGGCAGATTAAAGTTACGGATGCTATGGCAAACTGAAGGATCTTTGATCTTTGGTCTTAGATCTTCGAAAACGACCTTTCAGGAGTGAGAGATGGCGAGGACAAATTTTGAGAATCTAAGAATCTATCGCCTTTCGGAATCAATCGCGGATGAGATCTGGAATATTGCGAGTGCATGGAAGCCGTTTGCCAGGGACACGCTCGGGAAGCAGATTGTACGCGCCGCAGACAGTGTAGGGGCGAGCATAGCGGAAGGTAGCGGCAGGGGAAGTTCTCAGGACAACCGCAGATTTATCCGAATGGCTCGTGGTTCTTTGTACGAAACTCAGCATTGGCTGCGCAGAGCCTTCAATAGAAAGCTTCTAACTGCGCGGCAAATAGAGAAGCTCAAAACGCTCATCGACGAGTTATCTCCAAAGATCAACTCCTATCTCCACGCGGTCAGCAATACCGTTGAAGGCCAACGACTGACCCGAAAAGCCAAAGATCAAAGGCCAAAGATCAAAGATCAAAGATCAGAAACCAAGAACTAGACAGCATGATTCAACTTCGCGATATCACAAAACGCTTCGGCGCCGTGCTGGCAAACGATCGCGTTGGCTTCAAGGTCGAGCCGGGGACGATCCATGCCATCGTTGGAGAAAATGGTGCGGGCAAGTCGACCGCGATGCGGATCGCCTATGGCTTCTACACGGCCGACAGCGGCGAGATTCTGATCGACGGCCAGGTGCGAGAGATTCGCACGCCGCACGATGCGATCGCGCTCGGCATCGGCATGGTCCACCAGCACTTCATGCTGGTTGAGCCGATGACCGTGGCTGAGAACATAGTCCTGGGCGCGGAGCCCGGCAGCGCAACCTCACTCGACCTGCGAAAAGCCGCGGATGAAATTCGCAAAGTTTCTGACGAGTTCAAGCTGTCGGTCGATCCAAACGCCACTATCGAAACTCTTTCGGTTGGACAGCAACAGCGAGTCGAGCTGTTGAAAGCCCTTTACCGGCGCGCTCAGTTATTGATTCTGGATGAGCCGACCGCAGTGCTGGCGCCACAGGAAGTCGAAGAGTTTTTCGCAATTCTGCGAGGCATGCGCGAGCAGGGCAAGACGATCGTGATCATTACGCACAAGCTCTCGGAAGTGTTGGCGATTTCCGACAACGTGACGGTGATGCGCGACGGCCGCGTGGTAGGAAACGTGAAGACCAGCGAGACCAGCGCCGCCGAGTTGGCACGGATGATGGTGGGCCGTGAGGTGCTGTTGCGAGTTGAAAAGCCCGACGCCAAACCGGGGGCCGCTCTGATTTCCTTGCGCGATTTTTCGATCGCTGGGCGTGATGGAACGAAACGCGTCGACAAGGTTTCATTCGAAGTGCGCGCCGGCGAGATCGTCGGCATCGCCGGGGTCGAAGGCAACGGCCAGACTGAGTTGATTGAAGCCCTGGCGGGACTGATTCCAGGCGCGTACGTCTCAGGGTCGATTAATTTCGAAGGCCGTGACATCACGCGGTTGGATGCGCGGGCCAGAAAAGAGTTGGGAATCGCGCATGTGCCGGAAGATCGTCACCGGCGCGGACTGCTATTGGATTTCAGTCTAGCCGAGAACACGATCCTCGGGATCCATTATCGCAAGCCGGCGGTAACCGGACCCGGAGGGATTTTGTTGGATCAGAAAGGAATCCAACGCCGCGCCGAACAGGTAATTCGCGATTTTGATGTGCGGCCGCCGAACCCCGACCTTCCTGCGCGTGCGTTGTCTGGAGGTAATCAGCAGAAACTAATCATTGGCAGGGAATTCGAGTTGCCGCCAAAGTTTCTGCTGGTTTCGCAGCCGACGCGCGGCGTAGATATCGGCGCGATCGAGTTCATTCACCAAAAGATTGTGGCGATGCGCGATGCCGGTTGTGCCGTGTTACTGGTGTCGGCGGAGTTGGAAGAAGTAACCGCGCTATCGGATCGGCTGCTGGTAATTCATGACGGAAAGATCGCAGGCGAGGTAGATCCAAAGGTGACTACTAACGAAGAGATTGGATTGATGATGACCGGAGGACACTGATCTTTGATCTTTGGTCTTTGATCTTTGAGTTCGTGAGGCGCCAGACTTCGATGGATCCGAGCGAGAGTCAAGGAAAAGGAAAAACCTAAGACCAACGATCGAAGATCAAAGATCGAAGTTCACAATTCTAATGAAACTCTTACGCGAAATTCTGTTTCCACTGCTCGCCGTGCTGGCTGCCTTTATCATCGGCGGTATCGTCGTGCTGCTGATCGGTGACAGTCCGATCCAGACGTATCGCCTGCTGATCGGCAGCGCGTTTTCGTGGCCCGACGGAATCGGCTATACGCTTTTCTATGCGACGCCGTTGATCTTCACCGGGCTCGCAGTAGCGGTTGCGTTTCGCTGTGGTCTACTGAATATCGGCGCAGAAGGTCAACTCTACGTCGGGGCGTTTGCCGCTGCCTGGATTGGAATAAAGTTCGCCGGACTGTCGGGGTGGGTTTTGTTGCCGGCGTGTTGTCTGGCCGCGATTTTGGCCGGCGCGATCTGGGGCGGAATTCCCGGACTGTTGAAAGCGCGCTTTGGATCGCATGAAGTCATCAACACGATCATGCTCAACTTTGTAGCGATCGCGCTAGTCAGTTACTTCACCCAGTACCACTACAAGACCCCCGGCGATCCGATTCTAGAGACGACGCCGATCGGTCCGGGCGCGCATATTGCGCGATTGGGAAAATTTATTCCGGGGTTGCCCGAACGCATTCCACTGAACTTTGCTTTTATTCTGGCGATTATCGCGTGCGTGCTGGTTTACGTGCTGCTGTGGAAGACGAAGTGGGGTTATGAGATTCGCGCGACGGGCGCAAATCCAACCGCTGCGGAATACGGTGGCATCTCGATTCGCAAGCAGATCATTCTGGCAATGGCTATCTCGGGCGGGCTTGCGGGCATGGTCGGAATCAACGAAGTGCTCGGCTATCGTTATCGGTACTATGATGGTTTCTCAGCGAACTACGGATTCGTAGGTATCGCAGTAGCCCTGCTGGGCCGCAACCATCCTGTCGGCGTCTTCCTCGCGGCGATCTTGTTTGCGATTCTGCTGCGCGGCGGGATCTTCGTCGACGCTTACACCATACATGTGTCGAAAGATATCGTGGACATGTTGCAAGGTATCGTAATCATTCTCGTCGCGTTGCGACCGGATGCGATATTTGGCAGCTTGAAAAAGCTTAGCAAGGCAAGAGCGTAGAACGGTCAGTTGTCCGTTGTCAGTCGTCAGTTGTTCTCTTTCTTTGCGACTGACAACTGACTACTAACAACTGACTACTAACAACTGACTACTAACAACTGACTACTAACAACTGACCACTGACACTTATCGATGCGCCAAATCCTGACCCTATCACTGCTGTTTTCAACCATCCGGTTGGCTACGCCTTTGGTTCTGGCGGCGTTGGGTGGTTTGTATTCTGAAAGATCCGGCGTCATCAATATTGCTCTCGAAGGCCTGCTCCTCGCGGGCGCCTTCACGGCGGCGTCTGTGACCTATTATGCTCACAGTCCCTGGGTGGGATTGGGCGCCGCGATGATCGCAGGCGCTTTTGTCGCTTACGTCCTGGCGCTTGCGTGCATTCGCTTTAGGGCCGATCAGGTCGTGACCGGCACGGGCATCAACATCCTGTTCATTGGCTTGCCCGCGGTGCTCAGCGGCGCACTCTTTCTCTCTTCCGGATCAACGCCGCAGATTCCGAGAGAGAATCTTCTGCCTACGCTCTCCGGACTTTTGCCCGGCTTCATGCCGCACTGGCGAATTCTTGATGACGTATCAGTGATGTCGCTGCTGGCTCTCATCCTGGTCCTGCTCACCAGATATATTTTGTACCGCACGCCGTTTGGTTTGCGTCTGCGCGCGGTTGGCGAAAATCCCGAAGCCGCCGACGCCGCCGGCGTGGGCGTAAATAGAATTCGTTATGTCGGGGTAGTGTTATCTGGGGCGTTGGCCGGAATCGGCGGCGCATATCTTTCCATCGGGCAATCGTCTCTGTTCACGCGGAACATGGCTGCGGGTCGCGGATTCATCGCCCTGGCAGCTTTGATCTTTGGCAAATGGCGGCCGGTGCAGACCATGCTCGCGTGTCTGCTGTTTGGTTTGGCTGATGCGTTGACTATTCAAATGCAGGGAGTGGCGAAGCTCCCCTCAGGCGAAGACATCCCGGTGCAGTTCATTCAGATGATTCCCTACGTCGTCACGATCGTGGTGCTCGCCGGCTTTATCG
>JBGPWS010000352.1:0-4446 GCA_041492345.1 Pyrinomonadaceae bacterium | reverse complement strand
AGTTTGTAAATATCAAAGCCGAGAATCATCAGCGGGTGAACGAAAGACCTCGAGCTATCGACCTTGCCATCCTTGAAGGAATAGACAGAGTTGTTGGTAAAGAGAATGCCGTTGCCGTCCTTGATAGGCGTGAAGTCTATGCGCAGCGAGCCGGGTACCGAGAGGGCTTCATACCAGGTCGAAACTTTCTTGTTTCCGTCTTTGTCATAGTCCGTTGTTTTTTGCACGAAGGTCGCCGTTCTGTACCACGACTTGCCATACTTCTTCTGCATGGCAGCTACGAGGTCTTCGCTGGTTTTGATTTTGGCGGCGTAAGTTACCGGCGCAACCGACAGAGCCAGGCATAGCATCATCAGGACGTAACGCATCTTTTTAGTTCTCCTGCTCGATCAATGGCGTTTCGGAGTACCGACTTCAGTCGGGTTCTTATTTCGTCGGAGAAAAGCCCAACTGAAGTTGGTACTCTATACACCCGTAGTCCAGGAAGCGGTAGTTTCGTTAGCGGCGTTTAGAGTACCGACTTTAGTCGGGTTCTTATCTCGTTGGAGCAAAACCGAACTGAAGTTGGTACTCTATACACCCGTAGTCCAGGAGCGGTAGTTTCGTTAGCGGTGTTCAGAGTACCGACTTTAGTCGGGTTCTTATTCCGTTGGAGAAAACCCAACTGAAGTTGGTACTCTCAACACCATTTCCGCGACGCTCAATCATTCGCCGCAGGCAGCATCGGAATCTTCACGCCCTTTTCCTGTGCAGTCTCAATAGCTTCCGCATAACCCGCATCAACGTGGCGGGCGATGCCGGTGCCGGGGTCATTTGTTAACACGCGATTCAGACGCTTTGATGCTTCATCGGTGCCGTCGGCGACCGAAACCTGACCGGCGTGAAGCGAATAGCCAATGCCGACTCCGCCGCCGTGATGAAATGAAACCCAACTGGCGCCGCTGGCTGTGTTCAGCAAAGCATTCAGGATCGGCCAGTCCGCCACCGCGTCTGATCCGTCTTTCATTCCTTCAGTCTCACGATAGGGCGAGGCGACCGATCCGGTGTCCAGATGATCACGACCGATAGCAATCGGCGCCTTCAGATCGCCGCGTCGCACCAGTTCATTGATTGCTTCGCCCATCTCGGCGCGTTCGCCGTACCCAAGCCAGCAGATGCGCGCCGGCAATCCCTGAAATTGCACGCGGTCGCGTGCCAGTCGCAGCCAGCGATTCAACGTTTGGTCGTCGGGAAAAAGTTCCAGCGCGAGATCATCCGTCCTGCGAATATCATTCGGGTCACCGGACAAGGCTACCCAGCGAAACGGCCCCTTGCCTTCACAGAAGAGCGGGCGAATGTATTCAGGCACAAAGCCGGGAATCTCGAACGCATCCTTCACACCGGCGTCGAACGCCATCTTGCGAATGTTATTGCCGTAATCAAAGGCGATCGAACCATTGCGTTGGAGCGCTAACATCGCCTCGACGTGGCGGGCCATCGATTCCATTGCGCGGTTAGTGTATGCGTGCGGATCTTCTTGGCGTAATTCGGCTGCTTCTTCCAGCGTCAGTCCGGCAGGGACGTACCCGTTCAAAGGATCGTGGGCGCTGGTCTGATCGGTAACTGCGTCAACTTTCACTCCCCGACGAACGATTTCAGGAAGCAACTCGGCGCAATTGCCAACCAGTCCGACTGAGACCGCACGCTTCTGCTCGCGCGCATCTTCACAGATGTCCAGCGCCTCATCCAGCGTTAGCGCGAGTCGATCACAATAGCCGTTTAGTACGCGGCGTTCGATGCGTGCGGGATCAACTTCAATGCCGAGAAAGACCGCGCCGTTCAGCGTCGCCGCCAGCGGCTGGGCGCCACCCATCCCGCCCAACCCCCCTGAGAGCAGAAGCCGCCCATTCAGGTTGCCGCCAAAGTGCTTGTCGGCCATCGATGCGAAGGTCTCGAACGTGCCCTGGACGATCCCCTGCGTGCCGATATATATCCAGCTTCCGGCGGTCATCTGGCCGTACATCATCAGACCCTTGCGTTCGAGTTCATGAAAGTAGTCCCAGTTGGCCCAGGCTCCCACCAGATTCGAATTCGCAATCAAGACGCGCGGGGCGTATTCGTGAGTGCGAAAAATTCCGACCGGCTTTCCTGACTGCACCAGCAAAGTCTCGTCATTTTCCAGATCTTGCAGTGACCGCACGATCGCATCGAACGATTCCCAATTGCGCGCGGCCTTGCCCGCGCCTCCATAGACGACCAGGTCGTCCGGCCGTTCAGCCACTTCGGGATCGAGATTGTTCATCAGGCAGCGCAGCGCAGCCTCCTGATGCCAGCCCTTGCAGTTGAGCTTTGTGCCGCGGGGCGCGCGAATGGTTCTGGCAGAAGTCATGAGCGACTATGGTGATTCGTCTTGCGGCTTTGCCGCCCACCAGTGCGGTAAGGCTTGCCTTACCGGACCGATGCTCCCAAACCATCTGAGGCTTCGCCTCGTAGGCTATTTACCTTACACAGAACACTAACGAGGCATAGCCTCGTCCTTTAATCTGACATCTCCTCGGTAAGGCAGAGCCTTACCGCACTGGTGAGCGGCAAAGCCACGAATTCAAGCCGGCAATTACCTTAACGATTGAGAATAACACAGGAATTGAGATGTTCGTTGTGCGAAGCAGGCAAGAGTTCTAGAATGCTTTCATGCATTGACAGGAGGGTGTCATGAAGACTGCAACCGCGTCTGTTCACACAAGGTTCCCAGGGGGAAAGCTTCCCTTAATTGCAGCTCTGCTGGCTCTGGTCCTCTTCTGCCAGCCAACCTTCATCCTGGTTGCCGATGGTCAGGGACGGGCGCAACTGATTCAACGCGCCCCGAAGAAAACGGCCACGATGACTGCGGACCAGCGAGTTGCGCACGTCCTGTCTCGTCTAACCTTTGGCGCGCGCCCGGGCGATCTCGAACGGGTCAAGGCTATGGGCGTCGAGGCTTTCATTGCCCAACAACTCGATCCGGATTCGTTGGATGCCGGCGCAGTCATCGCCAAGCTCAAGAGGTTGCCGACTCTGGGAATGGCTACGCCCGTGATCCTCGAACAATACACGCCGCCGAAACCTGCGGTCATCCCGTCACCGAATCCGGCAAAAGCTCCCGATAACTCGACGATGCCGGCGCAGAAACTGGTCGTGCAGAATTCCCCGAACTCTTTGGCTCAAACGCCGCAGATATCAGCGAACTCCAACCCCGGCATGATGCAAAACGAGATGCAGATGGAAGCGAAGAGAGAGATGAGCGCTTCCGAATCTCAAAGGCCCGAGAGCATGAAGGCTCCCGAAGGAATGCCGAAGCCGGGCGAGCCCCAACAACCCGCCGCTCCTAAGCCCACGCCGCCGCCGAAGAATCCGCAGATGGTCGTGACTGAGTTACAGCGCGCGAAGTTGTTGCGCGCCGTTTACAGCGAGCGGCAGTTGTTCGAAATGATGGTCGACTTCTGGGAAAACCATTTCAGCATCTTCGCGAACAAGGATGACGATCGATATCTACTGACCAGCTACGATCGCGATACGATTCGCCCGATTGCCATGGGTCGATTCCGCGATCTGCTGGGCGCCACAGCGCACTCGCCGGCGATGCTTTTCTATCTCGACAACTGGCGGTCGAGCGTGCCACGCCCTTATGCGGCGACCAAAGACAAACCCGCCGGGGTCGACGGCGGCTTCAACGAAAACTACGCGCGCGAGTTGATGGAGCTACACACGCTGGGTGTTGATGGCGGCTATACGCAGAGAGATGTACAGGAGGTCGCGCGGTGCTTTTCCGGTTGGACGATTCAAAAGCCGAATGAGCAGGGGCTGTTTCTTTATCGGCCGGGACTGCACGACGACGGTGAAAAGATCGTTCTCGGTCACAGAATTCTTCCCGGTGGTGGGATGGCGGACGGCGAACGCGTCCTCGACATCCTGGCGACGCATCCGGCAACGGCGCGTTTCATCGCGACCAAACTCGCGCGGCGTTTCATCAGCGACGAACCGCCGCAGTCGGTTATCGATCGCGCCGCCGCAGTCTTTCTGAAGACTGACGGATCGATTCGCGAGACGCTCCGGGCCGTCGTGACGTCACCCGAGTTTTTCTCCACGACAGCTTATCGCGCAAAAATGCGATCGCCTTTCGAGTATGTAGCCGCGGCGATGCGCGCGCTGAATGCTGAGACCGACGGCGATCGACCGGTGCTCGACGCAATCGGGCGAATGGGCCAGCCGGTCTTTGGGCGCATCACGCCGGATGGTTATGCCGATCGGGCTGACCAGTGGCTTTCCAGCGGCGCAATGATCGCGCGCTTTAACTTTGCCAGCGCGCTCGCCACTAATCGCATCAGGGGGACGAAGATTGACGTGGCCCGACTTTTGTCAGGCGTTGATGAAGCAAAGAAAGACTCCGTCGCCGCAAAGTTTATTCGCTTGACGGTTTCCAGCGATCTT
>JBGPWS010000383.1:0-3766 GCA_041492345.1 Pyrinomonadaceae bacterium | reverse complement strand
CGCGTCAAGACTCCTCACAATATCCCGTTCTTCGTCATCTATCTTGTTCTGATGCCACTCCTGCTGGTTCCGCTGACGCTAGTGAACAAAAGGCTCCTGGCATGGAGGAAAGCCCGAGGTCGCGACATTGAAGAAGAAGAGCAATAACTCCTACCCCACAACCTTGATCAAGTGATAGTGCTTCGCTCCCTTGCGCAAGACCAGAAGCTGGCCATCAATTAGATCTGAAGCAGTAATGGTTTGCCGCGCATCGCCGACTCGGCGATTGTTCACACACACGCCGCCACCCTGAACCAGGCGCTTGGCCTCACCTTTTGAGGGAGCCAAACCCGAAACAACCAGGGCATCGCTGAGCGTGAAGGCGTCGCCCGCCAACTTTGATCTTTCCAACTCGGTCGACGGAACATCCGCGAAGATGTCCAGAATCTCCTGCACGCCCAGGCCGCCGATCTCTTTGCCGAAAAGAACTTCCGACGCACGCAGAGCCTTCTCCAGCGATGTCTCGCCGTGAACCATCGCCGTCACGCGACGCGCCAACTCTCTCTGGGCTTTGCGTTTCTCCGGCTCAGTGCGAACAGTCTCTTCCAACTCGCCAATTTCTGCCTTCGATAACCACGTGAAGAACTTCAGAAAGGTGATCGCGTCGCGGTCTTCAGTGTTGAGCCAGAACTGGTAGAACCGATATGGGGAGGTCAGTTTTGCGTCCAACCAGACGGCGCCGGCTTCGGTCTTGCCAAACTTTACTCCGGCCGCGGTAGTCACCAGCGGAAATACCAGGCCGTGCGCCCGGGCGCTGCGCAAACGGCGAATCAGATCGATCCCCGCGATGATGTTCCCCCATTGATCGCTGCCACCCATCTGTAGAGTGCATCCGTGCCGGTCATAGAGGACGAGATAATCGTAAGCTTGCAACAAAGGATAGCTGAACTCAGTAAACGAAATGCCTTCGTCAGTTTCCAGCCGGCGTTTGATTGCTTCCTTCGCCAGGAGATTATTGACGGTAAAATATTTCCCGACGTCGCGCAGGAACTCCATCATCGAGATGGGAGCGAGCCAGTCCGCGTTGTTGATGATGCGCGCGGGGTTCGCGGCGGCGTCGAAATCGAGAAAGCGGCTGAGTTGCTCTTTAATGCCCACGAGATTTTCTTCCACTTGTTCGTGAGTTAAGAGCTGGCGCTCCTTTATCTTTCCACCCGGATCGCCAATCAGCCCGGTGCCGCCGCCCGCGATCGCAATCGGCGTGTGACCAAATCTTTGTAAGCGAGCCAGACCCATCACCGGCAAAAGCGATCCGACATGCAGACTGGCCGCCGAAGGATCAAAGCCAATGTAGGCCGTCAACTTTTCTTCAGCGAGGACTCTCTGCAAGTCCGGCGTCGCTTCATGGAGCATTCCTCGCCACTGAAATTCGTCGTATAGGTTCATTTCCAGAGTTCCAGGAAAAATCAGTCGAAGATAATAGCATGGCCGCTGGAAGTCTTAGTCGCAAAACGTTTCATCGACGGCCGACATCTTCATTAACGGCGAGCGCGCTCGCCCTGGTTGCCACTGGTCCTCGCCGGCTTATCACTTTCCGGAGTTTTCGGCGGCATGCTCTTCCGCATCCGAGCCTTTTTCTTGCTGGGCTCAATCTTTCTGCTGCTGTCGATCGCCACCATGATCAATTATGCGGCGGTTAATTTTGGCTGGACGTGGTTATGGTACATAGCCGGCATCGTCACCGGCGCGCTGATCATCGCGACCTTCGACGTCTTTGAGAAGAAGCGCTGAGGTCCTGCGCGTGGTCGATGGATTGAAAGAATGGCAGCCCTAAAGCCTGGATCGATCCGAATGCAGAAATCAGGCCCCGACACGCAGCTGCAGTCTCACTTCGTCGGCGCCTTAACCAACACCGTCTTGGCATCAATCAACAGCAGCATTTCACCCGACAACGCGAGGATGCCCTGGCGGCCTTCCGCCACCAGCCGATCAACCAGCTGATAGAATTCATCGGTGCCGAATTCGATGGTGCGATCCGGCTTAAGGTTCTTTTCCCGGTCGAGCAAGCCGGCGTCGACCCAGCGGTTATTGCGCCGGAAGAAGGTGCGATCTGTGATTTGCTGAACATTCGTAATCTCGACCCGCTGCATGTTCTGGGTCAGGAAATTATTTGAGCGATTGGCGCTTAACTGAACCTGCTGTGCCCTGCCATTCATCGCTTGCGATACTCCACCCATACCGGTGCGGGTCTGCTGGGCGTTTGCGTATAGTGACTGTTGGGCCTGCACGTTGAGCGTCTCCAAATTCGAAAAGTCAGTACCCTCGGTAGCCAAAAACGACGTGTATTCGGTCAGGATGCCGTACTCAGTCGAGAGCCGGATGATCTCGTCCACCAGCTCTTTCATTTTCGGATCGGCGCCCGCTGCGGAATTGGTCGCGACCATCGATGGAGACCTGGGGCCCTGGGCAGTGTCTGCCCCGGCTTTGGTGATCTCTTCGATGAGCCGGGCAATCTTTCGACTGGCCCACAGACGCGGCACAAAAGCATTGCGGGTAGTGGCGCTGCCCAGATCAAACTTGAGATCAAATGTGCGTGGCTGGCTGAGATAATTTCCGGCGATCCGGAAGTTGAGCGGATCACTGGTCTGATACTGTCCCAGCAAGACAATCTGATCGCCTTCAAAAACGTCATTGAGCTCTGCAGGCATCAACTCGCGAACAGCTTGCGTGGTAACGACGCCATTCGCGTCGAGCGTGGCCAGTTGCGGATCGGCGAGCACCGGCCCCGAAAGACGACGGAACACCTGAGAGACTTTGGCTTCGACGTTCTCGCGGGGAAACACAAAGGTCGCGACGGCGCGCGTGTCGTTGGCGATCGAAGTCAACAACGGCGCGTTAACGTCAAAGCCGACTCCAAAACTGAAGATGCGCCGCTTGTGCGTATTGGTCGCGACGACCGCATTGCGAATTGTCGTTTCGCGCGTCTGGCCGACAGTCGGCAAACCGTCGGTGAGAAAAATGATCAGCGGCAGCATGTCGGGCGTTGGTGGTTGGCGCAACGCTTCGACGAGAGCATCGTGGATGTTTGTGCCGCCGTTCGACTGCAGTTGTTTTAGATAGGCGCGCGCCTGGTGAATAGTGTCATTGTTTTTAATTACGGGGCGTTCGGCGAACCTGGCTACAGAATCGGAGTAGTCGATGATATTGAATGCTTCGCCCTCTTCGAGTCCTTCGACCACTTGCAGCGCGGCGGCACGCACCTGTTCAATCTTTTCCCCCGCCATACTGCCGGAACGATCGAGGACGAGGGTCACTTCGCGTTTGATGACTGGCCTGGTCGCTTGCGCGCCCGGAGGAATGCCGGCCAGGAGCAGGAAATAACCGCCTCCGATACGCGCGTCGGGATAGGCCATTAGCGATCCGGTGAGATCGTTGCCCTCGGTCAGATAGGAGAGGCGAAAGGGGCCAGGCTCAAGCTTAGTGCCACCTTCGACGCGCACCAACGCTTGTTGCGGGGACGAGCGCTCAACGCCAATCTGATGACTGGGCGAATAGACCGTGGCCAGCGGCGTTTTGGATCTAACCTGCACCGTTATCTTCCAGGGCGTCGCGGTCGCCTCAAAAGATTCGCTACGCGGCAAAACATAGTCGACACGGTTGCCGTCAGCCGCGAGCACGTGTTCGTAAACCAGCCGCACCCTTTGCTTGCCGAGCGCCGGAACCGGAAAGACGCTGGAGCGCACCAGGTTGTATCCGGCGAACTCCAACAGACCGGGATCTCTGAGCT
>JBGPWS010000416.1:0-2529 GCA_041492345.1 Pyrinomonadaceae bacterium | reverse complement strand
GTCGGCGAAATAAGCCCTGAACAACTGGAGGAGCCACGCTACAAAGAGAAGCATTACAAACCAGGCGACATGATCGGGCAAAACGGCTTGGAGGCCGTTTACGACGACTACCTGCGCGGCCGCGATGGTTATCGCAAAGTCATTGTGGACAGCCGCGGACACATTCAGAAAGAGATTGAGGTGGTAGCGCCGGAAACCGGCCAGGATATGGTTACGAGTATCGATCTCGATTTGCAGCAGGCTGCCGAAACACAGTTACAGAAGTCGGTGACAAAGCGAGGTGCGATAGTCGCAATGGATCCCAACAACGGCGAGATCCTCGCGATGGCCTCGTATCCCACGTTCGATCCGAACCTCTTCTCCCAGCGCATCACGACCAAGGCGGGCCGCGCAGAATACACGGCCCTGCTAAACGATCCCCAAAAGCCCCTGATCAACCGCGCGATTCAGAGCCGTTACCCGCCCGGCTCAACATGGAAAGTCCCGATGGCTGTGGCCGGGCTGCAACAGGGCGCGATTACTATTGACAAGTCGAACCTGGTCTGTGGAGGCGGCATTCAGATCGGGAACAAGTTCACTCGCTGCATGGGCAATCATGGCACTCCGGATCTGCGCACGGCCATCACCAAATCATGCGACGGATACTTTTATCGCCTCGGACTGAAGATGACCATCACCGGCATTATGGCCATGGTCGACGAGTTCGATCTCAACAGGCGCTCTGGAATCGATCTGCCGCATGAAACACTGAACCAAACGCCGTCACCAGACTTTAAGGCGCAAATGAACCCGCGCGATCCCGAATGGCGCGACATCGATACCGTCTATTCTTCTTTCGGCCAGGTTTACGACATCATCTCGCCGATTACGTTGCTGCGAACGGTGGCCGGAGTCGGGGTCGGTGGAAAGCTCTATATTCCGCATCTGCTGAAGGAACTTAAACCGATCGGACTACACGGCGACGCTGGTTATCGTCCATCGCGCGCTTTTCAGTCAATGGATCCGCAGCGACCCAATCCGAAGATCATCCCAATTCCTGAAGAGCAGCACAAAGTTGTCGTCGACGGGATGTGGGGCGTCGTCAACAACGGCGGCACCGGCGCCAGTATTAAAATGGCCGGGTTCGATATCGCGGGCAAGACCGGCACGGCCCAAGTCGTCGGGCTGGGTAAAGACAGTGGCGCAAACAAAGACCATGCATGGTTTGTTTCATACGCGCCGGCCTACAAACCTGAGATTGCGGTCCTTGCGTTGATCGAGAATTCAGGTTTCGGCAGTCAGCATGCCGCGCCGGCTGTTCGCGCAGTTTACGACGTTTACTATCAGAAGACACGGCCGCAGCAACAATCGCCAAAGAACAGCATCGCGTTGAGGATTCGGTGAACGAATGTTGTTTGCCGCTCACTGACCACTGCTCACTGATTTTTTATGGTCGCCATTATTCAGAGACGCAGCCTGCGCGATTTCGATTGGCTGATCGCCGTGCTGGCTATCGGCATCGTCGGCTTTGGCTCGTGGGAGATTCATAACGCGCAACCTACCGAAACCTACTGGCAGAAACAATTGATTGGTCTGGGCATCGCGCTGGTGGCGATGCTGGCCATTGCATTCAGCGACTATCGCCGCCTGGTTGAGATCGCTCCTATCCTTTACGCCCTGGGACTGGTTTTGCTGGTCATTGTGCTGATACCTGGAATCGGGATGAAGATTAACGGCCAGCGTTGCTGGATCAAGCTGCCGGGAGCGGGCCAGTTTCAGCCATCCGAGTTTGTGAAGATTCCCGTGGTCCTGATGCTGGCGAGGTATTTTGGGAAGCATCGCAGCGGCTTGCTGACCTGGAAAGAACTATTCACGGGTTGCGTGATTCTTGGTTTGCCGATGGCTTTGATCCTGCTGGAACCCGATCTTGGCCAGGCGATTACATATCTGCCGCTGTTGGCCATCGTGCTCTTTCTTTCATCAGTGCGAATGTGGGTCGTGGGCGCGGTGCTCTTTGCGATGATCGCGGGTGCGCCACTCTTCTACACCGTGGGCGTGAAGACCGGATTGCTGCACGGATATAAGCTCGAGCGCATTAACGTGATTCTCGATCCCGAGAACGCCGACAAGCGCGGCTTCGGTTATCACACCTGGCAATCGATGGTCACGGTGGGCGAAGGTGGCTTGATGGGCGCTCGTGGTTCTGAGTATTCGCAAAGCAGTCTGAAGTTCTTGCCTGAGCCGCACACGGACTTTATCTTCGCAGTCACGGCGGAAACGACCGGATTCGTCGGTTGCCTGCTGCTGCTGGCATCGTACGCGCTGCTGCTGACTCGCTTAATTACCGACGCCCGGCGGTCGCGGGATCGCACTGGCATGCTGGTGATCATGGCGATTGTCGGTGGACTCATCTTTCAAATCTTCATTAACGTCGGCATGGCCCTGGGCTTTTTGCCGGTGATCGGCGTGCCGCTGCCTTTGATGAGCGCCGGTCTTTCTTCGGTGCTGGCCACGTTCATAGCGATCGGTTTCGCAATCAGCGTGCAATTG
>JBGPWS010000100.1:0-13264 GCA_041492345.1 Pyrinomonadaceae bacterium | reverse complement strand
CTTTCTGGGGGGCTACGGCCGTGGATTTACCAGCAGTGCTCTGCTCGAAGAAGATCGCCGGACGATAAAAGCCCACATGCGGGAACTCGGCTACCGGAACGCAAAGGCGACCGTGCTCCAGGCTATCTCAGTGAATCAGGAAGGCGTGATTATTACTTTCAATGTCGAAGAGGGCGCGCTGACGCGCGTGGCCGAAATTGAAATCCGCGGCGAAAAGGCATTTCCCGAAAGTCAGCTCCGCAAAGAGATCACCACGATCAGAGGCGCGCCCTACTCACCCGGGCAGGTGCGCGCCGACACTGACCAACTGCTTAACCTTTACGCGCGCGAAGGCTATATCGAAGCAGAAGTGCAGCCTTCGATTGATGATCTGCCCAACCAGGGCGGCGATGAGCAGGTGCGGGTCGTTTTCAATGTCACCAAAGAGGGCGCCAAAGCAATAGTCAACGAGATCATCATCAATGGCGTCACCGGCAGCGCCGCGGTGCAACGATCGAAACGCGAGGCAATTATTCGCGCGATTCCGTTGTCTCCGGGTGACATCCTGCGCGCGGATCGCATCACTGAAGCCGAGCGCGCGCTTTATGTCACCGATGCGTTTCGCCAGGTGTTGATTAGCCAGCAGCCCGCCGGTGACGCGCCTGGTGGCGCCAAAAAATACGACGTGATCATCGATGTGGAAGAAAAAAGACCACGGGTGATCGAGTACGGCGGCGGCTATTCAAGCGACACGGGGGTGGGCGGTCTGCTGGAGTTGACCAACGTCGACTTCATGAACAAGCTGCGCCAGGGCGCAATTCGCATACGCGCCAGCCAGCGTCAACAACTGATCCGCTTCGAGTTTCTCGATCCGCGTTACTTTCATTATGGCAAGAAACAGTTTTCTCCCCTGGCCCTTTCGGCGCAGTACCTGCGCGACTCAACTATTACGCGTTTCTTCCGCTCGACCATCGACCGCGGCACGTTTGGGATCGTGCAACGGCTCGACGCGAAAAAAAATCCGATTGACGTGTTCGGAATCCCGGTGGGCGAACCTACCATCAACCGGCTCACGTTCGGCATCGAGACCCAGAGGGTGTTGAGTCAAAGATTACATAGCCTTTTGTTTCTGCGCTACAACTACGAAGACGTGCGCTTGCGCAATATTCAGAGCCTTGTGATTCAACCCATCCTGCAGCCTGATCAAGTGGTGCGGCTTTCGGGCCCTGGCGCTTCGTTCGTCTACGACACGCGCCAGCGTTGCGAACGGCGGCTTCCCGGTAGTATCGCCGGCGAGGAAGAAACGATTCGCGGGGCCGAAGTATGTCGCTACAACCAAACCGATGCGACCCGCGGACAGTTTTTGTCCGCGGACTTTAGAGTGGCCGCGCGCGCCCTGGGTGGCAACACGTCGTTGATGCGGTTTCAGACAATCTATCACACTTATTACAAGGTCGAGCGGGCGCGAAACACTGTGTTCGCCGGCAATCTGACTTTGGGCCTGGCAAAATTGTTCAATCCACGCGACCTTAATGGCAATGGTCAGATCGACGATTTTGATCTGCTGCTGCCAATTAGCGAACGGTTCTTCTCAGGCGGCTCGACCACTCTGCGGGGATTCGGATATGAAGAAGCAGGACCTCGCCAGGTCGTCATCCCGCAGGGACAGTTTCGCGACAGTAAGGGAAACCTAATCGGTCTGAATCCATTTACCGTCCCGATTGGCGGGAATGCGATGGTCGTAATGAATTTGGAAGCCCGCGTTCCGGTCACTAGAGATTTGCAGGTGGTTCCTTTTTACGATGGCGGCAATGTGTTTCGCAGCATCAGCGATCTCCTCCATCCCCAGCCGATCACGCCCACCGGAAATTTCCTGGATGATGTGAACGCTCAAAATCTGCGCGTGCGTTGGAGTCACACCGTCGGGCTGGGCTTTCGCATCAAGACGCCATTGGGTGGCGCGCTAGCAGTTGATTACGGCTTCCTGATGAATCCATCGGAATTCTTAATCCCGCAGGGACTCAACACCAACGCGCCTTATACCGCAATTTACCGGCTGCACCAGGGGCAGATTCAGTTTCGTTTTACGCAAACGTTCTGAATCAGTGAGCAGTGGGCAGTGAGCAGTGGGCAGTGAGCGGTGAGCAGTGAGCAGTTAAGAAAAATAAGAGCCAAGACGAAAGAGGACGGGTTAATGCAAGCAGCGAAAACATGGCGAGCAAATAGTCAGGAATCCCAACAAGAACGAACACTGGGAAGTCGAGTTCGTTCACTGCTCACTGCTCACTGCTCACTGCTCACTCTTGTCTTGTTACTGCTCACCGCTCACTGCTCACTGCTCACCAAGGCTCGCGCCCAGACAGTGGCCGACAAGATGGTCGCCAGCGTTACCGATGGCTCGCGCGCTACCCCTGACTTGATCGCCTATTCAGATATCGTATGGCAACTGGCGCTGGAACCGAACCGTCCGTTTAACGAAAGACCCAGTTCCGAAGACCTCAATCATGCTTTGCGGCTGTTGGAAGATCAGCTCCTGATCCTGCAGGAAGCGAGAAAGCTGCCTATCGCCGGCACGGATAAAGCGCGACAGGAGTTCGAAGACGTGGTCAAGAAAAAGCGCGACGAGTTGGCGCAGGATTTTGGATCTGCGGCTAGACTGCAAGACCGCATGGCGCGCGTGGGTCTGACCAGCGATCAGTTGGACGCAATCCTGCGCGACCGGGTAACGGTGGAAAAGTATCTCGACTTTCGCTTTCGCGCGTTCGTGCTGATTAGCCCGAAGGAAATCACCGACCGGTACAATCAGGAGTACGCGCGGCTGCGCAACAGCGGCCGTATCGTTCCCACTCTCGACCAGGCCCGCAGCCGGATCGAACGGGAACTGACCGAAGAAAAGATCGGGTCAGAAATTGATACCTTCGTCGACAGCCTGCGAGAGCAACCGGGGACGGAGATTGTGATCATTAGTCCGGTCTAGTGAATGAGAACGTCATAAAGCCATTTTCCATTGGTCATTTTCCATAATTTTCCATTTCTCATTATTTCTCATTTGTCATTTCGAGGCGCACGGAGAAGGACTCGTACTGCACCAGCAAATGTCAGATGAAAAATGGAAAATGACAAATGGAAAATAGTTCGACCACTGATCCGGTGCTTAACGAAACCCTAACATCGACTCGTCCCCGCGTCGGCCTGGCGCTTTCCGGGGGAGCCGCGCGCGGCATTGCGCATGTCGGCGTATTGCGCGCGCTGGAAGAAAACGCGATTCCGATCGATGCCATAGCCGGAGCATCGGCGGGCGCTCTGATCGGCGGCGCTTACGCCGCAGGGCTTTCCATCGAGCAACTTGAAGCGATGGCCCGAAAGTTTCGCTGGCGCCACACGGCACGACTCGCCTTCTCGCGTCTCGGGCTGCAATCAAACGCGGCCATGGAAAAATTTCTCCACACGCATCTGCCGACCACTCGCTTTGAACAATTGCGCATTCCCTTTGCCGCGATGGTCACCAACCTGCATACCGGTACCCTGGTAGTGATGCGCGACGCCGGCGACATGGCGTTCGCGATTCGGGCAAGCACTTGCATCCCCGGCTTGTACGTGCCGGCTCGGGACGGCGATGGCCGGCAGTTGGTTGACGGCGGCCTGGTCGCCAACCTCCCGATCCGCCAGACACGTCAACTTGGCGCAGACATCGTAATTGGTGTCGATTTGAATGCTGACGGCGCCACGTTTTTTGATAAGCCCCGAACAGTCCTGGGTGTAATGGCCCGCACGTTTATAGCCGTCGAACGAATCGTCAATCATCAGGAGCGAGCGGAGGCCGAACTGATTATCGTGCCCGGGATTGGTCACATTCGCTGGGATGAAACCCGGCGCGCGGAAGAGCTTTTGAAAATCGGTTATGAGACAACGCTGGAATCAATCGAGCAAATCAAGGACCTCATCGAACAGAAAACTCTACAGCTCAACAGCGCGGCTTAGATCCCGAAACGACCTCTCGGAATTCAGCCTGCATTCGCCGTTTCATACACCTAACGGATTGAACAGATCGATTGCTCGGCGGGCTAGTGTCTCCAATGAAAATGTCCGACAAACTTAAGTTTGTCGCTGGTTTCCGCAACCGGCTTCCCTTAGGCACGCGCGACAAGCTGAAGTTTGTCGGACATTGCCGTCGTTTGCGATTTCCGCTTCGCTTTGTTTCTGGGGTTTTTCTCTTAGCCCTGATCTCACTCAGCGCGTTCTTCATTCATTCGTATCGTTCTTACGCAAAAATAGTCGATGGGCGTCTGGCGCATGGTTATCTCATCAGCCGCGCCGGTATTTACGCTGCCCCGCGAACCCTGCGCGCGGGACAGAAACTTTCACGCGATGGCTTGGCCGCCGCGCTGCGCCGCGCGGGTTACGTCGAGAGCGATGACGCCAGCGAAGTCTGGAATGGCAGTTTTTCTGTCGAAGATGCTGCGGTGGAAATCCGTCCAAACAACACGGCCGGCTACCGCTCAGTTGTGCGAGTGACTTTTGATCCCGCGGGCCGCATCACTGAACTGTCGGGAGATGATATTAGTCTGGATTCATTCACCCTGGCGCCCGAATCACTGACGAATGATGCGTTGATGAAGAGCGGCGCGCGCAGTCAACTTGCCTTCAAAGACATCCCGACGGTCCTGCTCCAGGCCATTACTTCGATTGAGGACAGGCGCTTCTTTGACCATCACGGCCTGGATATTTTCGGAGTGGCCCGGGCGCTGCTGCGGAACGCCGGCGACGAACGTATGGGGCAGGGCGGCTCAACGATTACTCAGCAACTCATCAAGAACACTTACCTGACGCCTGAGCGCACGCTGCGTCGCAAGTACGCCGAAGCGATGCTGTCTTTCACGCTGGAGCGGCGGGTCTCCAAAGAAGACATCTTCGCCCTTTATTGCAACGAAATCTATCTGGGCCAACGCGGCGTGGTGGCCGTGCGTGGCGTCGATCAAGCAGCGCGCGTTTTCTTTGGAAAAGAGTTGAAAGACCTTTCGCTGCCCGAAGCCGCCACCATCGCCGGCATGATCCAGAGCCCTTCGCGATATTCGCCGGTTCGTCACGGCGACGCTGCGCGCGCACGGCGCAACACCGTGCTGGGCACGATGGTTCGTGATGGGTTCATCCCCTTGGATCAAGCTGCGTCCGCGGCAAAAGAGCCTCTGATGATCGCGGATTTTGATCCGGCCCGGGAGTCGGTAGCGCCTTACTTCATTGATTATGTTAACCGAGTGGTTGAGAGTGGCACGGGCGTCCCGCCCGTGGATCAGGCGCAGGATGCGCCTGCCACAGTCACCACTCTCGATCTCGATTTGCAGCGATTAGCCGCTCAGGCAATCCAACGCCAGCTCGATCACCTCGACGAAGTTTACAAACCGCGCGGGCTGACGCCGCAGGCCGCGCTGGTTGCGCTCGATCCGAAGACCGGCGATGTGTTGGCCATGGTCGGCGGCAGAGACTATGGCAAATCACAACTGAATCGCGCCACGGATGCTCAGCGCCAACCCGGTTCAGTCTTCAAGCCCTTTGTTTATGCTGCCGCGCTGGAAAGCGGCATGTCGCCGCTCCGCATGTTCAAGGACGCGCCGCAGGAATTCACTTACGATCGCAAATCGAAATATCGGCCCACGAACTATGGCGGCGGGTTTTCGATGCAGGACGTAACGATGCGCACCGGCTTGATCAAATCGCTCAACGTCGTCACCGTCGATGTGGCGATGCAAACCGGGCTGGCGCGGGTAGCGAACACGGCGCAGAAATTTGGCTTGCCGCGTCCGGTTCCGTATCCGGCCCTCGCGCTGGGAACGACTGAAGTTACTCCTTTGCAGATAGCCGCAGCTTACGCTGCGTTTGCCAATAGCGGGAAGAGCATTCAACCGAACGTCATCACTCAGACAGATCGTGGACAGCAGCAGAACCAAATCATTCAGCCCGCGTCGGCATATGTCATCACGGACATGTTGGAAGGCGTAATCGATCATGGCACCGCGCGCGCCGCACGGGGCGCGATAAAGAACATCGCCGTCGCCGGTAAGACCGGCACTTCGCGCGATGGCTGGTTCGTAGGCTACACACCTAATTTGGTGTGCGCGGTTTGGATCGGCTTTGATGACAACAAACAGCTTGGCTTAACGGGCGCGGAAGCAGCGCTACCGGTTTGGACTGAGTTCGTGAAGAACGTCGTTGATTTGCGACCTGAACTGGGCGGCAAGTCGTTTGCACAACCGGACGGGGTCACGATCGTCGAAATCGATCCGGAGACCGAAGAGCTCGCCACCGGCAAGTGTCCTCAACACGAACGCGTGGCGATCGCTGCGGCGCAAGCGCCAACTTCGGAATGCTTTCGTCACAGTATCTATTTTGCCCTACCCAATGACGCCCCGGGCGAGCAGAACCCCGCCGTTGCTAAATCCGAGATCCCGCGCGCGATAAAGAATCGACAGAAGTATTCGCCCAGAGAATTCGCTTTGCTGCGCGATACGCGAGTCGATATTGATAAGCGCGGAAGAAAAGTCTTAGTCAATGAGATGAGAGTGTCAGGTCGATAGCGTTCGCGGCTTTGCCGCCTGATGTGCGGAAGGTCTCTGACCTTCCGGAAGACTTCTTAGAATCTCGGGGGCTATGCCCTTCTCCAAGCGATCCGATCAAAATCAACCATCAAAGGCTCATCATCCGTCTCACATCTTTGCCAAATTCTCGCGCTCGACCAGCGATAATCGATTGCCCGCTCGACTAGTCCGGCCCGCACAGGATTGAGATGGATGTAGTTCACCTTCTGCATAAAGACAGCCTCGCTGAAGATAGAAAAGACATTCTTCTCCTGTTGCCAAAGGGAGTGGCTGTGTTTTCGCTTCCATTCCTCATGTCGCAGTTTCGCTAGTGAACTCTGATAATCGTGCTCTTGCAAATAATCAATTACTCGGCGTGCGGTAAGGCCTTTGATGCGACGCAGCACATCCGCTGAAGTCTTCGGGCAATCGGTCAGGAGATGCAGATGATCAGGCATGATCACGTAAGCGAAGAGTAGGAACGCTCCCGACGTCCGGGCTTCATCCAGTGCTTGGCAGGTGACGAGCTTGATAGCATCGGTCTGGAAGACTGGCAGCCTGTCTTTGGCTACTATGGTGATGTAGAGAGCTTGGGAGTCTCTTGAGACCTGGAACTTGGGAGTCATAAACCTTAGAAGGGCGGAGCCCCGAGAAAATAATTAAGAGCCGTATCGGAAGGTCAAAGACCTTCCACACATCAGGCGGCGAAGCCGCAGACAGATTCCTCACGATGGAGGAAACTGGACGGCATGTTAACGACTTCACTTTAGAACTCGAGGTTCATACTGTGCAATCGAAGAGTTCAAGCAGTCCATTCTGCTCCATCTGGTTTAGTCTGGACTCAACGATATTTTGATCCTTCTTGAGAATTTCTATGAATTTGGTCGGAACCGGCATCTGTAATTCAACCTATTTTGAATTCCTGTCTAAACCTTCTCCAGCACAACTTCCGCGATCGCATGCTCGGTGGTGTGGGCGATCGAAATATGCGCCGAGGTTGCGCCGGATTGTTCGTAGAGTTCGCGTGCGCGTCCGTGGAATAAAATTACCGGAGCGCCTGATTCTTTGGCCGACACTTCAACGTCCTGCCACCCGATGCCGCCGCTCCAGCCGGTTTGCAGAGCCTTCAGCGCCGCTTCTTTTGCCGCGAAGCGCGCGGCATAATGTTGGGCGGCGACGGCGCCGCGCGATTCACAGTAGGCCCGCTCGGCCTCAGTGAACACACGTTCAGCGAACCGCGGCGTGCGCTCGATGGTTTCCCGCACGCGGCGAACTTCGATAATGTCGATACCGATGGAAATGATCACAGCAGAAAATGAACTAAAGCGGCGACAAGTCGCCGCACTCCAAAATGCCGGGTTCTACTGGCGCGAGCGCGATTCAGTCTGCGCCCTGGTTTGCGCGCCGTTGGAACAGGACGGTTTCACCAATGCTTTTTCCACTCGACTGGGCGGCATCAGTCCCATGCCGGAACGTTCGCTCAACCTGGCCGGCTTCAACGAAGACGAAGCGGAAAATATTTACGAAAATCGGCGCCGTTTTCTCAAGCTCTTCGACGGCGATTGGACGATCACCGGCTGCTGGCAAATTCACAGCGCCGACGTGCGCATTGTTCACAATCAACAGGAAGCGCAATCAAAACCCGGCGTGCTCGGCGACGACCAATACTGTGACGCGTTGGTCAGCAACACTCCGAAAATCTTTTTGGCGGTCAAGACCGCGGACTGCGTGCCCGTGCTGATTGCGGATCCCAAAACCGGCGCGTTCGCCGCGGTGCATGCCGGCTGGCGCGGCACCTCCGCATCGATTGTCCTGGCCGCTATTAAACGACTGGAAAGCGAATACGGTTCGCGCCATGAAGACCTGCGCGCCGCCATCGGGCCGGCCGCAAACACCTGCTGCTACGAAGTCGGCAGTGACGTCATTGACCGGTTCAAAGAACTCTTTCCACAATCAAATCATCTTTTCACGCCGACACGCGACGGCCATGCACGAATCGATCTGCAAACAGCCAATTGTGACCAGTTAGCCGGCGCTGGTGTCAGTCCGGAGAAAATCCACATCGCTCCGCTTTGCACCATGGATCGAACTGATCTTTTCTTTTCCTATCGTCGCGAGAAAAGCGTGCATGGCCGAGTCGGCCGCCTGATGTCGGTGATTGGGCGCGCTTAGCGTCCCCCAAAAACCCAGCCGTTAGTTCGTTGCACACGATCGCCCGGGCCGACGACACCGATCCCCATGTCCACGTTCTGAGTCTTAGGGGGAAAACAAACTTCGTCGTTGCAGCTCTGATAACGCAGATGTGCTTTCAGAACCAACTCGTCACCCTGAAAGGTTGCGGGCACCGTTACCGTGAATCGCAGGATGGCCTTGTTCTCATATACTGACAGACTCTTCTTCGAGAATTTGAAGGTCCGCATCTTTGCGGCCGGATAGCCAATCATCCCAACGCGCGCTCCATTCGACGCGTCAATCTTCAGCTGTGTGGCTATCAGGTAGCTTTCCAGCGGCCGGCTCGAGTTGATGTGATAACCCGAGGGGATATCGATCACGATCGCCGCCTGGACCGTCCTTCCGCGCGGAGCTTTGTTGGTCGCGTAGTAGCCGGCGACGCCGATGTTTGGCTCGGGAGCGGGCGCAGCCTGGAAATTCGCCGGCAGACCAATCAGCACGCCCAGTAGGGCGACGATAAAAGTTCGGTGTATTAGTTTTGTCTTCATTTCGGTTTCGATGAGACTCATCAGTATTTGATTGCCGGGATTTTACCTTGCCTGTCGCAAAATCGAAACTGCGCCAGGCACGTCTGGAGCGCTGCGGGCCGCCAGTTGTCCGCACGCCGCCAGAATGTCGCGTCCGCGCGGTTTTCTCACGAACGCATGAACGCCCTTCGATTCCAACATCTCGCGAAACAATTCCACCCGCTCCGGCGGCGATGGATGATAAGGCAAAGGCTCGGCCGGGTTGTGCGGAATCAGGTTTACCTTCGCGCGCAGCTCGTGACGATTCAAAAGATTCGCCAGTTGGCGCGCGTGCTCGTCAGAATCATTGACGCCCGCGAGCATCACGTATTCAAACGTGAACCGCTCGTTAGGTTTTAAAGACTTCTCGAAGTCCTGGCACGCACTAAGCAGATCTTTTAGCGGCCACTTCTTATTGATCGGCATCAGCTCGTCACGCAATCTATCCGTCGGCGCCGCGAGCGAAACTGCGAGATGCGGTCGATCCGGAATCGTTGCCAACTCTCGAATCCGCGGCGCCACGCCCGCCGTCGAGACGGTCACACGATTCGGAACGATGTGCAGACCACTCGGTTCTTTCATGACTCGAACTACCTTCATCAACTCTTCAAAGTTGAGAAAAGGCTCGCCCGCGCCCATGCCAACCAGATTCGTGCCGCGGGGCGGCCTCACTGAAACGCCGTACGCATCGTTCAAAGCGACGATGATTTGTTCGACAATCTCACCGGCAGTTAGATTGCGCAGCAGACCAAGTTGAGCAGTCAAACAAAACGTGCATTGCAGAGGACAGCCGGACTGCGAAGAAAAGCAGATCGTGTCACGCTTCTCCTCAGGAATAAAAACTGTCTCGACCGGCAGATTGTCATACGTCTTGAACAAATAACGACGCGTCCCGTCGATCGAGAGGTAGCGCGATTCAAGCGTCAGGGTCGAGATGACGGCGTGCTCGCTGAGTTTGGCGCGAAGTTCCTTCGGCAGGTCGGTCATCTCTGCAAACGAACGCAGCCGGCGCTGGTGCAGCCCGGCAAAGATCTGCCGCGCGCGATAGGCCGGCTCGCCGAGTGATTCGACAAACTCGGATAGCTCTGCCTGCGATAGACCTGCGAGATGAATCGGTTGCATTAGCTGTTCAAATTTGTTCAAATTCTAACATTGGCAAGTGAGGGGCGGTTAGCTAACGGAGCACTTAGCATTGTGCATGCTTCGGCCCTAAGGTCAGTACCCTCCGCATCAGCGGAAAATCTCTGCTCCTGGCCCGGGAGGGGCCAAATGTTTATAGAACCCGCGGTACATAAAGACTAGACAAGCTCCTTTAGGAGCGGAATGTGAGGTCTTTCATTTCGCTCCTAAAGGAGCTCCAATCATTTTCGCATGAACGGGGCCATAAACATTTCGCTCCTGGCGGAGCGAAAGCAAGCGAACCCTTGCGGAACATCGAGGACAGCCAGCAATCCTCCCTACCGCACAATCGTAAACTTCGCCGTCTGTACCAGTGATTGCCCGCTGACTCGATCACGCGCGCGAACTTCAATCGCATAATCCCCCGGGTTCAGGCCGCGCGAATCGATCAAGCGCGCCAGCGTCAACCGCTCTCCGGCCGGGCTCGTGCCGCGCCAATCTTCGACCTGCTTGCCTACTTCCCTGCCATCTTTGACCAAAGCGTATTCGACATCGACTGAAGGCCGCAGCGTAGTTTGATCGATACCCGCGTTGTAGATCTGCAGGTAGATCCCAACGGGCGCTCCGCGATGATAGGTAGCTGTCAGATTTGGAATCACTTTCTTATCGCCGATCACGAATTGCCGCGACGCCGGGATGTCGGAAACCTGCTCGAGCAGTGACGCGAGGATCAGCGAAGACGAAGCCAGATTGGCGCCAAACTTTGGCACCTCAAATCCAACATGTTGCAGTGACGCGGCGCCCGATTCAACGTCGCGCACCAGCAAGTCAACCCGGTATCGACCCGGCGGCAGCGGCACAGCTTTCTGGTATGCCGACCTGCGCTCTTTCGCGTCGACCAATTCCGTGGTGGTAGCTGTCGTTGTCACTGCGTCTTCGAAGAAGCCGACGCGTCGGTTCGCGACGCTGGTGATACGACCGGAGATGTTCAACCGCGCCGTTTGAATTCCGCCGACATCGCGAAAGACCAGATCTTTGTTATCGGTCTGGACGGTGAAAGCCACAATGACCCGGTCATCAGACTGTTTGAAATAGCTGATCTGAACGGCCGAGTTCAGAAGATTGTCATCAATAACCGGCGAGCTGGTACCCGTGCCCCTCAGACGATCGAAATTCACCGGCGGCGCCTCGTCGCGCAGTTTTATCCGATCCATCCAGTCAATCCAGGAATCGTTCGCGCGGGATGAGAATGGATTGCCAAAGCTGTTGGCGGCAGCTATGCGCTCCGACTGGCTTACTCCATCAAGCGTTGGGCCGGCGCCAGGAACATGCAGCAGCGCTTCCTTCTCGAATGGATTGCGGGCGATACGATATTCGCCGCTCCCGGTCGGATCGACGAACTCGATCTGAGCGTCTGAACGCCCGGGAAGGTTGCGATACCACCAGCGTTCGAACGGATACGTGGATGTCGACCCACCGCCCTCGTTTGATTCACGATTGTAAGTCCCGCCGGCGGGATGCGATTCGACTTCGTCGGGCTTGCCATACTTGAGATAGATCCGCCCGCGATCGGTTTTCACCCCGGGAATGCCCGAGCTGAAATGCTCGTTCGCATACTCGACCCGCTCGTAATATCCTTCCCGGTATTCATTCTCTTCCGTATCGGGATCAGGATCACGAAGATGCCAGAACTCTCCGATGAACTGTTCGCGTTCTTCGTCAGTCTGCAATTTGTTCCACGCCTTCCACTCTTCCGGCGTAATGATCGATTCGACATCGTCGATCCATACCTTAAAGGCCTTCGCCGGCTCCGGCCTGAGTTTTCGTGGTTTGTTCTGCGGATCGGCGGAGGATTTCTTTTGGGGCGATTTCTGAGCAAGGGACGAAGGAACCATAACCAACAGCGCCAGGAGAATTGAGATTCGCATGTTGAGATGGGTAGACATGGCAATGCAACTCCTTCAAGAAGGTAAGCGCTGTGAGGGCGCTAGTTGACTAGCCGGGGAGACTACAAGGAATAAAACGAAACCGGCTCCCCCGGATTCGAGAGCCAGTTAGAAAGATCATGTTTACGGCGTGACGGTGAACTTCGCCGACTGCACCAGCGCCTGGCCACTAACCCGATCTTTGACGCGAACTTCCAGAGCGTAATCACCAGGAGCCAGGCTACGCGAGTCAAGCAAGCGCGCCAGCGTCAGGCGCTGGCCAGAGTCGCTATTGCCGCGCCAATCTTCCACTTGTTTGCCTATCTCTTTGCCGTCCTTCATCAGAGCGTACTCGACGTCCACTGAAGGCCGTAACGTGGTCTGATCCACACCCGCGTTGTAGATTTGCATGTAAACGCCGATCGGCGAGCCACGGTGATACGAGCCGGAAACGTTGGGAATAACCTTCACACTGCCGATGGTGAACATGCCTACGGCAGGTTGATCGCCGAGCCCTTCAAGTTTCACCGCCAGGATCAGGGTCGAGGTAGACAGCTTGGCAGGATCATACTTGGGCACTTCAAAACCAACGTGCTGGACGCCGGTTGCGCCTGATGCGATATCGCGCACGATGATGTCCACCCGGTAACGGCCGGGGACCAGAGCGACTGCTTTCTGATAGGCAGACTTACGCTCTTTTGCTTCGGTCAATTCCTGGGGCGTGGCGCGGGTAATTACTGGATCTTCAAAGACGCCGGCACGCCGGCCCGAAACGTGAGTGATCTTTCCGAAGATGTTTAGCTGAGCCGTTTGCAGGCCGCCACTGTCCTGAAAGACCAGATTGTGATTGTCGGTCTGAATCGTAAACGCGGTGATCACGCGCTCGTCCGATTGTCGGAAAAAGTCTACGCGCACATCAAAGGCCAGAGGG
>JBGPWS010000282.1:0-6103 GCA_041492345.1 Pyrinomonadaceae bacterium | reverse complement strand
TCCAGCAATGCTCGTTAGCAATGCGCTTCGCCTGGTTAATCAGTTCCGTGGTCTCGTCGGGAAAAAGCTCTTGCTGTCGGGCCGCGGTCTTTTGTGCTCCGGCCGCGAAGCCTGGAAAGAATTCCGAATTGTTCCGGGAACGAAAATGCGCCAGCAACTCAGACGGTGACAGGCGAGAAAACTCCGCGCGCAGCCGCGCGGGTTGCCGATCGAGCTGCGGAAGTTCGACGCGCTCTCGGCGCCGCTCAAGCGAAGTGCGAATTCGCCGCAGCGTCTCGAGCGCGGCAGTGCGCACACTGACCTCGCCGCGGAGCATGCGCCTTATCTTTGTGAACGTGATCATTTGAAGAAGTGAAAAGGGTAAAGGGGAAGCGGGCAAAGGGCAAACCGAGGGACGATTCATTTTCCATTTTCCATTTGAAATTTCTCATTTGCCATTCGCCATTCTTCTTCGTGCCCGTTCGTGTGATTTCGTGGATCGTTCTTCATTTCTCAGCCAAGCGAACGATCCACGAAGTGACCCGAAGCAACACTAAGTAAATCCAGCAAATGGCCAATGAAAAATGTCGAATGACAAATGAAAAATGATTCCGATTTCCCCGTTACCCCTGACCCTCTCTTTCCAACAGTGCGTCAAGGATACGATCCGCGGTGTGGCCGTCCCAAAGCGGCGGAACGCGCAGCGCGGATGTGTTTGGGGGATTATTTAGCGCGCGAAATGCGGCCGCGACGATGTTTGCCGGATTGGTGCCGGCGATGGTGTTGGTGCCCATCTCGACCGTGATCGGCCGCTCGGTATTTTCGCGCAAAGTGATGCAGGGAATGCCGAGCACGGTAGTTTCTTCCTGAATCCCTCCGGAATCAGTCAAAACCAAACGCGCGCCGCTGAGGAGTTGCAGAAAATCCAAATAGCCAACTGGATTGATAACCAGCAATCCTTTGATTCTCTCGACTCTCTCGGTCAAGCCCAGCTCGTCGATCATTTTGCGCGTGCGCGGATGCGCCGGGAAAACAATCGGCAAACGTCCCGCGATTTCCTCCAGCGCCTCGATGACGCGAACGAATGCGGCCGTGTCATCGACATTCGAGGGACGATGTAACGTCAGCACCGCATATTCCTTGTCCGCCAGACCGAGGTCCGCGCGCGCACTGGATTGTTGAGCGCGAGGGAGTTGACTCAGCAACGAATCGATCATGATGTTGCCGACAAACCGGATTCGTGCTTCGGGAATTCCTTCGGCACGCAGGTTCACATCTGCGTCCTGGGAAGGCGTCAACAGAAGATCTGCGATCTGGTCAGTCAGCAGACGATTGATCTCTTCGGGCATCGTCCGATCGCGACTGCGCAAGCCGGCTTCGACGTGTGCCACTTTGATGCCGAGCTTCACGCACACCAGCGCGCACGCCAGCGTCGAGTTCACATCGCCGACGACCATCACCCAATCCGGTTTCACTTTGACAACAACTGGTTCGAACGCTTGCATGATCGCCGCGGTCTGGGCGGCGTGACTGCCAGAACCAACACCGAGATAAACATCAGGCTCTGGCATCTCAAGGTCTCGAAAGAAAGCGCCCGACATTGTGGCGTCATAATGCTGCCCGGTATGGACCAGGATGGGTTGGAACACCTCCGGCCGGCGCCTCATTGCCGCCACGATTGGCGCCACCTTCATGAAGTTCGGTCGCGCGCCGGCTACATTGATAACCTTGAGCATTGAAGTATCGGCGGAATTTATCTTGTTCCCTCTCCCTTTGGGAGAGGGTTAGGGAGAGGGGCATGAGTTAGCACCGGGGCGTACTAGCACATCAACAACCACGAGCTACTGGCGTCTCAATCCCTCTCCCCGGCCCTCTCCCAAAGGGAGAGGGAGTTTTCAACTGGTTCCTGGTTACACCTCAACCGGCAACCCGGTCCGAAGCGATTCCCGAATACGAAACGTGGCGCGGGTGGTTGCGGCCAGATCCTCAAGAGCGATTGGCGCAGGCTTTCCTTCCAGCACTACGGCGCAAACGGCACGCAGTTCGTCCCGCTGACCCTTGTCTCTCTCGCGGAGTTTCGTTTTCTTCTCGCGGCCGTCGTGATAGGCAGTGGCGCTATTGAAGTCATCGATCATAAATGATTTACCGCCGCCGAAAATCTCAATTCGCTCTTTAGGCATCGCGCTGTTCCCTTCCGCGAGATAAGCGATCGAACCATTCGAGCCGTCAGCGAATCGCAAAGTGATAAAGACTGAGTCTTCGTCGACAATCTCTTGATTGCGGCTGGAGATCGCTTCGGCAAACACGCGCGTCGTGAGCGAGCCGGTCATGAAATGCATGAAGTCGATGAAATGACAGATTTCGCCGATGATGCGGCCGCCACCCACCGCGGGATCGTTGGCCCAGTGACCGCGTGGAACTCGTCCCGCGTTGACACGGTAGTTGATTGACAGCGGACCCTGCTGATCGGCGAAGAACTCTTTCGCGGCAATTGCCAAAGGTGAGAACCGACGGTTGAATCCGACCATCAACTGTCCATCCGATTTCGTGGCGGCGCCGATCACGTTGTCGAGATCTTCTTCATTTAAGGCGAGCGGCTTCTCGACAAAAACATGCCGCCCGCGCTCTAAAGCGCGTTGCGCCAACTTCGCATGGGTGTCATGTCGCGTAGCGATAACAATCAGATCCGTGTCCTGGTCATCGATTACATCGTCAGCGCCGGAAACACAGAAGCGAAACCCGAATTTCTCTCCCACATCGCGTGCGGTCACTCCGGAAGCCGTAGCGATTGACTGAAACTCCGCGCCCGCGGACTTGAGTTGTGGCAGTAGTATTCCTTTTGCATAACCTCCAGCGCCGATCAGACCAACGCGAACGCACTTGGCCGGAGCACGCCCCTTTGCGGCCATGGGAATCCGACTTTCCAGCTCGCGCGCAGTGTCGTACTGCAGAACCACGCCGAGATAAGGTTCAGCGCCGGTGATCAATTGGTAAGCGCGTTCGCTTTCCGCGAGCTTGAACCGGTGCGTGATTAAGGGCTCGACATTGATGCGGCCTGCGGCCAGCAGATCCAGAAAGGCTTCGAGGTTACGGCCTTCGGTCCAGCGCACGTAACCGAAAGGATAATCGTGTCCGCGCTCTTCGTACTCCGGATCGTAGCGACCCGGGCCGTAGGACATAGAGATCCTGAACGTGAGTTCGCGATCGTAATAAGGCTTGCGCGGAATATTTAGTCCGACCGCGCCCACTACGACGACTCGTCCTTTTGGCCGCGAGATCTCGCCCGCAAGTTCGACCGGCTGGTTCGTTGAACTGGTCGCGGTAATCAGAACGGCATCCGCCCCACGTCCGCGCGACCATTCCATCACCCGACGCTTCGCATCATCATCCGGCGCGCACCCTAAGTCAGCACCGAACTGGCGCGCTAACTCGATTTTCTTCTCGTCGAGGTCGACACCGAAGACCCGACAACCATTCGCCCTGAGCAACTGCACGGCGAGTTGTCCGATTAAGCCGAGCCCGATCACGGCAACCGATTCACCCAGCGTCGGCTCTGACAGCCGCACGCCTTGCAGCGCGATCGCTCCCAGGGTGCTGAACGCTGCCGCGTCAAAGCTGACGGGCTCCGGCAAACCGACGCACAGATTTTTCGGGACCGCCAGAACTTCCGCGTGCGACGCGTAGCCCACGCCGGCGCACGCTACCCGGTCGCCCGAATGAAACTCCGTAACGCCCTCGCCGACTTCGATCACTGTGCCGGCCGCGCTGTAGCCCAGCGCGACGAGTGATTCCAGCTTGGAGCGGACAGCATCAATCGTATTCAGGACTCCTTCAGTTCTCGCTTTTTGGATGACCTGCTTGACGAGCGCCGGCTGGTCAAAAGCCCGCCCCATCAGGCTCCTCTGTCCGGCTTCCACAGTCATACGCTCGGTGCCTGCGCTAATCAGCGAAGCGGCCGTGCGCACCATCACAAAACCCGGCCGGACGACCGGCGCCGGAACGTCGGTCACCGTTACCGCCCCCGTTTTGAGGTTCTGAAGAATCTGTTTCACTGCTTAGGATTGGGCCTGATCAAGACCCGAGTAGCCCTCTAATAATTAGCGCTTTGCTCCACCAGGGCCGATCGTAACCGGCTCAGACTATCCTCGATCTCGGTTTGCGTAGTCAATCGCATCTCCGTAGGGCTACCCTCGTTTTTGCTGCCTACCGGGAAGATGATCTGTGTTTATTTCATGAATTAGATTGACAATACAGCATGTCTTTTGTTAGTTATGCATCGCTATTTGCGGTCAAAACCCGGAAAAAAAGAGCTTAGAATTCAGGATATTGTTCAGGGAAAGACGCCGTCGCGTGCGCTTCTACGTTTTGCACAGCACGCAGGGATTGCTTCAGACAGGCCTCATCGTTTTGGAAAAGCTCGCAGTGCGAAATCAAAAAAAGTAGGAGATTAAACTATGTCGCAAAACTGGACTCCGCCGCCGGCTGGCGGATCGGCAACTGTACCGAACTACCTGGTGCCGGCCATTATTTCGATATTCTGTTGCTGGCCTCTGGCAATCCCGTCGATCATTTTTGCCACTCAGGTGAATAGCAAAGTGGCAGCGGGCGATGTCGCGGGCGCGCAGGACTCGTCCAAGAAAGCTAAGATGTTCAGCTTCATCGCGATCGGAATTGGCATCGTGTTTTATCTGATTATGGGCCTCATTTACGGGGTAGCCATCATCGCCGCCATCTCCGGCAGTAAATGAGGTAGGCCACGAGGCTGGGCCTGTCTGCTTGGCTTGTTTTAGACAGGCTTGACCCCCGCGGCGTATAGTGCCGAGTGCAAGTTATGCCCATGCGGTTCCTGACCGCTGTGGGTGCGCGGTTGCGCCGAGACGCTAACTAAGCCGAACGAAGCAAAGCAGAACGATGGCTGTTTTTTGTACCAGATGCGGAGCACAGAACGACGACTACACGCAAACTTGTTTGCAGTGTCAGGCGCCCCTCCCTGCTATGGCCGGCTATCAACCCATCCAGCCACCAGCCCCGTTGTCCGGCCAGCAGGCGATGCAGGATTGGAAGCAGGCCGGCGCCGACAAAAAGATCGCCGCGGGCATTTGTGGCATAGTCATCGGTTGGCTGGGCGTTCACAAGTTCATTCTGGGCTACCAAACAGAAGGCATCATCATGCTGTTGGTGTCCGTTTTGTCGTGTGGCATGCTGGCAGTGGTAATGCAAGTAATCGGAATTGTCGAAGGAATCATGTATCTCACAAAATCTGACGAAGAGTTTGTAAGAACTTACATCCAAAGCCGGAAGGGTTGGTTCTGACGGCGAGACCTGCTTTGTAACGCAAACTGTTAGTTTGCGCGCAAGCGGTGGGGTGCTCTTACAGCTTGCGTTTAGGTTTACGATATCAAGCTGCGAGTAAACTGTTCCGCAGCGGCTCATGTCTTTTCCCGAGTCGGCTGCGGATTTCCGATCATGACGGGCTTTCATTTTATTGAGACGACTACCGACCGCTCGCGGCAGCTGGCAATCGCGGGTTTTGTTTGGCTGGGACTGGCCGCGGTGGGAATTTCTCTTCTCTTCTTCAATCCTGCCAGTCCCGTAAGTCAATTCTTTCCCAAGTGCCCGTTCCGCCTGTTGACCGGTTTCCAATGTCCGGGCTGTGGCTCGACACGCGCCTGCTATCAACTACTGCACCTGCATCCGATCGCGGCGTTCAAGCTGAATCCTCTCATGGTCCTGACTCTGCCGTTTATCGTCTACGGCTTGCTGGGATTCACCAAAAGCGCCGTTACGGGCCAACCTTACCGGCGTGTTTTCATTCCGCCGGTTTATCTTTGGGCCTGGCTCGTGCTCCTGATCTTTTTCTGGATCTTTCGCAACACGCCGTGGTATCCGTTCGCGTCCTGAAGTCTCTGCGTTTAGTTAAAGCCCGCCTCTAAACATCATCTTTGCGACCGGACTGGCTGATTGAAACAAAGCCGGATGAGTGTGGTTGTTTCTCTTTCATGCGGCGCAGCAAGACTGAAATTGCTATGCCCACAAGTATCGCCGCGATCACTCCACCGAAAAGCAGCTTTCCCAGGTCGTTGAACCCACACTCGTCGCAATCCGAGACGACAATTACGGCGTA
>JBGPWS010000302.1:0-5576 GCA_041492345.1 Pyrinomonadaceae bacterium | reverse complement strand
GTAATATACTGGTCAGTATACTCACGTTAGCCCCCGCTGAAGAATCCAAAGGAGGACCAGATTCGATGACTGAAGCTGAGTACCGCGAGTTCCTGAGCTTTTTGTTCGAACGCTACGTTCGGTCGCGAATCGCTCGAGTTCGTCACCGCTACCGAAACCATTTTGAGGACGAGTTCGCTTACCACTTGGATCACGCTGTGCGTTCAGCACAAATTTTTCGCTTCATCGAAAACTATTGTCACGACGACGAGGATGTCTACACGACCTTCACAATCGAGCGGCTCAAGAACGCAGTGTCCGAGACGCGCTACAGCGTGGAGTTCAGCAATCGTGTTGTTGATGAGGCCGGCTTTCTCGATGCTTGCGAGTCGCACACCCCTGAGATCGCGACGGGCCTGGCACCGGTCCACCTTCCCGATGCCGACAAAGACCTATTGCGCGAGATTGGCAGCCCCAACCCCGAGGTTGAACTTCGCGCACTCGTGTACCTAGCAAAGTCGTGGTTGCAGACAAGCGACCGCCAGTTCCGAGATAAGGGTCTCAGGCAAGAGCTGCGGGACGTGGAAGAGAGATTAAAAAGAGGCGATGCCGACTTCGAGACGTATGTGAAAACGAAGGAGGTAAAGCCATCCCAGGATATCCCCAAGAAGCCCAGGCGATGGTTCAAGGGACTCGGCCAAATTGCCCAAGGGTCTGCCATCTCGATTGCAAATGTGGCCCTCGCCATTGGTGCACTGAAATTTCCAGTGTCGCCAGAAACCCAAACTTGGGGTGCGATGGCTTCGGTGGCTACAGGAATCGGAACTGTTCTTAGTGGGGTCGGTGACCTACGCACCGAGTAGGGCGAGGTCTAACCATTGGGTTGAGAAGGACGCTGAGGGACGCGCCTCTCACCCAAAACGTTACGGCCATGAGTTGCAATCATGAGAGAATCTAATCCGGGGGCGTCGATGCGGGATGTCTTCGCGCTAATGGAAACGCGAAATCTCACCGTCCAGGCGTCGGAATAGACCATGCTTTTCGATGTCTTTATTTCCCATGCTAGTGAGGATAAGGATGATTTGGTTCGTCCGCTCGCTGCCGCATTGCAGCAGAACCGAGTGGAGGTCTGGTACGACGAGTTCTCGCTTCGGGCCGGGGACAGCCTGAGACGATCAATCGATATCGGCCTTTCAAAATGTCGATACGGAGTCGTAATTCTAAGCAAAAATTTCTTCCGCAAGAATTGGCCGCAGTGGGAACTGGATGGTCTGGTACAGCGACAGAATTCGGAAGGTAGGCAACTTATACTACCGGTGTGGCACGGCGTCACACGTGCGGATGTTTTGGAGTACTCGAAAGGCGGAGATGGTGTCAAATCTTTACTTGTGACATTCATCGAACCTCAATTTATACCAGTGTCAAAAGTAAAGATGCGACCGCAATCACGTCAGGGAGGCAAACGTGGACCCGGCCTGGGAGTCTGAGTTCCGAGCGCGGATGCGCTCATTCGAGTTGAGACGCCCGCCCCGCGAGGGCGAATCGTCTGTCTCGCTGAAGGTACGCGTAACCTCCGGGTGCTTTCACCGCGAGCACTCGCCACACGCCTACGCGCTCATTGACAAGCATCTCGTATCCGTCTCCGCCGGGCGATCGGAGTTCGGCTTTGTCGAACATGAGAGTGGTCCTGAGCTTTTGGTGTATTTGGCCATGGCTACTGCTGGGGTTACTCTCGCGAAGAGCGTCATTGATGTCATCGTCGCAATAGTCAAGGCTCGAACTCAAGGTGTGAAGAACGGTGATCGACCAAACGACCCTGTCGAGCTAATTGTCCGTCGGGTTGGTGACGGAGATAAGTTCGTTGAGGAGAAAATCCTTCGTATCGGTCATAACGATCCCGTCAATCGTACGGACATCGAGGCGCAGATCAACGCCGCAATGAAGCGCCTCGCGGGTAAAGATATCACGAAGACCGCTAACGAGCAGCTCAAGGGGACACGCCGAAAGCGGCACGCCCCTTAGGCGCGGCGTTAGCCGCAAAGGAGTTCATTATGAAGTCCAGTCTTTCGGGTCAGGGAATCAGCCTCATGCGGGGTTCCCCCGGCATAGGTTTAGTTACCGTTGGTTTTATGACCATCTATTTCCTCGCGGCGTTGCGCAGTTCAGAGCCTACGACGATTACCTATCTGGCGATTGGGTTTGGCTTTCTCGTAACTCTAGCAGGCATCGGTCTTCTGTTCCGGGACCTCGCCCGGACCGGCCCTGCGGAATCGGAGCTCGATCTTTCAGAGGGATCATCTGACATCGAGCGTGCAGTACGTCAACTCGGGAAGAACTACGACATCTTACGGAGACAGGCAACTCAGGGCTTTGTATTGGCGGGCACTTTCATGGCTCTGGGAATCCTCGTCATCCTCGCAGGGTCTCTCGGAGAGATGTTCGGCTTCACGAAGGCAGCGAGTAACTTAACTACAGTTGCTGGCTTGGTTACTGAGGCAGTCTCCGGGCTAGGTCTCTACCTCTTCAAGGAGACCTTCAAGCGCCTGAATTCCACATCGGACAGGCTCCATGAGATGTGGAAGATTCTCGCTGCGTTCACGAAAGCCGAGGCCCTCCCAGACGATAAAAAATCCGATGTGATCATCTCACTCATTAATAAGTTGGTGGAGCTGCCGCCGTTACCGCCCGCGGCTAACAAACCCATCCTACCGACGAGCTAGCGCTCGCGGCTGATGGTCGCGTTGGAGCGCGACATGAACGCCATGCGCTTCCGAGCCAAGTACGTCTTCGCATCGGAGAATGGTGATTACTACCAGGTCGCGTTTGAAAATAGGGATGCAGCAAGCGATGCGGCCGACGTGGATGGCCCCCCCGTATTTACTGATTCAGCGCCAATTCGAAGATCCAGACGCTGGGGAATGCTACGTTGAAACGCACGAGGAAGGATACATCGGCCATTTTCGCTGACATTCAATCCGCAGAAGATGGTCAAAGATCAAAGATGGTGTCAAATCTTTACTTGTGACATTCCGCGAACCTCAATTTGTACCAGTGTCAAAAGTAAAGATGCGACCCCAATCACGGACGACCCCAATCACGGAACTATTTTAATTGAGCAGAACGCACAGCGTGCGTTCTGGTTTTTTAGAGAGCTAAGAAAGTCAGGAGGACAAGAATATGAAAGGCGCACCGCTGCCACCGATCGGTCGATCAAACACCGCGTTGGTGTTGCACGACATGCAAAACGATTTCATCAAAGCGTCGCTGGCCAAGCCGGAAATGCAGGGCGTGGTGAAACGAACGAAAGCGCTCATCGATCTGGCCCATTCCCTCACGATTCCGGTGATCTATACGAGAGTGGAATACGATCCGGCCGTGGGTTTGCCAGCCGGGCGTGCTCCCTACCTCAGCCGGTCGGGGCCGCCCATGTGTGTCAAAGGCACGGCGGGGGCCGAAGTGATCGACGAACTCAAGCCCGGCGCCGGCGACTTCATCGTCACCAAGGTCAGATCCAGCGCCTTTCACGAAACCAAACTGGAAACCCTGCTGCGCGTGAAAGGGGTGTGGATTCTGATTGTCGCCGGAGGCTCGACGAATTTGGGCGTGGAATGGCTCGCGCGCGACGCCAAATCGCGCGATCTCGTCACGGTCGCCCTTCGCGACTGCACCTATTCGGCGACCGACGAAGCGCAAGCCGCAAGCCTCGCCAACATCGACGACTTCCTGGGCTACGTGATGAATTCTGGCGAGGTCGTAAAAATGCTTGCCCATGCCAAGTGAGATTTTTTTCAATCCGCGGCGTACATGGGCCAGAGCGGGTCGTTGTCTCCTCGCTTTTCGATGTAATCCAGCGCTTCGTTCACGGCAGTCAATGGGAAATAGCGCGTGGTGATGTGGCGCGTGTCGATGACGCCGCGCTGCACCAGTTGTAACAATTCCGCGACGTCCATGGCGAAGCGTCCCGTGACGCTGGTGAACTCGATGGAGCGAATCATTAGATAGCGCAACGGCAGATTAAGCGGCTCCGGGTTGGGCGCGATAAGCACAACGCGGCCGCCGGGCTCCAAATTGCGGATGCATTCGATGGTCGTTTCAATGCCGCCGGGAGCCAATTCCGCGAGCACGCTGGCGCCTTGGCCGTTGGTCAGTTCCTTCACTTTGTTGGTGATCGATTCGCCGCGCCCGATAGCGACAGTTGTAATTCTTTTGGGATCGATGGCGCGAACGCGCTCGAGCCGTGCAGGATTTCGCGCGACCGCGATGACTTGTGACGCGCCCATGGCTAATGCGGAAAGCACGGTGCCTATGCCGGTAATCCCGGAGGCGCCGTTGACCAGGACGGTTTCTCCACTATGCAAGCGTGCACGTTTGAGGGCGCGGTAACCGACGTTGATCTGCGAGACTTTGCACATTTCATTGATGTCGGCATCGCGCGGGAGACGAACCAGGTTGCCGGCCGCCACGCGGCAATACTCGGCCCACAATCCATCTTTGTAGCGACGGAGATAGGCCGGTCCTTCGCCCCACTTGGTAAGAAACCCCATCGTCTTCTTGGTTTGACAGAGGTGCTGCCTCTCGGTCCGGCAGTATTTACAGAAACCACAGGTGATCGAACAGATCACCACGACGCGGTCGCCGACGCGAAGATTTTCGACATCCGGGCCGACCTCAACGATCTCGCCCAATCCGTCGTGGCCGATGGTCATCGGCAAATCGGGAACCGTCTTCACCTCCGGGCTGTACTCGACGGCGTCTTCGCGCATGTGCAGGTCGCCGTGATTGAGACCGGCGCGCAGCACGCGAATCAGCACCTCGCCAACGCCGACATCCGGAATCGCCACGTCATCGACGCGGACAACTTCGCGCGAGCCGTGGGTGCGCTCGAAGCCGTGCAAGCGCGCAGCTTTCATTGTGCCGTGCATGAATCCAATTCGGTCGTGATTGGAATAATGGAGTACTGGAGTAATGGGTTAATCAGGAGCCCATCACTCCAATACTCCATTACTCCATCACTCCAATCTTCCCTTCTGCGTACACCAACTAACCATGGAGCCCATGTGGCAGGGCGCGCCGGCTTTTGCCAGGGCCGACTCGAAAATGTGATGAATTTTTGGATCCTCGTCTTCGTATTCGATCTGACCGCCGCCCTGTTTGACGTCTACCTCGATGGGCTTTTCGTCGGTCAATGCGACAAAGCGGTAGCGCCAGCTATTCCAGCGCAGGGCGAGATAACGAGCGGGATCGGCGCCAGAATTAAAATGTTGGTGAAACCATTGGTTCGGCGGCACGACGACGCTTCCCGGTTTCCAGTCGACGCGGACCATTTCGCCATTATGGGGCCAAAGCAGCGAATAGCCCTGGCCGCCCAAGATAATGACGTGGGCGCCCGGGCCATGGCGATGGGCCTTCTTGTAGCGGCCCACCGGAAACTCCGAGATATGCGAGCCCATCACGTTGCCGGCCAGTTCAAAGTTCACGTTCCTGCCGCCGGCGCCGCGCTCTTTCCATTCATACAATTGAATATCGCGCACGTTGGGCACGAAGTTGACTTCCAGCTTGCGGCCCCAGAGCTTTCCTTTGCCGCTGAAATATTCCTC
>JBGPWS010000212.1:0-8163 GCA_041492345.1 Pyrinomonadaceae bacterium | reverse complement strand
ATGACTGGGTAACGGAAACCGTTTCGAATAATGGCAGTTCAATGCACGGACTGAACGGCGACATTCTGGTTTGGAATCCGGTAACGCGGCGTCGCCACGAATTGAGCTCGATGGGTATCCGCGTCAATGCTGAGACACTCAAACAGCAACTCGAGATCACGGGCCAGCTCGATTTCCTCAAACTGCCCTACCACCAGGCGGTGATGAATAGCGAGGTGCCGCTAAGCATTGGCGGCGGCATCGGCCAGTCGCGCACCGTCATGTTGTTACTCCGCAAAGCGCACCTGGGTGAGGTCAGCGTAACGGTCTGGCCAAAGATATTGAAAGAAATCTGTCGCGAGAAAAATATTTACGTGCTGGAATAAGCGGAAGCAATAATAGACATTCGGGTCGCCCGCTTTTGATCGCGCCAGCGTACCTGAGAGAATCGCTCAACTATCAGATCACAGAGCGTCGCGGGGTTGGTGAACCCCGCGACACGCTGTCTTTGGCTCAAATCGATCACACCCTGGCCCACGGAAGGCTGCCCGTGATGCCGGAGTGCTAATCGTCCTGCTAGTATGCAAAGCGTCAGGCGATCGCGCTAGACGATCGCATCGACCATTTCCGGCCGCATCGCCGAGCGAAAGCACAGTAGAGTCATGGCGTCGTCAGCGCTCTTGATTGCCAGCGCATGGTTCGCGCCGTCTTCCGTATGCTCGAGACTGACTTCGACCGGATTGAGCACAGTGTGGGTGACGTGCTGATGTGGCTTCCCGCCGATCATAATCTCTATCTTATCTTTGTCACCGTTGCCCAGTTCAGCAGTCACCCCCGCGAGAGCCAGATCACGCTCTTCGACCTGAGCGCCAATTTCAGGCTGGAACACTTCAAGAGTCACCAGCCAGCCTTCATGCTGGCGACTAAAGCCGTCAAAGAACGACGGCCATTCGCTTCGCGCAATTTGTGTGGTTTTCATGGTAATGCTCTCCTTTCAGACCCCCTGCGGGAAATGAGATCAGTTGCGACACCATTTCACCCGCGCCAGTTTGTTCTCATGTGAAAAGTCGTAATGGACTGTACCTCCATAAGCCTTCTCGAGCGCGTGACCCAGACGCTGTGCCAGGTGCTCAGTCGTAGTCTCCAGGATTAACTTTGCGTCTCCGTCCTCTTTCCAATCCATGATGCGGCCCAACGGATTGTCCTCAGCCGCTCGCCCTGCCTCGTTACGCAGCAGTCGCTCGATCTCATCGCGGTGAGTGATCAAAAAGGCGCCTTCCACGTGGACATATCCGCCTGGGCAACCACTTTGTTTTTGTTTGCACGCGGGACACGTGGTCAGTCTCGCGGGCCGCCAGTGTTCCGGTTCGCGTGTTCCGCGATCAGCGTCGGCGGCGGTCCAGCGCCGGCTCGCATATACGGCGCCGCACGATTCACAGACCGCCGGCTCGCGTGGTGCGCGGGCTGTGTGATGGCGGCCGGCTTCGTGATCGACGCGTTTTGTAAAAGTTGCGTTGGTGTATCGTTTGTTGCTTCGCATTGGTTACCTCATCCAATCAGAAACGCGTTGGCAGGAATGCTCAACTTCAGTTCTTTTGACAGCACCGCTCATGCCATTTTTCTTTCGCCGATTTCGCGCACATTTCCACGCGAACTCTAAAAAGACGCCTGCGTAGTTTCGCGCCATCTGCGCCCTTTTCCCCATGTAATCCGGCCAGATCACTCAATTCAGGCCACACTTGTTTGCTGCCAGGTCGGCATGGGCATTGCTCTTTTCCTAATGACCCTCTTGAGAAGGCAATGAGTAAGAATCCGACGATTAAACTTGCCTCGAGGTCATTGAAGTGGCCGGGAAAACGAATCAACCGCGAGTAGGAACCCGACATGCGAACAGTTAAAGCTGGGATAATTTATTTTGCGCTCGTATTCGCGGCAGGGTTCCTGCTGGGACCGATACGCATATTCTGGGTCGTGCCGCGAGTGGGCACGAGAATCGCCGAGCTGATGGAAGCACCCATCATGCTGGCGGTCACGATCATGGCCGCGAGTTGGATCGTGCGGCGCTTCGCTGTTCCTTTCAAAGTGGCCAGCCGGCTTGGCATGGGGTGTATCGCGTTCGTGCTGCTGCTCACCGTCGAGTTTACTCTGGTGCTTTGGTTCAGGGCCTTAACGATCGGTGAGTACTTTGCCAGCCGCGATCCAGTGTCGGGAACAGTCTATTACGTTATGCTTATCTTATTCGCCATCATGCCGCTGTTGGTGGCGCGAAGATGATCAAAGCAATCATCAACGGCCAACCCAAAGAATTCGCCGCAGGCATTTCGGTGCTTGAAGCGCTTAGCAGTATTGGGATCGAAGTGCCCACCCTCTGTCACGACGAACGACTGAAACCGATTGGCAGTTGTCGCCTGTGCCTGGTTCAGGTCGAAGGAAGGCCGCGTCCAATCACCGCCTGCGATAACCAACTCGTCGACGGCATGGTGATTTCAACGCACACCGCGGCGATTGAAAGCGAGCGACGAATGCTGCTGAGGATGCTGGCTCAGAATCATCCCAGCGAAGGCCTGCGTGAGTTTCCCGGCAAACAGTTCTATCGCTACGCACTCCAGTATGGTCTGACGGAAACCGATTTCAATGGCGACCACGATTCGGAGCTGCTCGACGATTCTCATCCATACATTCATGTCGATATGTCGCAGTGCGTGACCTGCTATCGCTGCGTGCGCATCTGCGATGAAGTGCAGGGCCAGTTCGTCTGGCAGGTGGTAAACCGGGGACACGACACGCAAATCGTTCCGGACTCTGGAACTACACTGCGAGAGAGTTCGTGTGTCAGTTGCGGCGCGTGCGTCGACACCTGCCCAAGCGGCGCCCTCGAAGATCATTCAATTCTATCGTCGGGCGTCCCGGCAAAGTGGACCAGGACCACCTGCCCCTACTGTGGCACCGGATGCGAGATGAATGTCGGCACGACGGATGGCCAAATTGTTTCGGTCTCGCCAACGCTCGATGCCCCGGTAAGTCGCGGCCATCTGTGCGTCAAGGGTCGTTACGCTTTCGACTTTGTTCATGCTCCCGACCGGATCACCAAACCGATGATTCGCGAGCATGACGAGTGGCGCCCGGTGAAATGGGACGAAGCAATCTCTTTCATTGCGACTCGGCTTCAAAGTGTTATTGAAGAGCATGGCGCGGACAGCATCGGCGTGCTCGGATCAGCCAGAGCGACCAACGAAGAAAACTACCTAACTCAGAAGTTCGCGCGTCTGGTCATCGGCACCAACAACGTTGATTGCTGTGCGCGGGTCTGTCACACACCGACAGCGGCGGCGATGAAGTTGATGTTGGGCACGGGCGCCGCGACAAATTCCTATGACGATATTGAGAAAGCGCAGACGATTCTGATCTGCGGCAGCAACGCGACGGAGAACCATCCGATCATCGGCGCGCGGATCAAGCAAGCTGTTTTGAAGGGTGCGAAGTTAATCGTTATCGATCCGCGCGAAATCGAACTGGCCGGTTATGCAACGATTCACTTGCGGCCGCGTCCGGGCACGAACATTCCGCTGCTTAATGCGTTGGCTCAAACAATTGTCGCAGAACAAACTTACGATGAAGCATTCACAAGCGAACGCGTTTCGGAACTGGAAGAGTTCCGCGTGTTCATCGAGCAATTCACTCCGGACTATGCCGAAAAGGTCAGTGGTGTAAAAGCAGATCTCTCTCGCGCTGCGGCCCGTCTTTACGCCACCAATAAGCCTTCAATCTGTTTCCACGGCCTGGGTGTGACCGAACACACCCAGGGCACTGAAGGAGTTATGTGCCTGGTCAATCTCGCACTATTAACCGGCAACATCGGCCGGGCCGGCGCCGGCATAAATCCCTTGCGTGGCCAGAACAACGTGCAAGGCGCGGCGCACATGGGTTGCGATCCGGGTACTCTGACCGGAAGCGTTTCGATTACCGACGGCAGAGAACGATTCGAAAGAGCCTGGCGGGCGACTATTCCCGAACCACATGGATTGAACATGTTGGAAATGATGGATGCGGCCGGAACGGGAAAGCTCAAAGTTTTGTGGGCGATCGGTTATGACCTCTTCCTCACTAACGCGAATGCCGGCGCCACCGAACGCGCTCTGCGCTCACTCGACCTGGTCATCGTCCAGGATATGTTTCTCAACGAAACTGCGCGCGAGTTTGGGACCGTCTTTCTGCCGGCGGCTTCATCGTTTGAGAAAGACGGCACGTTTATGAATGCCGAGCGTCGTATCCAGCGGATTCGCACGGCGATCGATCCGATCGGTGAATCAAGATCCGACTGGAACATCATATGCGGCGTCGCGCGCGCGATGGGCAAGGGCGAATTCTTTGATTACAAATCAGCGGAAGAAATCTGGAATGAAGTCCGCGCTGTTTGGCCGGCAGGAAATGGGATTACGTATGCCCGTCTTGAGAAAGGCGGACTGCAGTGGCCCTGCGCCAATGAAAACGATCCCGGGACCGAAGTTCTGCATGGCGAGAGCTTTCCGACGGATCGGAAAGCTTCGCTGCGTCGCGTCCGGTACCGGCCAACGGAAGAAACCGTCAACGAAGAGTTCCCTTTTCTATTGAACACCGGCAGAAAGCTTTATCAATTCAATGCCGGGACCATGACTGGTCGAACCCCGAACAGCGAGTTGCAGCCGACTGATTATCTGGACATCTGCCGTGAGGATGCCGAGCGCCTACAGCTTGAGAATGGACAAAGCGTCCGCGTTCGCAGCCGCTATGGCGAAGCGTTGATGCCGGTTAGAATCACCTCAAATGTGAAGGCGGGCGAGCTGTTCGCCACTTTCCACTTCGCCGACATCTTCCTGAATCGCGTGACCAGCCCGCACCGCGATCGTTATGTTAAGTCACCGGAGTACAAAGTCACCGCGGTACGAATTGAATAGGAGTTGCTAAAAGAACTCACTTATTCAAGTAGACCCGCACAAGAAAGATTGCCGTTACTATCATAACGGCGATGATGATGTAGGTAAGAACCAACCTGGCAGTGAAGATGCGCTGGCCGCAATAGGGACATCGGCGCGCCGAGTGGCTCACGCGATCCCCACACTTAGAGCAGAACTTCTTTTCTGACTTGTCAGTCATTAAGCAGAAACCACTATACTGAGGGGAGGGGCTAATGTGTTAGCACTCGGTGGCTGCTCGGCGATAAACAATCGGTCGACCTTGACGTCAATCTTGTTGACCACGCCGCGAACGCCCAGCGTGCGACGAGTTGCTTCATGGACCGCTAACCTCTGGTGATAGCTCGGTGACGCGCCACTAAGCGTGACCACACCGTCTTGCGATTCCACGCAAATCTCTCGACCCTCGATTGCTGACTCCAGCTTGAGACTTCTTAGCACCTGTTGCTCAACCTCACTGTCTCTCATCCTCATGCTTGAGAAGCCTCCTGCGAATCTCAGAGTTGGGTCGGCGCGCTTCAAGAGCAATGAACGTGCCGCTCAAATGAGTGAAGAATTTCGCCCAAGATCGAGAAAACCAACCGGGCATCTGCGTAACTTTCCAATTTTACTGTGCGAAAGCTCGCAAGATTGAGAGTGCGAGGCAGCAGTCTTCCAGCATTTCCCAAGAGCCCAGTGGGCATGCGTATTGCACTTGAGGCGTTGGTTGAACCACAAAAAAAGAGAGAGATGTCGCATAAACATGCTTGTCTCTAAGATCGCGTCTACCCCACCAGGCGATTTTGGGATTGCGAGCCCGGTTCGGAGATTGCAAACTGTCCGGTAGCGGCTGGCACACAATCGCCGTGCGACCACTGGCGTGAAGAATGGAATCACTTGAAATCAATTCGAACATGATCGCTTTGCAAGAGTCAGGATTGATCACGCAGGAAGCAAAGCGTCGCCTTTTGCAATACGGCCCGAACGAACCGGTCGCGTCGCGCCGCACTTCGGGTCTGGTTCAGATCCTTCTTCTATTCATAAATCCGCTGGCCATCATTCTGCTGATCGCCAGCGGTATCTCAGCGGCTGTCGGTCAAGTCCTCAATGCTTCAATCATCGCGCTGATGGTGCTGTTGAGCGCCGCCCTCAACTTCTTCCAAACTTATCGTTCGCAACGCGCCGTCGAGCGTATTCGCCAGGAAGTCGCGCCGGCAGCTAACGTTCTGCGCGACGGAAATTGGACCGCGATTCCCAGACGGGACCTGGTACCGGGCGATGTCATCGGGCTCACAGCCGGCGATCTTGTACCCGCCGACGCCTGGCTGTTTAAGGTTCGCGATCTCCATGTGCAGCAGGCGGCGCTGACTGGAGAGTCTCTACCCGTCGAGAAAGATGCCGTTGACCTCCAGGCAATATCGCAAGACACAACCGACGTGCACAAAGTTTTTCTTGGCACGTCTGTGGTCAGCGGCACCGGAACAGCTCTCGTCATGGCTACGGGTAAGAACACCTCTTTCGGCGATATCGCCACTCGCCTGGCCACCAAGCCACCAGAAACCGAGTTCGAAAGAGGCACCCGACAGTTTGGTCTCTTGATCATGAAGACGACCATTTTGCTGGTGCTCTTCGTGCTGCTCGTAAGCGTCGTCCTGCATCACAATTTTCTCGAGTCCCTGCTGTTCGCGGTCGCCCTTGCGGTTGGGCTGACACCCGAGTTCCTGCCGATGATTACGACCGTCACCCTGGGCCAGGGCGCCGTGCACATGGCGCGAAAGAAAGTGATCGTCAAGCATCTCGAGGCGATGCAGAACTTCGGCAGCATCGACGTTCTTTGTAGCGACAAGACCGGCACGCTCACCAGCGGCGAGATGGCCCTGGACCAACACGTCGATCCATTTGGCAGTCCGTCTGAACGGGTGTTCCTGCTCGCATACCTGAACAGCCTGCACGAAACCGGAGTCAGCAATCCCCTCGATCAGGCAATCAAAAGCCGGGCCATCAACCGGAGCACCAGCGCCAATCCTCTCGACGAAGCCGTCCTGCAACACGATCATCCGGACATTCATGCCTACCGCAAGATTGATGAGATCCCTTTCGATTTCGAAAGGCGTCGCGTCTCGATTGTGGTCGAGCGCGAAGCTGAGAGATTGCTGATCACTAAAGGCGCTCCCGAAAGCGTGCTGCCGGTCTGCTCCCGATACGAATTGAACGGGCAACAGGCTCCGCTCGATACCGATTCACGAGCGCGTTGTGAAGCGACTTATCGGGATCTCTGCGCCAAAGGCTTCCGGGCCCTGGCCGTCGCCTACGCCGCCGTGCCGCTGAAAGAAGTTTACCGGGCGGACGACGAAAGGGACCTGGTGCTGGCGGGGTTTTTAACTTTCTCAGATCCGCCGCTGGACACAGCGAAGTTTGCCCTGGAAGCTCTCAAACGCGACGGGGTCGAGGTCAAGATTCTGACGGGCGACAACGAGTTGGTGACCCAGCACATCTGCGCGCAAGTCGGCCTCAGCGACGGACGCCTTATCCTCGGCGACGAAATCGAGCGCATGACTGATACCGCCCTCGCGCATGTCGTCGAGCAAACCTCTGTCTTCGCGCGAGTCTCGCCGGCCCAAAAGAACAGGATCATTCTGGCGCTCAAGCATCGCAGCCACGTCGTCGGCTATTTGGGTGATGGCATCAACGACGCGCCTTCTTTACATGCTGCGGATGTCGGCATTTCTGTTTCCACCGCCGTTGATGTCGCCCGAGATGCCGCGGACATTATTTTGCTTGAGCGAAGCCTCGAGGTACTTCACGAGGGCATCATCGAAGGACGTAAAGCCTTCGGTAACGTGATGAAGTATTTGCTGATGGGGACGAGTTCCAACTTCGGCAACATGTTCAGCATGGCCGTGGCGTCATTGTTCCTGCCGTTTCTGCCGATGCTGCCGACGCAGATACTCTTGAATAACTTTCTCTACGACCTCGCCCAGGTAACGATCCCGACAGATCACGTTGACAGCACATTTATCCACAAGCCACAGCGCTGGAACGTGAAAATGATCCGCGACTTTATGATCTACATCGGGCCGCTCAGCTCGATCTACGATTTTCTGACGTTCTTTGCGCTGCTCAAAGTCTTTCACGCCTCTGAGCAGCTTTTTCACACGGGCTGGTTTGTGGAATCTCTGGCGACGCAGACGCTGGTGATCTTCATCATTCGCACCGCCGGCAATCCACTCCGCAGCCGGCCGAGCGTCGCTCT
>JBGPWS010000173.1:0-9389 GCA_041492345.1 Pyrinomonadaceae bacterium | reverse complement strand
TGCGTCGCCGTCAGCACATTGACGTACTTCGACAAAAACTCGCGCGTCGATTCGAAGGCTTCCTGCGACATACCCTCACCCACGAGTTTGTCGTATTCATACAGCGCGGCGCGCAAAACAAAGTGTCCATTTTGCGGCTCGACCGGGCGAATCCAGATCTGAAAAATCTGTTGCTGCCGGCCGAGGTTCGGGTCAGACACAAACTGAAACATCCCGCGCGGAAAATATTCGATGTAAGCGTAGTCGCCGTAGTTCAAACCACGCGCCTCGCGGAGCCTTTGATAGAGATAGCTGTTGCTGGAGCGATGCTGGCCAAAGTAGGAAGCGACCACGGCCAAAGCGGGCCAGTCTTTGTTCGGCCGCGTCACGCCGATGGGAAAACCAAGAGACACGGCCGTCGAGCGAGTCTCGCGTTGAACGATTTCGATCCTGGTGCCCGCCGTTTGCGTCGGTCGGCCAAGTTTCATTCCGTTTGGGCTTCCCTTTGGCAGTTTGGCAAAGTCCGACTGCACCTGTCCCGGAAACTTCTCGGGATAGCCGCCCGCCAAACCCACCACCAGATTGGCTTGCGCAAAGTTGTTTTGATAGAAGTCGCGCACGTCCTTGATAGTCATCTTTTCCAGCGCGCCGATCGCACCGCGATTCTGATGACCGTAGGTGTGCGTGCTCGGATAAATCATCGTGTAGAGCACTTCCTTACCCAGCTCTTCGTCATTACCACCGCGTAGGGAAGTCTTCAGGTAATTGATCGCGTCTTCTTTCAATCGCTTGAAATCGTCTTCGCGAAACCCTGGGTCGAGCAACATCTCGCGAATTAGCGCGTAATACTTGTCGAGATTGTCGATGTGCGTACTGCCCGAGAAGACTGTCATCTCTTTGTCGACCTGCCATTGGAACGACGTGGCCATCGGGTACATCGCGTCGGTGATTTCGGAATAAGTCTTCGCGCGCGAGCCGCCTTCGACGAGCATCGCCGCGGTCAACGACGCCACACCCTCTTTGCCTTTCGGGTCATAAGCGGAGCCGGTCATGAATAAGATGCGAAAGGAAACCAGCGGCGAGCGGTTAGGCAAAAGCACTGTGTTGGTGTCAGCTGAATTCATATTTGGAGTGCGGCGATCTGTCGCCGCTTTCGATGGCAATTGTCCACAGAAGATTCCGAGGACCGTAACCGCCACGATGGCAAATAAAACGTTTCGTCGCTTCATTATTTCGCCACCTCCTTCGGGCTGAGCGTGACGGTGGTGCGATGATTATCGACAAAATACTTTGCCGCCATATCGCGCATGTCCTCCGGCGTGATGGTGTCATAAAGCGCAAACAACTTGTCGATAGTGAGCGGCGTGCGGCGCAGTCCGATGTAGCCGGCCAGCGCACCCGCGATCGCTTCTGAGCTGTCCATCCCCAAAGCAAACTGGTAACGCAATCGCGAACGCGTGGAATCAAGCTTGGCTTTGGGCACCGGTTCCCTGGTGAAATGCTGGTACGCTTCCAGAATTTGCTGTCGCACGTAATCCGTGTCTTTCACGTCCTTTACTTTTGCGGCGACGAGAAAGAGTTCGGGATCGGCGCGGTCCTCAAAGATGTACGAAAGGGAATCCAGCTTCTGCTCTTTTAGCACCAGCTTCTGATAAAGGTCTGAGTTTTCTCCGAACGCGATTGGCGCCAGCAGATCCAGTGCCGCCTTGTCTTTGTTGTAGTCCGAATACGCCGGCCCGCGGAACGCTACATAGACCAGGGGCAGCGTGTCGGACGGCCAATCAACGTGATTTTCTCGCGGCTCTTTCTGCTCCGGCTCGCTGGGAATGTCGGGCACGTAGTTGCCGCGTTTCCAGTCACCAAAATATTTCTTCATCATCCCGAGGGCGTCGTCGCGTTTCAAGTCGCCCACCAGAACGATCGTGGTGTATTCAGGCCGGTAATAGCGTCCATAGAATTGCAAACTGTAATCGTATTGATTCGGCATGTCCTGGATGTCTTCGATAAAGCCCATGGTGGTGTGCGAATATGTGTGGAGCTTGTACGCGGTCGCGCGCAGCACCTCGTAAGCCTTCTCTTCCGGGTCGGCGCTGTTCTTATTGAACTCGCCCAGCACGGCTTTGGTCTCAGTCTTGTAACCGTCGGGAGGATATTTCAGACGCTGAAAGCGATCGGCTTCGAGTTCGAGAACTTTATCCAGGTCATCTTTGGAAAAGACCTCGTGATAGACGGTGCGGTCGTCGGTCGTGTAGGCGTTGTCATTCGCGCCGGCCTTTTTCAAAATCTCGTCGCGTTGCTGGCCCGTGTAATGCTCGCTGCCGCGAAACATCAGGTGCTCAAAAAGGTGGGCATAACCGCTCTTGCCTTTTTCCGGTTCATTGCGCGAACCGGTTTGCACCACGATGTAAAGCGCGACCAGGTTTGGATAATCCGTCGGCACCGTGACCAAACGCAGTCCGTTCGGCAGATCGTCAATGGTGTAATCGTAAGCAAAAGCCTTGCGCGATTTTTGCGCCAGGGCCAGCAGGGGAAGACAGAGAATTAGCGAAGCGATAATAAGAAGTTTCATAGAACGAGGCTTTAGCTCCTTTGATAGTTGTAGAGAGAGCATAAGTATACATTAGGCGAGTTGCCTGAGGCAGCCGAGCGGAAGGCTGACCGTTAGTTAGTTCCTACATGGATTGAAAGCGCCCGGCAGAGTTTCGACCTTTCGAGGGCTGACTGTGGGAACGAGGAGGGGAGGATAGGCGTCATTTGGCATTATATATAATTCGACTGTGAACTCATCGCGATAGCCGCCATCAACGGCGATGACAGTTTCGGGATCGGCTTCTCGGACTTTCACCAAATAGTTCTTTGAACACTCTGCTACGGCGCTGGCTTCCGCGGCGTGGGCTGATCGGCCGGCATAGACAATGATAAAGCCTCGATAGTGGGGTGTCCCCTGATTCAAATCAAGCAGTTGAACTATGAAGCTGTCGAGTCTCGCTTCGGCGTCTTCAAAGGGAATTTTGCCATATGAATCGAAGGGATACTGTTCGAACTTGTTTTTCGCCCCTGCCGGAACTGGGGCCGCATACTTGTACTCTCCGCACCGGAGCTTTTTATCATCAGCTTCGGTGCCGAAATACAAAATGGTTTGCACCGAGCCGTCGACTGTTGAGTAGCGCACGCCGTCCTGCCCATCGACATAGTCGACATGTGGCGTATGGGTCCCGTAAATCTGTTCGTAGTTCTTTCCCGGAACCAGAACGTCGGCCAGCTTGAGGTCTTTGGTAGACGAGACAGAAATGCCGACAACTGTGTCCGGTGGTACGTTCCCGCCGCTGGCCAGGCCTTCTTCACATCCTTGTGCCGAATAAGTTATCAGCGCCCGCTCGCCGTCAATATCGTACCCTGAGTCTTCGAATTTTGGCGGGCCAAGCAACTTCTCGACATCGGCGCGCGTGGAATGCAAAGGCACGATTCCTCTCCATGCCTTGCATTTGACCGTTTGAGGACCAAATATGACCACACAGATCAATACCGCTACTGTTGCCGAAAGCTTCACGTTCATAACCACGCTTTAACTCACTTCGACTGGGTCAACTCTTCCGGCATTTCTTCCGGCAGCTTCAGCACTGTTTCCCAACCAGAGTTGTCCGCTTGCATCCTTTCCGTTAGATCGTCACGCAGCTTCGTCAAACCATCGCTCAGCGTGCAGGGATAGTTGTGCAGATCGTGGAAGCGTCTCATCTGATCGGCAACAAAGGCTTTCTGTTTTTCGATTGAGGGAATTGCAACATGCTGGCCGTTTTCCCAAAATGGCTGCAGCAGGCGTTCAATGCTAGCGGCGCCGCGGATTGCGACCATTTCATCTTCGAGACCGGTAACGTCCGCGATGTAGTTGCCCGCGGCATCAACGCCGCGAAAGACTTGCATGCATCCAGGCAGCGTGGTCTTGTCCAACGAATTGGAAGCTTTCAGCGTCGGGCGGCCATCGATCATGCACGCTTTGAAGATTACGCCGGCAACGTTCTTAACTTCGCTTGAGAGCTTGGTGCCGATGCCAAACCCGGCGGCCTCGGGAAACTCTGCTACGATCTGCTTTACCTTGTCCACGTCCAGATCGCCGGTTAGATTTGGCCGCAGCCCGTGGAAGCCGTTCGCTTCAAAAAAGCGCAGGCACCACTTGCCCAGCTCGGCCAGATCACCTGAGTCGACCCGGAAACCTTTGAAGGCTTTGCGCCGAGCTTCATTTGAAGTCGCGGCCATCGTGGCGTGGACTGCGCCCATGTAAACGTCGATGGTGTCGAGCAGAAGGGTCGTGCCGTTGGGATTCGCATCGAGCCAGCGTTCGAAAGCGACCTGCTCGAAATGCTTCGGTTGCCCGGTACGCGGTTCGATCTCGGGTTCATAGAGATATTCGAGATAAGCCTGCTGCCAGTAATGTGCTTCGGTGCCGACGGCGGGAATATCCAGACGATGCGCGGCTTCCATGTTCGAGGTGTCGTTAAAGCCGCCGATGAACGCATAGGTCGCAATGTCCACCGCACGTTCGATGTCGCCGTTGCGCCGGAGCGAAAAATCAGACAGCCACCGATCGCCCGCGGCCATCCGAAATTGCATCGCGACGCTGGCGGTCGTCATAGGCAAATCGAAGGCATGTTCGAATTTGATCTCCTGCGCCTGTGTGAGGCCGAACTTTCCGGTGATATCGGCGACGGGTTGCTGCGGAAACATGATTGTCCCAGGACGGACGGTGCGAATGATTCCGGCAAACTGAATGTCTTCGATTGCTTTCGCAAAGCGTTGCAGTCCGCCGCGGTCCTGCTCGAGAAAACGCAACCGCGGCCGATCAATTTGACTATCGACGAGCAAGCGAATCAAACGCTCATGACCCAGCACCGGGGCAAAAGGGAGTTTTCGCTGGGTTACGTAAAAGGTGGCGATCGTTTCACTGAGGGGCTTGCCATGAACGCGCGTGACGTCCTTGTAAGACGCGTCACCCATCGCGGCGTGATAGCGATCGATATTCAACGTGCCCATTCCGCGGAGATAATATCACGTCAGGTTGTACGTTTCGGAATCCGACGGGCCTGGCTTTCGTTTGCGCGCTACGCGGTAGTATCCTAAGGGTCTCTCCTCGGGAAGTCGCCGGACACCCTCGAACCGGCAACATCTATTCATCAGCATGACAGAGGCATGCGAATATCTAAGACCGAAAAAGGAGAAGGCGTGATGAAGAAATTCATGTTTGCTTTCAGGTGGAGCCTGGTGCTGTTCGTTTGTCTGGGAACGGTTGCTGCGGTCAGTCCGGCATCAGGCGCCGGAAACCACTGCACGGACAGGTGCGCCGACGTTTACCGGGTGAAAAAGGGTGCGTGCAAGCTGATACCCTACAAGCACGAACGACATCGCTGTGAAGACAGAGCAAAGCGTGACAAGGATAATTGCAAGCATCGCTGTAAGTAAATCGCGGTGGTCAGTCGCCAGTGAGTAGTGTGAAGTAACATTTTGTGTGGCGCTAGCGATCGTGGTCACAGAACCGAGCGGTGTGGTATCGGCAGGATCGAAGCGCCGAAGGCGCGAAATGTAAAAGCCTGGGGCAACGCCCCAGGTCAGGGGTAGTGAATGATTTGAGCTCTGAAGGAGCGAAATTGCCCTCGTGTGAATTGGATTTGCGTGAGGTCTCATTTTGCCGGGTTGCGGCTTATTGACGAAATCATTCGTCGTGCACCTGGGCCGATGGCCCAGGCTATTGCATTACGCACCTTTGGCGCTTTTTGCTTATCCGCTTCGCCCATTCTCAAACCGCTATGCTATTCCTGCCGCCCTCTTCGCATTACCAACGATCTCAGCACCGGCGTTGCGCATTTCTTCGATCGCTTTCTCACCGTCGTTTGGATTCACGTTGACGGGCCGCATGGCGTCGGCCAGCGCTTTTACTTCAAAGCCTTGCTCCAGCGCATCAAGCACGGTGTGCTTCACGCAATAGTCCGTGGCCAGTCCGCCCACCCAGACTTCCTTGACTCCCTGCTCGCGCAAAATCTGCGCGAGGTCCGTGCCATCGAATCCCGAGTAGCCGTCGGCGCTTTCATCAATTCCTTTGGAAATGATCGAAACGCGTTGGTCATCAGACAGGTTGGGTCGGAACTCAGCGCCGCGCGTGTTCTGAACGCAATGGACCGGCCAGGCGCCGCCATAGTCTGCGAAATGTTTTGTCTTCACGGGATGCCAGTCACGGGTTTTGAAAACCGGCTCGCCGCGATCCAAAAACTCTTTCATTAATCTATTTAGTGGCGCGATTACTTCATCTCCGTGCGCCACGGCCAGGGATCCGCCCGGGCAGAAATCATTCTGCACATCGACTACTATCAGTGCTTTCTTTATTTCGTTTGCCATAAAACAATCCCAGTATTACTCGCGTTTAGGGTACCGACTTCAGTCGGGTTCGATTGGTTGAGAAAGAACCCAACTGAAGTTGGTACTCCGTAACGTCCTGCCGGTCTTAAACCACGTGGCTTAGATTAGCTCTGCCTTAAGAACGCTGCAACGTCGGCCACAAATACTATTGACTTTCGTTGTCTTTACCGATAGAAGCATCTCCACAAACCAGGTTCATTTAAGTCGTCCGCTGCGCGGACTTGTGGATCAGCCCGATTTCAAATCTAGCGGTCTTAGACTCAGGAGGTCTGCCATGTTGAAGAGCATGCGAATCGTTTTGGTGTTTGTTTCAATCATTATCTTCTTCGCTCTGGTCCACGCACAGCAGCCGAACACCGACGCGCTGCGCTATCGCTATATCGGTCCGGTTGGCAATCGCGTGACGTCGGTCGCCGGTGTGCCGGGACAGCCTTACGTCTATTACGCTGGAGCGGCATCGGGTGGCATCTTCAAGACGATCGACGGTGGAATTCACTGGGAGGCGATCTTCGACGGCCAGCCCGTTTCATCGATCGGTTCTTTGGCGGTGGCTCCGTCTGATCCAAACATCGTTTGGGCGGGCACGGGCGAAGCCTGGATTCGCAGCCACATCTCGGTGGGGCAGGGAATTTACAAATCCACCGACGCGGGCAAGACCTGGAAGTTGATGGGTCTCGAGAAGACCGGGCGCATCGGACACCTCGCGATTGATCCGAAGAATCCCGAAATCGTTCTGGCGTGTGCGCTCGGTCATGCCTATGGCCCGCAACAGGAGCGCGGCGTGTTTCGCACGACGGACGGTGGCAAGACCTGGGACCGCGTGCTCTTCACCGACGAGAATTGCGGCTGCTCAGACATCGCGATGGATCCAAATAATCCGCGCATTCTGTTCGCGGGAATGTGGCCGCTGGAGATGCATACCTGGGGCAGGGAAAGTGGCGGACCCGGCAGCGGACTTTTCATGTCGCGTGACGAGGGCGCCACCTGGAAGAAACTAACAGGTCATGGTTTACCCACGCGTACGACGGGCAAATTCGCTTTGGCGATCGCGCCCAGCAATTCGAATCGCGTCTACGCGCTGATCGAAACCGGTGATGGCGTGCCTTACAAAGGACAGGAAACTGATCGCGGGAAGCTTTGGCGTTCCGAAGACGGCGGCGAGAACTGGCGCCTGATTAGTTACGATCGCAGTCTCGGGGGGCGCCCGCATTATTACTTTCGCGTGGCCGTATCACCGAACAACGAAAACGAAACATACTTCCTGACGGCGTCCTACAACGTTTCGCTTGATGGCGGAGAAACCACGCGCGCGGGCGCGGGTTTTGGCGGCAGTCCGGGCGGCGACAACCACGACATCTGGATCGATCCAACTGAGCCGAATCGCATGGCCATTGCCAACGATAGCGGTGTCAGTCTTTCGGTTACGCGCGGTCGCAGCTGGCAAAGAATTCAACTTCCAATCGCGCAGATTTACCACGTCACCGTTGACAACCAGATTCCTTATTACGTGTATGGCAACAAACAGGACGGGCCGTCGTATCGCGGACCGAGCCGGACGGGCGGCGGTGGTGGCGGCGGCGGCGGAGGTTTTGGCGGGGGCATTCCGCGCAGCGCGTGGATCGGAGTCGCTGGCGGCGAGAGTGGCTGGGCCACTCCCGATCCGGTCGATAGCAACATCATCTGGTCGAGCGCTTCCGGCTCTGGCAGCGTCGGCGGCATTGTCGAGCGTTTCGATCTGCGCACCGGCCAGTCACGCAACGTAGAAGTGTGGCCCGATCAAGTCAATGGATCGACCGCCGCCGATCTGAAATATCGCTTTGTCTGGACGGCGCCGCTAACCATCTCGCCGCACGATCACAACAAGGTCTATGTCGGCAGTCAGTTCGTTCACCAGACAACCGACGGCGGCAATAGCTGGCAAGTAATCAGTCCCGATCTGACTTCGAACGACAAGAGCAAACAGGGATTCTCTGGCGGTCTCACCGGCGACAACATCGGGGTTGAGTACGCACCGGTTGTTTTCGCGATCGCCGAATCACCTAAAGAAGCTGGAGTTATCTGGGCCGGTACGAACGATGGCATCGTGCAAATCACTCGCGACGGCGGCAAGAACTGGACGAACGTCACGAAGAACATTCCCAACATGCTTTCGTGGGGAACGGTCAGCAATATCGAACCATCGCGATACAACGCCGGCACTGCCTACATCACGGTCGACGGTCATCAAGTGAATAATCGCGATCCGTTCATCTACAAGACGACCGACTATGGCAAGTCCTGGAAAGCGATCACCAACGGCATTCCGCACACGATGCTCAGCTATGCGCACTGCGTCCGCGAGGATCCTGTTCGACCGGGTTTGCTCTACGTCGGCACTGAAGGCGGACTCTTCGCTTCGTACGACGACGGCGCCAACTGGCAACCGCTGCAGACGAATCTACCGCATGCGCCGGTTTACTGGATCGCGATTCAGGAGAACTTCCACGATCTGGTCATTGCTACGTACGGACGAGGCTTCTGGATTCTCGACGACATCACGCCTCTGCAGCAGGCGACCGCCGAAGTGCTGAACTCAACCGCACACCTGTTCACACCGCGCGCGGCTTATCGTTTTCGCGGTTTCACAGTGCCGTATTCGTCATCAGACGATCCGACGGCAGGACAGAATCCGCCGGGTGCGGCGTCGGTGAATTACTACTTGAAGGCCGCGCCGAAAGCCGAGCCCTCGATCAAGATCGTCGATGCCGATGGCAAGACGCTGCGGACGATTCGCGGCACCCGTAACGCCGGAATCAATCGCGTCTGGTGGGACCTGCGCACTGAACCTTCGAAAGAAGTTCGCTTGCGTACCAGTCCGGCTTATGCGCCCGAGGTTCGGTTGAATGCGGAAGGTTGGCGGCCTCTGCCTGAAGCAGGTGGTGGGCGGATGTCTGTGCTCGTGCCGCCGGGCACTTATACCGTCAAACTGACAGTCGATGGCCAGGAGTTCAGCCAGCCGCTGACCG
>JBGPWS010000081.1:0-14426 GCA_041492345.1 Pyrinomonadaceae bacterium | reverse complement strand
GCGCGGTTAGTTTCTTGAGACCGACGAATTCGATCCGACGTAACGTTACTGGTTGCTGCGCCGGGCAGGGCGTGTTCGACGCGAATAACAGCGTCACAAGGATCGCGGTGAGCCCTAGGCTTTTGTGCCAGTGACGGCCGCTCAGGTGGTAACTGCGTGTGTTTCTCATCAGGTTGACTCCGGCCCTGCGCGTAAAGCATCTTCAGCAGTATCCGATTCTAGCTTGTATGGTTTGAGCATGGAAGGCAGGCAATCGAAGACGCGCGGCAACCTGGCGCCATCTACCAAACGCGATCTGATAATCGCGGCGTGGGATCGTCTGGGGCGAACCGCGATTGGTGAGTCCGAACTGCGCGAGATTCAACGGTCGATTCGCAGTGAATTCGGCCGGCGCGCCGATGAGAGCCCCGCAGCTATCGCGCGAGTGCTGGCCGATGCGGGTGCAGAGTTGCGCCATCCCGAAGTGATCGAGTTCGACGCGCGCTGGCGCGAAGCGAAGATCGAAAGCGAGAGCGGGCAATTCAAGAGTTTCGAGGACCTCCTGGCGGGAAAAGCCCTGCGACTTAAGAAAGCCGAAGCCCTGATCAGGAAACTGGAGAAGCTGCGTAAGAGTTCGGAAAGCTCAGGCGATCTGAAAGCTTCAAAGCAGGTTCGGAGTATCGCCGTCAATGGCAGGCAAATCGCGGAGACACTGGCGAAAGATCGAACCCTGAACCAACCGCAACGCACCGAGCAGGCTGAGATTGCCGAGTGGTTTAAGGTTTGGATTCAAACGCCGAGTTTGTTTGCGGATTGGCTCGAGCTTCGTCGTCGCTCGCCGGATTTCCAGAAGAAGTTCTCAAGTTGCGTGGCTCCGTAGGAGCCAGATGTTTATAGGTACATTCGCCGCTTTGAAAACCAGCTCCGTAGGAGCGACGTGTTCCAAGTCCGATTCGATTGGCGAGGTGCAATCAACATTGCGCTCCTAAAGGAGCTTTTCAAGTCTGTAACTACGGCGATTCTATGAACATTTCGTCCCTCCGGGACTCTCTGTTCCGCTTTGTGTATCGGTGGCTTAAGTTTTGACGGAGCATTACGCGTGAACGCGCGGCCGGGCATTCAGCGGATGCGCTGTCTGATAGGCGTGAGCCAGGCGAAGCAATCTCGCTTCGCTCCAGTAAGGGCCGAGTAGTTGCAGTCCTATCGGCAGTCCGTCCGAAGACAGTCCGCAAGGCACGCTGATGCCGGGCACTCCCGCGAGATTCGCCGTCACGGTATAAATATCATTGAGGTACATCGCCAGCGGATCGTCAACCTTTTCGCCGAAAAGGAATGCGGGCGTCGGCGTAGTCGGCGTCAGCACGGCGTCGCACTTCTCGAAAGCGCCGGCAAAGTCTTGTCGTAAAAGGGTGCGTACCTGCTGGGCTTTCAAATAATAAGCGTCGTAGTAACCGTGCGACAGCACGTACGTGCCCAGCATGATGCGGCGCTTCACTTCCGGACCAAAACCCTCGTCGCGTGTCTTGCGATACATTTCCTTTAGCGCCGGGGCGTCTTCAGCGCGAAAGCCGTATCGGACTCCGTCATAACGCGCCAGGTTCGAAGAAGCTTCGGCCGTGGCAATGATGTAGTAGACCGCAATCGCGTATTTCGCATGCGGCAGATCGACGTCGACAATCTCTGCGCCGAGATCACGATAAGCGTCAATTGATTTCTCGATCAAGGCCCGCACTTCCGGATGCAGCCCTTCACCCAGCAGCGCCCGAGAGACTCCGATTCTCAAACCTTTTACGTCTTCGTTAAGTTCGGCTGAGTAGTCGGGAACCGGCACGTCAGCAGTGGTTGCATCGTGCGGATCGCGACCCGCAATGACTTGCAGCACGGCCGCCGCGTCGCTCGCTTCGCGCGCCAACACTCCGATTTGATCGAGTGACGAACCGAATGCGACCAAACCATACCGCGAAACGCGACCGTAAGTCGGTTTCAATCCAATCACGCCGCACAACGCCGCGGGTTGGCGAACCGAGCCGCCAGTGTCAGAGCCCAGGGCCACCGGAACAATCCCCGCGGCGACCGCCGCCGCCGAGCCACCGGATGAACCGCCGGGCACCCGGGAGGTGTCCCAGGGGTTCTGCACCGGCCCAAACGCAGAGTTCTCGTTGGAAGAGCCCATGGCAAACTCGTCGCAGTTTGTCTTGCCGATGATCACCGAGCCGGCAGCGATCAAGCGATCGATCGCGGTCGCGTTGTACGGCGGGTGATATGGGCCGAGGATCCGCGAACCACAAGAGGTTTGCAGGCCGCGGACACAGATGTTGTCTTTGATAGCGATCGGGATACCGGCGAGGGGCAAGGCTGGGAGCGCGGACGTCCCGTCCGCATTCTTTCTTTCGGATCTTATTATCGTGTCGATTGCATCAGCGCGACTCAAGGAGCCCTCGCGATTGATTTCAAGGAACGCGTTGAGCGAGTCGTTCAGCTTCTCGGCTGCGTTGAGCGCGGACTCTGTAACAGCGCGCGCGGTGGTTTCCCCGCCCACAATGCCGTCTCGCAAATTTGCAATGCTCTCAAACATGGCTGATCCGATGGCTAGTCCAGTGTCCTCTCGATTAATTTTGCAGAAGTCTTTTCGTGCGGTTTAGTGTGATTTCGTGGATCTAGTCTGCGAAACACTGAAAGCGATCCACGAAATCACACGAAAAATGACGAGACTCAAATCTCTCCTATCGAGCTTTACCGAGATCAGCGAGCTGTCAGCGGGCAACGATTTATGCGGCGCCTGTTCCAGGGATAATCTCTAACCCAAAACCTTCGGCACGCGGAAATGACCAGCCGCCGGATCCGGCGCCTGGTCCAGGGCCAGCTCTTGTCCCAGCGATGGCTGAGCCTCATCCCGGCGCCACGACACTGTCTGCTCACCCTCCGGAGTCAGGCCGCCCAGGGCCGGCTCGACCGCGCTTGTGTCAATCGCGTTGAGTTGTTCGACGTAGGTGACGATCTCGGAAATCTGCGCCGCGAAAAGCCGGCGCTCGTCGTCGGTGATCTCCAGATGCGCGAGCTGCGCAATTTTTTCAATGTCGGCTTCAGTGATGGGCATGATCGATGTTTTCTATTTGAGATTTCCAACTCACTCTGAATAGACACGCGCTTCGCGGCGAGCGATGCAATTCTCGGCAGCGCGAATAAAGCGTTCTCTCAGATCTTGATCCGCAATCTCGCTGGCGGCTGAAATCAATTCCTCGGGAATTGGCTCACGGGCTACGTCTCCCGGGCGCTGCGGTGGATCCAACCTGGCGCGTACCTGCTCGACCGTTGCGGGATCGATGCGGAACTCGATAGCCTCAACTAATTCGCGGCCCAGCAGTCTACTGATGCGCGAGACAAGTTCCGCGCTCATCGACTGCATTTGCCTTTGCCAGATCTTATCGGCAACCGAAACCACCAGGGTCTTCTGAAAAAGCCGGAAAGGAATAGCATGGCGACGCAACCCGTCCCCCGCCGCCCGCGACCAGGCGAGCTTGGCGGCGATCTCGGCCATCTCCGGATTCGCGCCGGTGGCGTTCAGCAGCTTCGGCAATAAGCGAGCAACGTCTATCATCTTTTCACGTTCCACCGAACTACAATTTGAACTTGCGATTGAAACCTTTCAAAATGATCGCAGTTCGAAATGAATGTGAAGTTTAATGGAAGATAAGCGAAACAACCAAACGAGTGTGCTCGCGTCCGATGATTTAGCTGAACATCCCGGTGATGGCGCACGCATCGTCGAGCTGCCCAGGATTGTCCTGGCTTCGGCCAGTCCGCGCCGGGCTGAGATTCTCCGCACGGTCGGCTGGCCCTTTGAAACGCTGCCGCTGGATATCGACGAGACGCGCGCAGCAGGTGAAGACGCGGCCACCTACGTCCAGCGAATGGCTCGAGCAAAAGGCGAAGCCGCCGCTCTTCGATATCCGGCTTCGATGATTGTCGCCGCGGATACGGTCGTCTTGATCGATGAACAGATTTTGGGCAAGCCTCGGGACGATGAAGAGGCTCGCCGAATGCTGCGACAGTTAAGCGGTCGATGGCACCAGGTGCTGACCGGGGTCGCGTTCATCGACGGAGCGTCGGCGGAACTTAGAACTGGTTACGAAAGGACAGAAGTGAAATTCGCCGTGATGAGCCAGGATGAAATTGATTGGTATGTTGCGAGCGGCGAGCCGATGGACAAGGCGGGCGCCTATGCGATCCAGGGATTGGGAGCGCGCTTCATCGAAGGAATCAGAGGCGACTATTTCAATGTGGTGGGTTTGCCGGTGCGACTCCTGTACCAGATGTTCGGGGCAAATTGTATTGACGGATCGCTCAACATTGGGTTTGATAGGCGCGGTGATGAAAGACGTTAGGATATGAAGTTCCCCAGTGTAAACATCCTGCTTCCGCTCTCTGTGTCGATCTGCCTGGGGTGGCCGTTGGATCAATCACCTTCAAACAAAAACGCCAACCGTAGCAATATTGACAAGAGCGCTGCCGCTGAACAGCGCTTGAGAATAGACAATCTGATCATGCTCGGCCAGAGTGCTCCAGCCGAAGTGACCGGCGATCTCCTGCTGACTCTTGTATCTTCCGACCTGATCGCGAACAAGGGACGCAAGATGGAGCTAGTTGAGCAGGCGTTTCGGAGCGCTGCCGAAGTGCGCGAGCCTTTCAGGAGAAAATCGTGGAGCCGCCTGGTCGACACTCGGTCAGGCCTCAAGCAACATGCTTTTGACCTGGAACTCGACAAGCTCTCAATGCAAAGCAAGGCTGTTATTAAGATGATTCCTTTGGATCGGCTGCGCGCAAGAACGATGTTCGAAGGTATCTCGTTGCCTCCAATCAAACCCCTGACTTGCGAAGATTCGCTCGGATACGACCTTGAGTCCTACTATGTGGCAATGCTCTCGGTTGCGGAAGAGTGCTTCAATGATGATGAAAGAAAAGCAGAGGCACACATTCAGTTTTTGTCGGATCGGCTTGAGAGCGTTAGATCAATACCTCAGGTCACTCCGGCTACCAGAATGCTGGTCAACGCGAAGCTCTCACCCGATGAGCTTTCGTTGCTTGTCAACGTTCTGGCTAAGGCCCTTGGACGAGTGTCCACCGACGGGCGCTCATTTGCGTTTGCCATGGAGCGTGACCGATTGGTATCTACAGCGCACAACCTCATCCTAGAGGCTCAAACAGCATGACGTGCCTGCCAATGACTTCAGTGGCGCGATTCGTTCGTTCCTGATTAAGAATATGTCGGGAGAGGTTTGCACCGATGTCGCGTGGCTCAAGGGCGGGCAAGTAAGCCTGCCGGCAGACCTGGAAGCCATCAATAGCGCGCTGGCTACGCCGATTGCTGTCGATGATGTGCATCCTGCCAACTTTGGTCCAAAGGCCGCCGAAGTTGTCTATTGGACGACGCCTAAGGCTACCGTGTTATTGAGAATTGCCAAGGAGCTACGATTCGGCGGTGGGACGACAGCGCTTTCCGGGGAACAGCGGCAGACTGAACAATGGCATCGTAAGCTGCTTGATTTTCTTGAGCTGCTCGGGAGTTGGGAGCCTGAGTCAGAGCCATCTCCGAACGACTATTTTCAAGAGAAGTGCATCATGTACATGGTGCTGGTCGACCTTTGTCCGGACGATCCCCAAAGAGATGTCGTTTTGCGTGCCTACGGGAATTATCTCAAGGAAACCAGCAGGGAGTACAAAGGTCGGATCGAATGGATACTCCCGGTAAAACTCTACCTGCGCGTACTTAGATCTAAGAGCGACAAAGTACGACGATCGTCTTTAGACCCATGGTTAACATCGAGCGATGGTAACCTTCGCATTTATGGTGAACTCGCTCTGCTGACTTCGTTCAAGAATTAGGTGATCCAACGGGGCCCTGCCGGAAAGGGTCAATCGAACTTACTCACAAAAGCTTGCTCAGCCGCTCGGCCAACTGCTTCGCCAGATCAGCAGTCGGATCCATGCCGCCAATTCTGTCGGCGACATTTCCCTGCTTGTCGATGATTACCACCGACGGCAGTTGATCCACGCCCAGCCTCTTTGACACCGCGCCGTCCGGATCGCGCAGCACCGTGGCTTTGTACTTTTGAGCCAACGCGCGCAGTTGTTCGTCCGAAGCGTAGTTCTTTGACTTGGGAGATTCTGATTCATTGCTGACCCAGTAAACCGCAACCCCGCGACCCGCGTACTGGTCGGCCAGCTTCTTAACGGCGTCCAGTTGATTCTTAGTCAGCGGCAGCCATGAAGCGCCAAACGCCAGCACCACAACTTCACCCCGCAAGCTCGCCGACGTTACCGTCTCACCGTCAATCGAGCGCAGAGAGAACTCCGGCGCCGGATTCTGCGCCGACCCTGCTATCGAAGCAGTCAACGCAATAGCGAAAACACACGCCGCAATGATGGTGGCCCTGCGAATTTTGGTAAACATCGTGACTTCCTTGTCCTGGCCGCCTCTCGTTTTGGTCCGATTCCGAGACGGACGGCCAATCAACGAGCGTTTAGATGATGGCGGAGGGTGTCTCGTTGGAATATTTCTTAATGTCGACAAAACGCGCCCTAAATAGTGGCACGGGCGTCCCGCCCGTGAAACCACGCGCAAGATGCGCGTGCCACAAGGCGTCAAGGCGTTTGCGGCGAGACGCCAAAAACATCTTCGTGCAGCCGCCGGTAATCTTCCCACGTGTCCATGTCGCGCGCAACATAGGGGGACTCCACCGGGACCCGACGCACTTCGTCGCGATGGGCTGCAAAGAGCGCGCGCAGGCCGCTTTGAGGATCGAGAGCCAGCAATTCATCCCGGTAGTCAAGATCAATCAAGACCGGGTGTCCGCCGCGCCCGTCGTGTACGGGTTGGACGAGCCGCGCGCCGTGTCTCCACTCGTCGATAAGAATTCTGATTGTTTCAGGTGGCACCGCAGGATGATCTACCAGAGCAATGATTAAAGCCCTGGCGCCGGCGCTCACTCCTTCCACTCCCCGAGCAATCGAAACGTTCATCTCGCTATCAGGATCCGCATTGACAGCGAAGCCCAAGTCGAGGGTCTTCAGTTGTTCTCGAATGTCTTCAGCGCGATGACCGACGACCACGACTATATCTTCAACGCCAGCCGCGCGCAGATTTCTGACGCAGCATTCGATCACCGTCGAGGCACCGAAGGGTAGCAGAGGTTTGAAGGCGCCCATGCGGCGCGAGCGGCCGGCAGCGAGGAGAATTGCAGCGACTTGATCTTTGATCTTTGACCTTTGATCTTTGACCTGTGACGGCTGAGAGCTCATGTTGGTGAAGGAAGACCAAAGATCGAAGGCCAAAGATCAAAGACCTTACTTTTGTAATTCCTGGAGTGCCCGCAAGGTGTACTCCCGCGCCATCTGCTTGCGCCAATTCATGACAAAGTCGGTATTGTCCAACGGTCGGGCTTTGACGTAGCAGGCTTCGGCGGCGGCGTGAATGTGCTCTTCATCGAACGGCTGGCCGATTAACGCTTGTGCCGCTTCGCTGACGTCGAGGGGCGACGGAGCTATTGCTCCAAGTACTATCTTTGCATCAGCGACCCGGTCGCTACCGCTCCCGGTTCCGTACCGAATCCAGGCAGCCACGCCGAGCACGGGAAAATCGAAAGCTCCGCGGCGTCGAAGTTTCTGATAAGACGCGCGCCAGCCATTGGTCGGCGGCAGATGAATATCAACCAGTAGTTCATCCGGCCGCTTCTTCAAGTAATCAATGCCGTCGTCGTTGTAAAACCCGGAGGCGTCAATCATGCGTTCGCCGAGGGTGGACACCAGACGGAACTTCGCGCCGATGGCCACCATCACCGGAACCAGATCGGAAGACTGCACGGCCCAGCACTTCGAGCTTCCGGGCGCTACCCAACAAACGTCGCCGTCTTTCTTCAGACAGAAGTTGATTGCCTTACGCCATTCATAGTTCTGATCGTAGTAGTTGCAGCGCGTATCCAGCAGCAGGTTCCCACCAATCGTTCCCATGTTGCGCAACAGAGGAGTCGAGATCGTTCGCGCGGCACTGGCGACTACGGGATAGTCGCGTTTGATCGTCTCGTGCTCGCAAATGTCTGAGAGCAAGACCGACGCGCCGATCGTCAGGCCACCTTTTCCATTTCCGTCGATCTTTTTCAGTTCGGATAGCCGCATGACCGAGATGACCGTGCCCGGCGTCTGTTGCCGCCGCTTCATGTTCGGATAGAGATCGGTCCCCCCGGCGACAAACTGAGCGTCCGGCCCCACGTCGCCGATGATCTTCACCGCCTCCGCGATGGTGCGCGGCACGCGGTAGTCGAATTTGGGAAGTCGCATCATTGGTCGGTCCACTAACGAGCTATGGCTTTCATATCTTCCCCGTCTTCGATAACTTAGACAACTATCACCTTGTTCCCTTAGAACGGGCGACCCAACCTGCGAAAAGGATGTTCGGCTATTGACCATGTTTCTTGAGGGTCCGGGAATCCTTTGAATGTGACTTTATGTGGCACAAAGCTCAGCCCGGAATGCCTCTGAGCCTTCTCATCCGCTATCTGGGTTTTGGCAACAGTGCTAAGCCTTATGCCGACCGAATTCTCGGTGCTCTCGACTCTCTTAGTGTAATTGACCATTAATCCCAAGAGATCATCTTCAACTATGTGTGGTGAGCCAACATGGATGCCTGCTCTGATTCTTATTCGGTCGTCGCCCGTATCCTCAGACAAGGCCAAAGCAAAATCAAAGGCGTCGAGCGCTGTCCTGAATATCACCATGAACGAATCGCCGATGATCTTGATTTCGTGGTGGTCATTTTTGGCCATCAATCGGCGCGCCTGCGCGAAATGTTTCAATAACACTTTGATCCAACTCTCATCGCCCAGCTGATTCGCAAGTGTGGTCGAGTCAACGATGTCGGTAAACACCAAAGCAAATATCCGCGATGCTCCTGCCCATTCTTGTAGAGTCTGACCTTTCATAGTCTACCCAGTTAACCTATCCGGCGCTTCGGCTGTCGTTGTTGGGTTTGATCCTTCGCAAGCCGGATCAATAGTCGAAGCGCCTCGTTTACCGATTCATCATCCGGAAAAGTCTTTGCGACATCCGGCTGCAAGTGAATAATCTTTGGCTTCGGGATTTTGCGTTTTGGGCCGCGCGCCACAATTCGCATCTTGCTGAAGTCGTATTCAGGACGAAGGTCGTCGTCCAGGTCTTTCCTAGATTTCTTCTTCATAGTTTTTACGCTCTCTCGGGGTCGCCTCTCGGACGCTAATTATTCTCGTATCTTTTCCTCGTTCCGCATAGGAAACAACCAGCAGTCTTCCCGCGTTTGATTCTCCCAGAATAATAAACCGCTTCTCTGCTATCGAATGGTCGTCATCGAACGCGACTACGAAGAGGAGATCATCAAACACAGAGATCGCTTCTTCAAACGAAACTTCGTGCTTCTTGAGATTTCCAGCGGCCTTCTTTTCATCCCAAACAAAGGTCATGTATCTCCTGTGAGAGAAGGTATACGAATGAACGCACAGCCACGCCGCATCTGTTGGCCATTAAGCCTCGTCTAACCCGCTTTTTGCACGGTTCATCTTCAACTCCGGATGTCGCGCAAGGAATCCGCCGCGCTTCATCTTGTAGCGACCAGGCTTCAATGTATCCTCTTCGTCGATCCCGGCTGCCAGGTCGGCTTGGCAGTCTTCTTCCGAGACTTCGATGGCTAGTTTCACGCCGTCATCTTCAACGACAGAGAAGACGAAAGGTCTAAAGGTTGATGGTTCTTGTTGGCTCATGCAGCTCGGGCTTTGCCTGATCGGGCTTGCGATGATTGCCGCCGAACCTTCGTTGGGCTCTTTCGAGTTGGTGTGACTCGTCTTTTCGCTGCCTTTGCAATCACTCGCAGAGCCTCATTGACGGATTCATCGTCGGGAAAGGCTTCTCGTACGTCGGGTTCCAACAAGACAAGGTTTGTTCCCGATCGATATCGCTCGGCGTAGATTCCTGTACCGACAAATGTGAGCTTCCTAAGGTCATACTCAGGCCTCATTTCATCCGAGTCCTTATCTTTTTTCTTCTTCATAGAGTTCTCTTTCTTTTCTGGTCACCTTTCGCGCATTGATTATTCTAATTCGCTCACCTCGATCCGCGAAAGCTATATGGAGCAGTTGTCCCTGTGCGGAGGTGCCAATAGTTAGATATCTCTTTTCGCTCACTGAATGGTCAGGATCTTGATAGACCGTTGCAAGTGGATCCTTGAACACCGAAGCGGCTTCCTCGAACGAAACGCCATGCTTGCGTAGGTTACTCGCGGCCTTCCTTGGATCCAATTCAAATTTCGGCAAACCGTTCGCCATTCAATTCAGTCTACTTCGTTACACCCTATCTCGCCACGTCCTTCCTTACATACAACAACAGATCGACCCCGGGGCGCAGCGCGTACGCTCCTTCATCAACACCCGATGGGATCCGCACATAACGATCGCCATAGGTTTCCTTAAGCTGTTCTTCCTGCGCCATCGAGCCAATGATCATAGGTTCATTCGTAGGCACGATTTGCTGATAGTAACCGACCTTCTTGTAATCGCGCAGGTACCAGGGCAGCGGCCAATAATCAGGCGAGACAAGCGCGATGCCCGTATCGGGCCCTGTGCCCATGCGCTTTGAGATGCGATCGATTTCATCGAGCATCGTGAGCATCTCGCGTCTCGTGTGCGCATAGACGTATGGATACTGATCGTCGTCGTAGTGAACAAAGTTGATCTGATACATTTGATAGCTAAGCACAGACAGTGCAATCGCCGCGGCAACATAGAAATTCAATGGGTGCTTTTGTCGTTCCGTTCTCGAATAGAGAATATATCCCGCGTATGCCGACAGCAGGAGAATGGCAATCATGACAGGCCAGTGTTGCGAAAAATCGAAATCCCACGTTAGTCCCCGGACTGAACCCGCATCGCCGTACTTAAGTTTTACCAGACGTCCAAAAACCAGGAGCGCAATCGCGCCAGCGGTCATTGAAAGCGAAACCCAGGGCTCTCCAAATCTCCGGTAAAGCTGGTCGAGTGCATAGCCACCTACGATGGCTAGCGGAACAATGAAGTTCAAAGCTATCCAGGGCGTCTTGTATTCCACCAGCGAGTAGGCGACCAGCATTCCGAACGCCCACTGAGCCGCGAACAAAGCAAACCGATTGTCTCCGCGCCAGATAGCAATTGCTGCTCCTATTGCTCCCAACAACAAAAGTGGAGATTCAATCTGCCTGAGCCATTCGGAGTATTGTAAGAACGGATGTGCGTGTTCATGCGTCCGGTGTCGCCAAAAGTTCAGCGTCTTCATCGCGTCGCTGACGCCCCTGGGATAGTTAGTAAAAAACGACGAATAGAACAACACGTTGACGATGATGAAGACGGCGAAGGCTACCAGCGCGACTGTGCTCAGCGGCACAGGTCCGCCAAAGCGGTCGATCGTTTGCCGCAGACGCTCGCCCAGAGGCCCTTCGCTCTGCTTTCCCGCCAACCTTTCGCGCAGCCGGAAATAAACATTCGTCGTGCAGAGCGCGATCAAAAGCACCGGCCCATTGATGATCCAGGTTTCCTTGGTCGCCACCATCAACGCCGCGGATATCGAAGCCGGAATCAGATAAGTCGCCCGCCCCGTGTCGTAGTACTTCAAAGCGGCGAGGACAATTCCCAACGTGAAAAAGACGAACAGCGACTCGTGGATGAAATAGCGGGAGAGATAGATCGCGCCCGGCGAGATCGCGATCAGGCCCGCCGCTGACAGCGCGCCGATCTTTCCGATTCGTTTCCGTAAGAGCAGCGCCAGCCAGATCGTGCCAACTCCGAAGGCGGCCGTGACCAAACGAATATTGAAGGTCGTCAGGCCATAATTGTCGCCAAAGGCTTTGCCACCAAAGAACCGGGCGATCCAGGGAATGACTGCCGAGAAAAAATAAAGCGTCGGGCCGTGATAGTTTTCAGGGTTGTAGGTGTATTTGCCTTCGCGAACCAGGGTGACAAGAAAGTTTCCGTTGACGCCTTCGTCGTGGTGCAAAGGGACTAGCGAGAGATTGTAGAGTCGCAGGAAGGCGCCCACGATCAGAACCCCGAGAGCAGACAATCGCCAGGCGCGTTCAGACATTTCACTGTCGACGGACGCGCTGCTTTCGCTCGGCTTCTGGGCCGACATGCCTTTCGCGCGCGCTTTCTTACGGCCTGATTTTGTAGAGGTGGTACTCACCGATGTTCACAACTTCCGGGTAACGACTGAAGAACGCTGTGTTCACAGGCATGACAGAATGTTCCTGTGGATCGATTACAACATAATCGACTCCGTATTTGCTGAGCAAGTTTATGGCGTCCGGCGATCCTGAATATATCTTCTTGATATCTGTTTCGCGCTGGCCAAAGTCGATCCCGTGCGTCCAGATGTGCCCGGGATAACCCATCAGCGATCGCCGCCCGGTCAGAAACACGGGCGTGTTATGAATTGGCGCGTGTAGAATCGTCGCGCGCGGCGGAGTCTGTTGTTTGATCATTTCGGCGAACGTGACGCCGTCGCGATCGAACTCCTGATACTCACCCTGTCTGGTAATCAGAGCAAAGACATCCAGAGCGCCGGCGAGAGTGAGCACCACAAACAAGCCGCCTGCCAGCACGCGATTCCACCCTTTTCCTTCCCACAGGCGCGCCAGCAATAACGCGACGATGGGCGCCGACGCAATCCACCAGTAGAAGAGCACCTTCACGTTGTCCCAAATCCACGGCGCCAACTTCACCATGTTCGGAACGATGAAACAGAGCGTGAACGGCAGGAAGAAAAACAGGATCTGGCGAGACACCAGATAGTCTTCACGCTTCCAAAGCAGCGCGGTGATTAGTAGTGGGATGAAAAGCCCGGTGTTCTTGAACCAGAACCAGAAGAAGTTCTGACTGCCGCTGTCCCAACCGAACTCCCAGCCAATAAAAGCGCGCGTGCTGACCGCGCTGCCATGTGTCGACCACAACAACTGAGGTACGGCGATTAGCGAAGCCACCACAAAGAAAGCCAGCCACTCGCGCCAACGGGACCAGTTGATCAGAGCCAGGCAAGCGCCCACTCCCATTACCACGATGAAGCTGTGCGCGTGAACCAACGGCAACAGACCGGCGACCGCGCCGGCAGCGATCATCCGCCGAGCGGAAGGCAAAAGGAAAAAGGAAAAAGGAAAAAGGGAAGAATTACCTACGGTTGATCCGGCTGCTACACTCGTGCTCTTTGCAGGTTCAAACCTCTTGTCTCGACGCTCTTCCTTTTTGCCTTTTACCTTTTTACTTTTTACTTCCGCGTCGCTGCGCGACGCGGTCCACCATTGCGTGAACACAATCGCGGCCAGCGGAATGCCCAGCAGGAATCCGCGCTGCGGCACCAGCAAACTGGTAACTGCGTTGCCCCAACGCCAACCCTCGGCGACTTCGGGAAGAATCGTATACGAATGGGGAATTCTTCTGAGCAGCTGGAACACTCCGCCATCGGTCTTGTTCACGTCGCTGAACAACATCGCCCAGCCCAGCCCCCCGTTTAGAATCACGAGTAATGGAGTCAGGATTGCGGCCGTGCGATTGCGCAGGAGTTTTTGGCCGAAGCGATGCAGGACACCGACCAGCGCCACGCCGACGATATAGTTTTCGATGAACAGGGAATCGCGCAAACTTGCGCCGGCGCGCACGAACATCGCCGAGACGAAGTCGGTCATGAAAGGATACGTAAATCGCGCCCCGGCAAACGTTGGGTCTTCGGGCGGAAAGTTCTGGCCAAAGGCAAAGCGCGTGATCACGCTCAGGTGAAAAGGCAGGTCGCCATAGTTGTTCAGGACCCCGGTATAGATGCCATCCGGTTTTTCAAACATCGCGCGAGAGAAGACCAGCCACATGACAATGGCGACGGCGGCATAGAAGAGAAAATAGATGAATGCCCATCGATCCGGCCAGGTAGTCGCGCGGCTGATTGCTCGGAGTGCCCGGTTGATATCGGCGCTGATTTCAGCGCGACGCTGTGAATTTCTTAATAACAGTGCCGGGGTAGCCAGCAGAAGTGCTGTCACCATTAAAGTCGCGGTTGTCAGCCCGATCATTAATGCGAGGACGAAGCCGACCAGGCCCAATAGCGCAAAGCCGATACATGCTCCGGTGCATAGACGCGAAGCGAGCGGCGCGTCCTCATCCCAGGTGTAAGTGAGCAGCGCGCCGCTCGCGATGGCGATAAGAGATAGGGCGAGAGCTGCGATCATCGGGACATTGAAAGTACTTGTTTCCCTCTCACTCTGGGAGAGGGAGTCGACAAACTGAAGTTCATCGGATTTCCCTAGACGCTCATGATTTCATGTTCTTTGGACTTTGACAGTTCGTCAATCTTTGAGATGTAGGTGTCGGTCAGTTTTTGAACCTCATCCAGCCCGTCGCGCTCGGCATCTTCCG
>JBGPWS010000181.1:0-9201 GCA_041492345.1 Pyrinomonadaceae bacterium | reverse complement strand
GCGCTGTTCCAACTGATGCTCCTCGCGATCATTAACCTCCTGTTCAAGGGGATCGGATTGTGGGGGGTGAACATTCCCGTCGGTTGGGGCCTGGATATTCTGAACTTCGTTTGGTGGATCGGCATCGGCCACGCAGGCACCCTGATTTCGGCGATTCTGCTTTTGCTGAGACAGAAATGGCGCACTTCGATCAACCGGTTCGCGGAAGCTATGACGCTGTTCGCGGTGGCCCAGGCCGGCGTCTTCCCGCTGATGCACCTGGGACGTCCCTGGCTCGGCTATTGGCTGTTTCCCTATCCGAACACGATGGGCATCTGGCCGCAGTTTCGCAGCCCGCTGATGTGGGACGTGTTCGCGGTTTCGACCTACGCGACCGTGTCGGCGCTGTTCTGGTTCGTCGGATTGATTCCCGACTTTGCCACGTTGCGCGATCGCGCGAACAACAAATCGTTCCGGCTGGTTTACGGCATGCTGGCGATGGGCTGGCGCGGTTCGGCGCGGCACTGGCATCGTTACGAGACGGCTTATCTGCTGCTGGCCGGACTGGCGACGCCGCTGGTGCTTTCGGTGCACACCATCGTCAGTTTTGATTTTGCGGTCGGCGTTATTCCCGGTTGGCACTCGACGATCTTTCCGCCTTACTTTGTGGCCGGTGCGATCTACGCGGGCTTTGCGATGGTCCTGCTGTTGACGATTCCGCTGCGCAAAGTTTACGGACTGGAAAGCTTCATCACGATGCGCCACATGCACAACATGGCGAAGGTCATGCTGGCGACGGGCCTGATTGTCGTCTACGGCTACATAGTAGAGGCGTTCTTCGGCTGGTACAGCGGCAATCAGTACGAGCGGTTCATGATCTGGAACCGCATGCACGGCCCTTATGCGCCGTACTACTGGGCGCTGATTCTCTGCAATGGCCTGACCCCGCAGCTGCTCTGGATCAAGAAGATTCGTTCGAAGCTGCTGATACTGTGGCTGATCTCCCTGGTCGTCAGCATCGGCATGTGGCTCGAACGGTTTGTGATTGTCGTGACTAGTCTGCATCGAGACTTTCTGCCCTCCTCCTGGGGTTTTTACTCTCCGACACAGTGGGATTGGGCGATGTTCATCGGCACGATTGGTTTCTTCTTTGCTTTGCTGTTTCTGTTTATTCGCTTCCTGCCGATGATTTCGATTTTCGAGATGCGCACGATTTTGCCGGAAGCGGAAGTGGATGAAGGATAGGTCGGATAGGCCCTATAAGTCCTATATGGTTAAAGAAAAGGCGCCCAGACTTTACGGCGTAATGGCCCAGTTCGATAACCCGAGCGCGCTGGTCGCGGCGGCACGCGAGACATATACGGCTGGCTATCGAAGGATCAACGGGTACTCGCCGTTTCCCATTGAAGAACTTTCAGAAGCGATTGGATTCAAACGCACCGGCCTGCCGTTGATTGTCCTGGCTGGCGGGATTATCGGCGGCCTGGGCGGGTTTTTCATGCAGTACTGGATGGAAGTGATCAGCTATCCCATCAATGTCGGTGGCAAACCTTTCAACAGTTGGCCGGCGTTCATTCCCATTACGTTTGAATGCACCGTTCTGTGCGCCGCGTTCGCCGCGGTCTTCGGCATGCTGGCGCTGAATAAGCTGCCGCAGCCTTATCATCCGGTTTTCAATGCGCCGAACTTTGCCCTGGCGACGCGGGACAGTTTCTTTCTGGTGATCGAATCAAATGATCCGAAATTCGATCACGACGAAGCGATGCGGTTTTTGAAGAGTTTGGAAGCGCGAGAGGTCGTCGATGTTGAGCTGTAAGCGAAATACTGACACGGAGACACGGAGACGCGGAGACATGGGGAAATCTTTTTCGCCGCGTCCCCGCGTCGCCGGATCCCTGCGTCTTTTGGCTTTACTGCTCACTGCTCACTGCTTACTGCTCACTGCTGCTTGCCGCCGCGACATGCAGGACCAGCCCAAGGCAAAAGCCTATCGCGAGAACTCTTTCTTCAGGGACGGTGTCTCATCGCGACCGCTGGTTCCGGGCACGGTACCGCGTGGTTACCTGCGCGCCGATCGCGAGTTCTATTTCGGAAAGAAATCCAATTCCGCGGCCACCGCCGCGAGCCAGCAAGTAACGCCGGGTAGCGCCACGACTGCGGTCCCGACAACCGGCGCCCCCGTGAGCCCCGCGGCGTTGTATCCGGATGACGTGGACGCGTTTCCTTTTCCGATCACCAAAGAGGTGCTTGATCGCGGCCAGCAGCGTTACGACATTTTTTGCTCGGTTTGCCATGGCGCCACCGGTAATGGCGACGGCATGATCGCGCGGCGCGGCTTTAACAAGCCTCTGCCCGCTTCGTATCACCAGGATCGCCTGCGCCAGGCGCCGGTAGGGCATTTCTTTGACGTGATGACCAATGGTTGGGGCGCGATGCCCTCTTATGCGGCACAGATTCCGGTTGAGGATCGTTGGAAGATCATCGCCTACATTCGCGCTTTGCAGTTGAGCCAGATGCCCCCGGCACAAGCGGCCCAGGCGCCGAGCACAAAGCCAGGCGGACAGGATGTCCGCGCTCCCGGAGGGAAGAAGTGATTCAAGCTGGATACACGCCTCCGCGAGAACTGAAGCGAGTTTGCACCCTGGCGCTCAGCGTCGGCGCGTTGTTCTTCGCTCTGTTTGTCTTCGGCTTGTTGGTCGATCGCACGCAGTTCTTTCATGCTTATCTGGTTGGATTCATCTTTTGGATCGGAATCACGATCGGCAGCATGGCGCTTTTGATGTTGCAGCATCTGACGGGCGGCGCCTGGGGACTGATAATTCGCCGCGTGCTGGAAGCCGCGACCCGCACGCTGCCGCTGATGTTAATTCTGTTCATTCCGGTGCTGGTGGGGTTGAATCAGATCTATCCCTGGACGAATCGGGCGGAAATGGATCAGGTTCCGGCGCTGCGCGAAAAGGCCGCCCATTATCTGAATCCGGCATTCTTCATGACTCGCACGGCGCTCTATTTTGCCATCTGGTCGCTGATGGCGCTGTTGCTCAACTGGCTTTCGCTGCAACACGATCGCACTGCGGATCGACGCTTCTCAAAACGTTTGCAGATGATCAGCGGGCCGGGACTGGGTCTTCTGATACTGACCATCACGTTTGCCTCGATCGACTGGGTGATGTCGCTGGATCCGGCCTGGTCGTCAACCATCTATGGATTGATCTTTGTAGCTTCATGGAGTCTGAGCGCGCTGGCGTTCGCCATTCTGGTGATGTCGTGGCTGGCAAAGCGCGAGCCTATGAACGCGGTCGTGCGCACCTCGCATTTTCATGACTGGGGTAATCTGATGATGACCCTGGTAATGCTGTGGATGTATTTCGCATTCTCGCAATACCTGATTATCTGGTCGGGGAACCTGCCGGAAGAAACGACCTGGTTCGTCGCGCGCAAGCACGGCGGCTGGGGCGTAATTGCGCTGGGGATCGTCATCCTGCAATTTGCATTTCCCTTCCTGACGCTGTTGTCGCGCGCGGCCAAGAAGAGTCCACAGCGGCTCGGGATGCTGGCACTATTGATTCTGTTGACGCGGGTGGTGGATGTGATCTGGCTGATCGAGCCGACCTTCAATCGCGAGCATTTTCATTTGAGCTGGATGGACCTGGTGGCGCCAATCGCTATGGGTGGACTCTGGATCGCGACCTTCGCGTGGCAGTTGCAGAGCCGTTCGCTCGTGCCGATTAACGATTCGCAGCTTGAGCAGGCGCTGGCCGCGCATGCGGGACACTGAAAAGGCAGTGGGCAGTGGGCGGTGGACGGTAAGCACAAGAACAAAGTTCAAAGTACCAAGCACTAAATTCATATGAGCAGATCGAAGCACAATGGTCACGTGACCGAAACGCCGGACGTTTCTTACATCAAGAACGTCGATGTCACCCATGAGGCCAGCGACGTCTATGTTTCTGGCATCGTGAAATTTCTCGTCGGACTCTCTGTGCTGACCATTGCCACGTTCTTTCTCATGTGGGCTTTGTTCCGCTCTTTCGAAAACAAAGCCAAGGAACCGCCGCCGTCGCCCATGGCGCTGACCGAAAAGGACCGTCTGCCGCCCGAGCCACGTCTACAGGGCGCGCCGGGCTTCGCCGAAAATCTCGAGAAGACCGCGGCTATTAAGAAAGAAGAATCCGGCAATGCCATTACGGCCGGCGCTGCACAACCGAAAGACGCGCTGTACGAGATCAAGATCCTGCACCGGCACTGGGACGACATACTTGAGAACGGCCCGGTCGATCAAAGCGGCCAGCGATACGGCCTGTCGATTGAAAAGGCGAAGCAAGAGATTTTGAAGCAGGGACTGCCGGTCAGGAAACAGTGAGCGGTGGGCAGTGAGCAGTGAGCAGTAAGACAAATGAAAAACTTGACGGGTAGGCAGATAGTACGCAAAGAGCAAACGGTATGGGGGCGGCGCGCTCGTTTCTGCCCACTGCCCACTGCTCACTGCCTACTAATTAGCGCCTTCCTGCTGCTCACTGCCCACTGCTCACTGCTCACCATCAACGGCCAGCCCGGCATGCCGCAACCAAACTCGCCGCTTTACGGCGAGCGGCCAGGGTCCGGACCGGTGTCGTCGGGCTTACCAAAGGTCCTGCAGAGCGTCGGCATCGATCAGAGATTGAATGAGCAAATTCCGCTCGATGCCGTTTTCAGAGACGAGCAGGGGCACGACGTTCACCTGAGTCAGTTCTTCAACGGCAAGCCCGTGGTGCTATCGCTGGTTTATTACACCTGCCCAATGCTCTGCAATCAGGTCATGAATGGAGAGTTGGGTGCGTTCAGACAAATCTCATTCAATATTGGCGAGCAGTATGAAGTAGTCACTGTAAGTTTTGATCCGCGGGAAACGCCGGACCTGGCCGCCGCCAAGAAGAGTACTTATGTGAAGGCTTACAACCGACCCGGAGCCGAAGCGAGCTGGCATTTCTTAACGGGCGATGAAGCAAACATCAAGCGGCTGACAGAGGCGGTCGGCTTTCGCTATGTTTGGGACGAGCAAACAAAGCAGTTCGCGCACGCGAGCGGCATCATGGTGCTGACACCGGAAGGAAAACTCGCGCGCTACTTTTACGGCATCGAGTATCCACCGAAGGATTTGCGCCTGGGCCTGGTCGAAGCGTCGCAAAATAAGATAGGCACGCCGGTCGATGTGCTGATGCTTTATTGCTATCACTACGATCCGGCGACGGGAAAATATGGCGCGGTGGTGATGAATATCGTGCGGCTGGCAGGCGGTGTGACTTTGGTCTTGATCGTCGGGTTGTTACTGGTTCTGCGACAGCGCAGCCGACCGGCCGCGGGAGTGCTGACCGCAGCGAGCAGCAAACGTTAGATAGGGGAACTAAGTTCCAAGCACTAGGCACTAACTATGCAATCCTGGTTTCCATTGTTTCCGGAAAGCGCGTCGACCGTTTCGGGCGACGTGGACGCCCTGTACCTTTATCTTTGCGGTGTCACGATCTTTTTCGCGCTACTAATTGGCGGTGTTCTTGTCTTTTTCGTCATTCGCTATCGCCGCCGCAACCCATTCGAGATCCCGCGACCTATCGAAGGCTCGCACAAACTGGAAATGCTGTGGTCAGTAATTCCGTTCCTGATCGCGATGAGTTTCTTTGTTTGGGGAGCCAGTCTTTACTATCGGCAGTATCGCCCGCCGAAAAACGCGATAGAAGTTTATGTCGTCGGCAAGCAATGGATGTGGAAGTTCCAGCATGCGACGGGACAGCGCGAGATCAACGAGTTGCACGTTCCGGTCGGCCGCAAGATAAAACTGATCATGGCCACCGAAGACGTAATCCACGACGTTTTCATTCCCGCGTTTCGGATCAAGGCCGACGTCGTGCCCGGCAGATACACGACTGAATGGTTCGAAGCGACCAAGCCCGGACGTTATCATCTGTTCTGCGCTGAATACTGCGGCATGAATCATTCGGGCATGGGCGGCTGGGTGGTGGTAATGGAGCCGACGGAGTTTGAAAACTGGCTGAGCGGCAACGCGAACCAAATGTCGCCGGCGGCCGCCGGCCAACAGATGTTCGAGTCGCTGGGCTGCGCGTCCTGTCATGGCGCTAACGCCGAAGGTGGACGCGGACCGGCGCTTTTGGGAGTGTACGGCAGCAACGTTGTCCTGAATAACGGGCAGACGGTGCGCGCTGACGAATCTTACCTCCGCGAATCGGTCCTGAATCCGCAGGCCAGGATCGTCACGGGCTTTGGACCGATCATGCCTTCGTTCCAGGGTCAGCTTAGTGAAGAGCAGCTTTTGCAACTGGTGGCTTACATTAAGTCTCTGTCAACGCCAAAGACTGAGACGCAGACGGCGAAACCGCCGGCGAATAAATAGGACAGCTATAGGTCCTATTCGGCCTATTGGCATTGTGAAGCAAGATGGAAGAATTCGAAATACCAAAGCCGCCACGCACTAACTACCTCAACGCCGAATACGGCTTGAAGTCTTGGCTGTTGACTAAAGATCACAAGCGCATCGCGCTGCTTTATCTCGGCGCGATCAGCTTCTTCTTTTTCATTGGCAGCCTTTATGCGATGGCCATCCGCCTGGAGTTATTGACTCCGCAGGGCGATCTCGTGCAGTCGAGCACTTACAACAAGATGTTCACTCAGCACGGGATCATCATGGTCTTCTTCTTTCTGATTCCGTCAATACCCGCGACGCTGGGAAACTTTCTGATTCCCATGATGATTGGCGCGAAAGACCTGGCCTTTCCGCGGATCAACCTGCTGAGCTGGTACATCTACATCGCCGGCGGAGTGATCACGATTTATGCGCTACTCGCGGGCGGCGTCGATACCGGGTGGACCTTCTACGTTCCATATAGCACCACGTTTTCCAACACCTACGTGATCGCCGCAGGTCTGGGTATTTTCATCAATGGATTTTCCTCGATCCTGACGGGCTTGAATTTTATCGTCACGATTCACACGATGCGCGCACCGGGCATGACCTGGTTTCGACTGCCTCTGTTCGTCTGGGCGCACTACGCCACCAGCTTGATCATGATTCTGGGTACGCCGGTGATTGCGATCACGATCCTGCTGGTGGCGCTCGAACGGCTCGCGCACATTGGCATCTTCGACCCGGCGGCCGGAGGTGATCCGGTCCTGTTCCAACACCTGTTCTGGTTCTACTCGCACCCGGCGGTTTACATCATGGTGCTGCCCGCCATGGGAGTGGTTAGCGAGTTGATTGCGAACTTTTCGCGCAAGAATATTTTTGGCTATAAGTTCGTCGCTTTTTCCAGCCTGGCGATCGCCGTGTTTGGATTTCTGGTTTGGGGTCATCACCTGTTTGTCGCCAGTCAGTCGGTTTATGCGGGAATGATCTTTTCGTTTCTGAGTTTTGCGGTAGCGATCCCCTCAGCCATCAAAGTTTTCAACTGGACTGCGACGCTTTACAAAGGTTCGATCTCTTACGACACGCCGATGCTCTACGCGCTCGGCTTCATCGGGTTGTTCACGGTCGGTGGCATGACCGGACTTTTCCTGGCATCTCTTGCGGTTGACGTGCATGTGAGTGATACCTACTTCGTCGTGGCGCATTTCCACTACATCATGGTTGGGGGCGCTTTGTTTGGCTATCTCGGCGGCTTGCACTACTGGTGGCCAAAGATAAGCGGGCGCATGTACCCGGAAGGCTGGGGAAGATTCTCCGCGTTGGTAATCTACGTGGGCTTCAATCTAACGTTCCTGCCGCAATTCGTGCTCGGGTACATGGGCATGCCGCGACGCTATCACACGTACCCGGCGGATTTAGTTTCGTGGCAAGTGCTGCACGTTTTGTCGACGGCGGGCGCATCTATTCTAGGCATCGGACTGTTGATCCCGCTGTGCTATCTGGTTTGGTCGATGCGCTATGGTCCCATCGCTGCGGCCAACCCGTGGAATCTGCCGGGACTCGAATGGCAGACAGCTTCACCGCCACCGACTGAAAATTTCATAACAACTCCGGTCGTGACTACGGAAGCGTACGAGTTCGCGCCGCCGGAGCACAAAGAGGTGGTTGGGAAGTTCGAGCGCAAGCGACCGGGTTGAGATTTAGTCAGAACCGCTCGCGGTGGCGAGCGGGTAACAAACGGATGAGATAACCACGAAGACACAAAGGACACAAAGGACACAAAGAAGAGAAAATCAATTTGTGTCTTTGTGACTTAGTGGTTGGATTTCTAAGGAACACATGCCTGAAGGTTTAGCCACAGCACACGAACCCGCGCCGCACAGCGCGCTGCAGCATCATTTCGAGAATATGGAGCAGCAGCGTGAAGCCGGCACGCTGGGCATGTGGGTGTTTCTGGTCACCGAGATCATGTTCTTTGGCGGGCTGTTCCTGGCCTACACGATCTATCGGTACCAGTATCCGGCCGCATTCGCGACGGCCAGTAATCACCTCGACATCCGCCTCGGTGGAATCAATACCGTCGTCCTCATCTTCAGCAGCTTCACGATGGCCATGGCTGTTTACAGCACGCAGATGGGCAAGCGGCGCAACTCGATCATCTGTCTGCTGTTAACGCTGGTGCTCGGTTTGGCATTCCTCGGGATTAAGGCAGTCGAGTATCACGACAAGTACACTGACAATCTGATTCCCGGCCAACTGATTCCCGGCCATCCTTTCAATCCCGAAGTTGCCAAACCGGGAGACACCGATCACCACAAGCTGCATCTGGTTCCGGGCGCCACGGTGCGAAACGTGGAGCTGTTCTACTGGATCTATTTCGCCATGACCGGCATGCACGCTTTGCACATGATTATCGGCATCGGCCTGCTGATTGTCCTCACGATCATGGCCTGGCGCGGGCGATTCGGCCCGGAGTATCACGCGCCCGTGGAGATCTCAGGTCTGTACTGGCACTTTGTGGACATCGTCTGGATATTTCTGTTTCCGTTGCTTTACTTACTCGGCCGGCATTTGGAAGGACATATGGGTTAACGCGGATTGCGAATTTGGAATTGCGAATTGCGAAATTGTTCTTGCCACTGACAACTGACTGCTAACGACTGACTAACGCGATGAGCGAGCACATAGTTTATCCCAGAGTTTACATTACGATCTTCCTGGCCCTGATGCTGGGGACCGGCCTCACCGTGTTCGCGGCATACCACGATTTTCCCGGGCCCTTGAATGCGGTCGTCGCGCTGACGATCGCGGTAGTGAAAGCTACGCTG
>JBGPWS010000211.1:0-8178 GCA_041492345.1 Pyrinomonadaceae bacterium | reverse complement strand
TGCCTTCGTGGCCGAGAATAGGTCGCGGGTCTTCGATGGCCGCGCGAATGTAGAAGTTACTGCTCTTGGGATTGTAAGTGGGGATGAAATAGAAACCGCTGGCGTCTTTGTCGTAGACCCCGGGAGCATTCATGAAGCCGCCGGGACTGGTGGGCTTGAACGCTTCGGGCAGTTGGCGAATTTCAAAGCGGCCGAGATAAGACGGCAGGGTGACCAGATGGTTCTCTTTCAGGAAGCCGATCATTTCGGCTTCGCGGCTCTCGTAGGCTTTCAAAAACTCGTCCTGATCTTTCGGAATCGTTTTCGCGCGCTGCGGATTCGGATCGGCCAGCGAGGGATCGGGCAACATCGATTCCAGCGCCCGATAACGCGCGAGCTCGGCCTGACCCAGCATCTCGACCTGCTTCGCATCGAGCGGCAGCAGATAAATATTCTTCAAAAGATAGTTGTAGTTCTCTTCGCCCATTGGTTTGAATGGAACCATGCCTGGCAAACGTTTCTCCAGAAAATCCGCAAAGCCATGAATCGAGGCAATCGCCGCATCGCGCGCTTTGATCAGATCATTCTTCTCAGCCGGTGGCAGATCTTTAGCCATGGTCATCAAGCTGTCGGTGAACAGGCTGTCAATCGATCGCGCCGAATCGATAGCGAGCTGCGCATAAAGCCGGACAGGTTTGTTGAGGTTCTGCTTGCCCTGCTCAATCACGAAAGGCATCTGTTTCAGTCGCGCCGTGGCTGCGAGAGAGCGATTGCGCGGCGTGTCATATTCTTTCTTGAGCAAAGAGAAGATCCCGTTACTACATTCGTTGACGTAGGTTTGCGGATCGGTCTCTTCAAAATCGATTACCCGATCAAAGAAAGCGACGCCCTCCAGTTGAGAGCGAAACAGCAGCCAGTCGATGCGATCGTCCTTGCTCCACTGTTCGGTCTGCATCGCTTTCACTTTGGCGAGCACTTCCTTGACGTGCAGGCGGCGCGCGAGCAGGGCGGAAAGCCCGTAGTCCGTAAGCTTGCTGTCCCAGGTGTGCAGCCCGGCATCACTGCTGGCGACGGGATAGTTCTGATTGCGCCAGCTGTAATAATCGTCGGCGAGCTTACGCAGGTCGGCGGGAGCGGGGTTGGCTTGCGCTCGGGTGGTGTTTGCGGTTGCTACGATAGCCACGCACACAGACAAGAGAATAAGCATGAGTTTCATTTGGTTCCCTCGCATGGATATTGATTAATTTCCGGAAAGACTGTTGTCACTCCTGTTGAGCGCCCGGGCGTTGCGCTGCAAGCCGGAAAGTTTCGCCCGCTTCATCGCGCTGCGGTGAAAGCGCTTGGCGTAAGTGTCCGGAGTCAGCGCGAGAATCTCAGCCAGCGCTGCGTCGACGTTCCCCTCGCGCGGCGCAAAACGCGATTCATTGGTGGCTGGCGTCATCTGGTTCCACGGACAGACGTCCTGGCAAATATCACAGCCGTACAACCAGCCTTCCAGTTTCGTCGCGACCTCTTTATCTATTTCCGGCGCGCGCGATTCGATCGTCGCGTGAGAGATACACAGGCGAGAATCAACGACGTAAGGCTCGACAATCGCGGCGGTGGGACAGGCATCGATGCAGAGCGTGCACGAGCCACACTGGTCGGCGACTTCTTCGTCCGCATATTCCAGTTCCAAATTCAGGAGCAGCTCGCCGATGAAAACCCAGGAGCCGTATTCGTGCGTGATCAGGTTCGTGTGCTTGCCCATCCAACCGAGGCCGGCCCGCGCGGCCCAGGCTTTATCCATCATCGGCTGGATGTCCACACAGACTTTGCCGTTCGCTTCGGGCCATTGCTCTTTGATCCATGATAAAAGGTCGCGCAGTTTGTCGCCGACAATTTCGTGATAATCGTCTCCCCAGGCATAACGCGAAACCTTGCCGCTCGCAGAATTGTCCGCATGTTGAGCCGGCGTGTAGTAGTTCAAAGCGACTACGACGACCGAGCGTGCCTCGGGAAACAATTTCCGCGGATCGGTGCGCTGCTCCGGATTGCGGGCCATCCAGTTCATTTCGCCATGGAAGCCGCGGGCCAGCCACTTTTTCAATCGCTGTTGTTCGTTTGAGAGGCTTTCAGCACGCACGATGCCGGTCTGGTGAAAGCCGAGGTCACGAGAATGCGTTTTGATCTGCGCCGAGACTCCGGCGGGATCACGAGAACGTTCCAGCATTGCAGGTGTTTGAATCGCAGGTCGCATTTCTGTTTGGAGGTTAGTATATCAAAGCAGCTCTGAGGATGTTTCCGTGCGGGATTTGAGCGGGTACTCGCCACTGGGAGCGGCGGCTCCGGAAAAAAAAAAGGCGCGCCTTTTCAGACGCGCCCGGTAGATAGCTCAAGGTTGTAAGTTCTAAATTAGAACTGGAACCGCACGGCCCACTGAATCTGCCGTTCGCGGAAGAGCGTACCGCCAGCCGCGTTCACTGTCTGAAACGCTGAGCTGTAGGTGAGAGCCGCAGTCGCTGGTGTGCAGGTTGTGCGTGTCGCATTGCACGTGGCAGCCGTCGAAGAGCCGGTATAGAACGTGTTATTCATGCCCGTGACTTGTGTGCGATTGAAAAGGTTGAAGCCCTCAATCAAGAACTCAAGAGCTTGTGATTCCTTGAATCGGATTCTGCGTGAAACGCGCAGGTCCAGATTCCAAATCCTCGGCAGCCGGAAGCCGTTGCGAGGCGCGAGCGCAAACCGAGCGTTGCCGCCTGAACCGTTCACGCCTCCTCCTGGAGTCGAGCAAGCGTTAACAATAACGACGCCGGGCCAACAAGCAGGGTCCTGAGTAATACCTGGGGACGGTACGGTGGCTGAAACAAAAGTACTAAGCGGCGCGCCAGAGTAAGCTGCAAAGATCGGCGAGAAGGTCCAGTCCTTGAGGAACGCGTTCTTCGATTCCGGCTGCCATACGGCGTTGGCAATGACTTTGTTCGGTATGTCAAAGTTCGATCTGCCCGCCTCACCCACGATCGGGTCAAACGCATTGTACGGGCTATTGTTAACCGAAAAAGTAGTCGAACTCTGACCGGCGTCCCTGGCCATTGATCGGGTGTAGTTTATTTGCAACTGGAGACCCTTCGTCAGGCGACGATTGAGTTGTACTACGCCCCCCACATACTTACTCCAGACGATGCTTCTGATCTCAGTCATGGCACCGAAGGATGTATTGGGCCGAGAAGTGCCATGGAACCAAGGCACCTGCAGTATCTGTCCGTCAAACGGGCCGCCCGCGATCGCATAACCAAACGAGCTGGACGGGTTATTGAGATTGATGTCAACAAAGGTTGGCAGGTTTTTTCCAAAGCTCAGCAGCAGTGAGCCCGAGATAACGGTGTTGCGAGTAATCTCGTGTTCATAGACGAGATCCGCCTGGTGAATGGTCGGCAGTTGAAAGCCAGTCTGGAAGAACTGAATTGCTACCGTAGGGTTCGAAGGCTGCGTCGCCAGCGTGTTCGGAAAGACCGGTCCGGCAGCCTGGCTCAGCGAAACCGAGAATTGGCCGCCGGGCATGGCGGTATTGACCAGGGCATTGTAGATCGTCGAACTGCCCATGCGTCCGAAGTAAATCCCGTAACCGCCGCGAAGAGAATCCTTTCCGTCACCCTTCATGTCCAAAGCGAAGCCGAGGCGCGGCCCAAAATTGTTCTTGTCGCTGGGCATCACGTTGGTCTGCGGGACAGCGGGATTGGCCAGGAAGGGTTTCGGGAATTGTTGGTATTCCCACCGGACGCCGAGATTAAGCGTAAGCCGTTGGTTTACGCGCCAGTCGTCCTGCAGGAAAAAGTTATAGTCATTCGTGCCCAGTTTGTACACCGTGCCCCCAAACGCCTGTGCGTAGTTGCTGGTGTAGCACTTGCCGGCAAGTCTGGTTGATGCCGAGCAGACCACGGGGTTAGCGCCGACAAATAACGGCGTCTTCCAGTTCAAATAATCAATGACAAAGTCATTGATGTTGTTGTATGAGTAGGAGCCGGCGTAGAAGCGCAAGTTATCCGCCACTTCGCTGACGTGATTGAAATCCCCGCCAAACTTGAACGTGTGGCTACCCTTGGTAACCGTGATCATATCGAAGAACTGATTGCGCCGCTCGTCAGGATACTTGGGGCGCTCCAGGAACGTGGCCACGCCAAACTCAATACCGTTGGTGAGAAACACGTCCGGGCCTCTGGTGCCCGCGGCTATCGTACCCGGATAGGCTGGGGCCGTAAGCGGTTCGCCCGCCAGCGGCGTTCTGCTGTTCTCAAACTCAAAGTCACGAGACCATTGATAACGTCCCTCGTTGATCAGGTTGGCGCCGAAATTCGAGGCCAGTCGTATATTGATTGAGTCGTCGTTCACGAAGTCATCACCGAAGCTGGTGTTTCCAATGGTGTTTGTAGGTTGCGTTTGGATACCAGAGGGCGAAACCCAACGAAGCCGGTTGTAGGTCGCCGTTAGCGTGTTCTTACTGTTGAGATTCCAGTCCACCTTGGGCATGAAAATTCTTTGGTTACCTATCCGCGGCACGGGACCAGTTTCGCTGTTCAGGAAACTCAACACTGAATTAATTTGCGAGTCAGAGAGAGCGGTGGTTGTTTTCTTCAAGGACGCATTGAGGATTTGGTTTGGATTGCTTGCGGGGCCAGCGCAGGAAGTTCCACCTGGCCCATTTAGCTCAGTCGCCAACGCCGTCGTACATTTGTTTATCGTCGTCAGGTAGCTCGGGCTGCTGAAAATACCCAAGCCAGGAAAGTTGCGCCGCAACTCGTCATAGTTGAAAAAGAAGAAGGCTTTGTTCTTCTTGATCGGGCCGCCGATATCTCCACCGAACCGATAACGTTTGTCCGCCGGTTTGAAACCGGCGCGGGTCAAAGTTCCCGCAACGGGATCGAACGTAGTGATAAAGGCCAGCGGATTGCGGGCGCCCAATCTGTTGTCGCGATCGTAGAAAAAGGCATCACCATGAAAGCCATTCGTTCCACTCTTGGTCACGGCGTTGGTGACGCCGCCGGCGGCGCGACCGTACTCGGCCGAGTAGTTGGAGGTGTTGACCTGGAATTCTTTGATTGCCGACTGGCTGATCACGTAGTTAATACGCGTGCGGCCCCGCTCTTCGGAAAAGAACGCCTGGTTGTTGTCGCCACCATCTACGGTGTTGTTGTTCAGCAATCCCGAAATACCGCGAAAGCTAATCAGCCCGAAGTTCTGGTCCGGCACGGTGCCCGGTGTGAGTAGCGCGAAATTTGACCAGCGCGACCCGTTAACTGGCAGCTCGTTGATCGAAGTCTGGTTCATGTTGCTCGAGAAATCCTGCTGCGTCGTGTTGATGACCGGCGCCTCGGCCGTTACCTCAACCGTTCCGGTGACACCCTGAAGGGACAACCCGACGTCCAGCGTAGTCGAACGTCCAACCTCGACCACGACGCCCGGGTTAATATAGGGCGCAAATCCTGACCCATTCGCGTTCACGGTGTAGACGCCGGGCTCAAGATTGCCGACCTTGAAGCCGCCGTTGTCGTCAGTCGTGGCGGTGGCTTCTTTGTTCGTTCCATTATTCTTGACCGTGACCGTAGCGCCGACCACGACCTCTTTATTGGGATTCGTGACGGTGCCGTTTACTGCGCCGGTCGTCGTGGACTGCGCCATCGCGCTCAGCGCGCACATCGCGACGAGCACAAGAGAGGCAAAACCGAATCGTAGAAATTTGTACATAACAGGAGAACTCCTTAAGGAAATCAGTATCGTTGAAATCAAATTCGCGCGCGAGCCATCGGGCGCAGAGTTAACTGAGACTTCCGAGAACGTTTTGGACTGCTGGTTCCGAAGGAAAAACTGCGAACAAGTGCAGAAGGCGGTTTCTATCATGATGAGTGGCAAAAGGGCAAGCGTAAAACCGCGATGACTGTATGAAAAGTCCGTTAACAAGATCCGGTGTCGCATTCAAGCTTGCAGGCCGCTTTTTCGCAAGAATTGTGCCTGACCTGCCCCGCCGGTAGGAATAGCGTTAACAACTATGTTTGCCGACAGTTATTATCTCCCGCTAGGCGAGTTGCCGCGTCAGCTTGGACGAGAATTTGGATTTTCTATGAAAATCTAGAGAGCTCAATTTGCGGCAAGCACAAGACGACGACAGAGATTGCCAACCGTCTTCGCGTCTATTTGGCTTTGTGAAGTGAAACCAAAGCTCACCTCCGTTACCGGTCACCATAAGCAATCCTAAACTCGCTCACAAATGATCGCGATGCCTTGCCCGCCGCCAATGCATGCGGTCGCCAATCCGTAGCGTCCACCGCGACGCTGTAACTCATGCAACAAAGTCAGGACTAAGCGTGTCCCGGTCGCGCCCAACGGATGTCCCAGCGCAATCGCTCCTCCGTTGACGTTGGTTCTTTCGCGATCGAGACCAAGTTCCTGCTCAACCGCGAGGTACTGCGCCGCGAACGCTTCGTTGACTTCAATCAGGTCGATATCCGAAAGCTGCAAACCGGCTTTCTCCAGCGCTTGCCGAGTTGCGGGCACCGGCCCAATGCCCATGATCTCAGGCTCGACTCCGGCATAGGCCCAACTCACGATGCGGCCCATCGGCTTGATGTTCTTCGTCCTGATAAAGTCCCTGCCGGCAATGATCAGCGCTGCCGCGCCATCAACTATGCCCGATGCATTTCCCGCCGTGACGAATCCATCCTTGCTGAACGCCGGTCTCAATTTCGCCAACTCTTCCAGGGTTGTTTCGGGACGCAGATGATCGTCCTGCTCGAAAAGCACAGTCCCTTTTCTGGTCTTCACTTCGACCGGCACGATCTCTGCGGCGAAGAACCCGGCGTCGAGGGCGCGCTTGGCAGCCTGCTGTGAGCGCAGCGCGTATTGGTCCTGATCGTCGCGTGGGATTTCGAACTTGCGCGCCAGATTCTCAGCCGTGCCGGCCATCGGAACGTTGCAGTAAGTATCGAGCAGCGCAACCATCAGGCTGTCTTCGAGCTTTCCCTGTCCCAGGGCAAAGCCGGAACGCGCGCCGCGAATCACGTGTGGCGCCTGCGACATCGATTCCATGCCGCCAACCAGACAGACTTGCGCTTCGTCGAGCTGGATCATCTGCGCCCCGGAAACGATCGACTGAATGCCGCTGCCGCAGAGGCGATTGACGGTCAGCGCCGGGCGATCAAAGGGAATTCCCGCCTTCAAAGCCACGTGGCGCGCGCCATAGATGGCGTCGCCCGAAGTCTGCAGCGCATTGCCGATGATCGTGTGATCGATTTCATCGGGGGCCACGCCGGTTGCGTCCAGCGCTCCGCGCGCCGCAATGACGCCGAGCTCGATCGCCGAAATATCTTTCAGCGCGCCGACATACTCGCCCATCGGCGTACGCTTACCACCAAGAATGAAGACATCACTAGTCATTATTTATCTATTGCCCCTCTATGGTTGAGATTTCCTGCAGTGTGGAAACCTAAGAGGCTAACAGACGTGCCGAACGAAATCAATTTCGCGAATGCGTGGATTTGTGACTGCGCCCAACTCGTGAATTGATTTGTACGTAAAAGAGCGAAAAGGTATTATCGCTAGCCTCCTGACGAACCGTGGACGGCTCCCGATCTGCGTAAGAGTTAAAGGAATTTTGCAGTCGGAAGGGAATTGCATGAAAGCGATTACTCACTTACTGATCCCTTTGATGGTTCTTCTGTTAGGAGTTTCCGTTGCGGCCCCACAATCCGAGCCTGAAAAGAACATTGATAGCAGCCGCGACAACGGGCTCAAGATGCTCGAGGTCGTAAAGGAAGAGATTAAGGCTAACTATTACGACCCGAAGTTTCACGGAATGGACTTGGATGCGCGATTCAAGGTTGCCGAAGTTAAAATCAAGCAGGCCCTGTCCGCTGCCCAAATCGTTGGCATCATTGCGCAGGCTGTCATCGATCTCAATGACTCGCACACGAAGCTGATTCCGCCACTACAGCAGTCGACAACTGTTTACGGCTGGAAGATGCAAATGATTGGCAACGATTGTTACATCACTGCCATTGCGCCGGGAAGCGATGCCGAAGCGAAGGGACTAAAGCCAGGGGACCGGATAATTGCGCTCGACGGAAATGAACCGACGCGCAAGACGATGTGGAAGGTAAAATACTATTACTATGTACTCCGTCCGAAGTCTCAGGTTGAGGTTACAGTCGAAACACCGGCTGGTGAGAT
>JBGPWS010000083.1:0-14376 GCA_041492345.1 Pyrinomonadaceae bacterium | reverse complement strand
GCCTGTGTCAAAACTCGGTTGAGTGAAGTCAAATAGATAAAGCTAACCGCAGAGGCCGCGGAGTTTTTCGCAGAGGTCGCAGAGAAAGGCGTACTCTGCGTCCCTCTGCGTCCTCTGCGGTTCAAAAACAGTTTGTTATAATCTGAGTGCAGAATTAAGAACGACGATGTTTAGAAAAGGAATGCGGTCGGTGCATCCCGGCGAGATCCTTCGCGAAGACTATCTGGTTCCGCTCGGCATGACGGCGACTGCCCTGGCTAAGGCGCTGAACGTCCCAGCGCCGCGCATCAATGAGATCGTGCGCGAACGGCGCGCCGTCACCGCGGATACGGCTATGAGATTGGCTCGCTACTTTGGCGGAGATGCCCGCTCCTGGCTGAACCTGCAAGCCGCATACGACCTCCGCGTCGCCGAGATTCGCAAAGCCAAGCGCATCAAGCGCGAGATAGCACCTGCAGCGCGTGAGGGCTATCTTTTCTGTCGCGCATGATTGGTCGCTCAACATCCAAAACTTATCTTAGGCCTATAAACATCTTGTGCCTAACGGCACCAGGACTCGCTGAGGTTACTCCCTAGATCGCATTCACTAGCATCGCCCATTCTTCCAGCGTAAACGTCTCAGCGCGCCGCAACGGTGGCAGGCACGCATCGCACAAGACGATACTCGCGCCGCCTCGTTTCTTTAATAACTCCTGAATGTTCGGTGGCGCGTCGCGCAGGTTGTTGAGAATGGTCTTCCGACGCTGCGCAAAGCCTGCGCTGACGATTTGCCACAGAAGTGCCTCGTCCTTCACCTCCGCCGCAATCCTGGGCCGGACGCGCAAACTCACGACCGTGCTCCAAACCTTCGGCACGGGTCGAAACGCCTGCGGCGACACATCGAACAGTTGTTCGGCTTCGCAATAGGCTTCGACCAAAACTGATAGATAGCCGCGCTCAGTCGAGCCGGCTTCCGCGGTGATTCGATCGACGACTTCGCGCTGCAGCATCAGCGTCATCTCGCTGAGACAGCGTCTTTGCTCGATCAGTCTTTGCAGCACCGCGGTGGCAATGTTGTAGGGGAGGTTGGCGACGACGCGGGCGCTTTGTGCCGGCTCAATCGCCGCGCAAAAATCGGTGGTTAAAGCATCGGCTTCCAGCAGGACCAGATTCGCCGCGCCGGCAAACTTTTCGCGTAAGGATGGAATGAGATCGCGGTCGAACTCGATCGCCACAACCCGTCCGGCCTTTTCTAACAAGCGAGAAGTTAACACGCCACGCCCGGCGCCGATCTCTATGATCGTCTCATCCGCGCGCGGCGAAACGGCGGCGATGATGCGATCGGCCACGCCGCGATCGACGAGAAAGTTCTGACCGAAACGGCGTTTGGCGTCGCTCATCGATTGTCCTTCGAAGGAAAAAGCGAGCCTCCCTAACGGTCGGGCTACCGCCCCGCTCTGCTCGCTGGATACCCCGTGATTTCGACATCCCGTCCGCGCTGAATCACCTCGACGTTCTCAAGTTGAACCGCGTCTGCGATGTTTTGTGCGCCAGTGCCGGCAACCGCAATTGCCGCGTCGCGACCACCGATAATCATTGGCGCAATAAAGAAAGTAACTTTGTTAACCAGCCGCGCATCCAGAAAAGCTCCCGCCACGGTCCCCCCACCTTCGAGGAGCATCGTTTGAATCTCATGCTTTCCTAATTCATCGAGCACGGCCGCCAGATCTTGCGCTCCACCACCGCTCTTAACTATTTCTACGCCGAGTTCCGCCAGTGGTTGCCCGGTGTCACTCGAAGTGAACAGTAACACCGGTGCTTCGCGCGCCGTTTGCGCTAACTGAGAACACGGCGGCAAACGCAGCCGGTCGTCGAGCACGACTCGGACCAGCGGCCGGCGTCGCGGCTTGCCCGACCGGTCAGTCAGTAACGGATTGTCGGTTACGGCTGTTTCCGAGCCCACGAGGATCGAGTCGTATTGATGGCGCCATTCGTGGGAGCGGGCGCGCGATTCCGGGCCGGCGATCCAGCGGGAATCGCCCGTGCGCGTGGCCACCTTGCCGTCGAGTGAAACGGCCAGCTTGAGATGGACGAACGGCCGGCCGGTCCGCATGAAATGAATGTAGGCTTCATTCAATCGCCATGCTTCGTCAGCCAGCAAGCCGGTGCAGACTTCCACGCCGGCTGCGCGCAGATGAGCAAAGCCACGACCCGAAACTTTAGGGTTGGGATCTTCGATTGGCGCCACGACGCGTTTGATTCCAGCCTTGATGAGTGCGTCGGTGCAAGGTTGGGTGCGGCCATGATGCGCGTGCGGTTCCAGTGAAACGTACGCGGTACCTCCGCGCGCCCGTGCGGCCGCCTGCTCGAGCGCGGTCGTCTCGGCATGCTTAACCTGCTCGTAGAGGTAGAAGCCTTCACCGGCAATGTCTCCGCCGGCGTCCACGATCACGGTACCGACCAGCGGACCCGGACTGACTTGTCCGACGCCACGCGCAGCCAACTCGAGTGCGCGAGTCATCATTTGGCGATCAGTTTCAGTCCACTGTTCCAAGTTATTTGCTCAAGCGCGCCGACGCGCGTTATGAAGGTCAGTACCACCTGCGTGAGCGGGTGGGTTCATTGGTCAACCGCGCGTGTTGAGTCTTTAACCCACCCGCTCACGCAGGTGGTACTGACCTCATGCTCACGGTCGCGAACGATTTCATTAATTGAAAAGACTATTCACGTACTGCTCAGGATCGAATACAACGAGATCGTCGACCTTCTCTCCAATGCCGGCGTAGCGAATCGGCAGGCCCAACTCTTTGGCAATTGCCACCGCGATCCCGCCCTTGGCGGTGCCGTCGAGTTTGGTCAAGACGATGCCTGTCACCCCCGCGATCTTCAGAAACTGCCGCGCCTGCTCGAGTCCGTTCTGACCGGTTACCGCATCGACCACCAACAAGGTTTCGTGTGGCGCGCCTTCAACTTCGCGGCCCGCGACCCGTTTCATCTTTTCCAATTCAGCCATCAGGTTCGATTTGTTGTGTAGCCGACCCGCTGTATCGACTATCAGCACGTCCGAGCCGCGAGCTTTCGCAGCCTTCATCGAATCAAACAAAACGGCCGCGGGATCCGTGCCCTGCTTCTGCTGAATCAAAGGGACGCCGGTGCGTTCAGCCCAGATCGCCAGTTGATCGCTCGCGGCCGCGCGAAACGTATCGGCGGCGCAAATCAGAACGTCGTTGCCTTCCGCTTTGATTCGTTGCGCCAGCTTACCAATTGTAGTCGTTTTTCCCACGCCGTTAACACCGACAATCATCATCACGTACGGAGCAATGTTTTCCGGCACGCTGGTTTCAGATGCGACGCCGCCCTGCTCTGAGGCGTGGAGAATTGAAAGTAACTCAGACTTAATAGCTGCCTTTAGCTTTTCGATGTCATCGATCTCTTTACGACTGATCCCACGGCGCACGGTTTCCAGCACGTGCATCGTGGTCGGCACTCCGATGTCGGCGGCGATCAAAGCTTCCTCGAGTTCATCCAGCAGTTCCGCATCAATTTTTTTGGCGCCGGCAAAGACTGTATCGACCTTTTCGGACAGCGACTCGCGGGTAGCCGCCACGGCCCGGCGAAAGCGGGCTGAGAGTTCCTCCTCAAGCGCTGCTTCCTGGGCCTGCAATTGCTCGATCGAGAGATCGAGGCCGAGGACTGAAGTCTGCCAGGGGCTGGGCGCCGGGCCCTCGCGCGCAGCCTCGCCGGACTCGATCGTGGCCACCGGTTGCGGCTGAGGTTCAATCTCAGTTTCTGTTCCGATTTGAGTTTTGGGGGCGCGCTCACTAGCCGCACGGCTCAAACCAAGCGAGACAAATTCGTCCTTCTTCCGGCGCCAAAAGGCCATCGAAACTCCGTCCTAATGAATGACTCCAAAGATTTGACCTCGATTATAAGCAGAAGCGGCGCATCGCCACAAAAGCGACGCGCCGCTGGATATCGTCTCGAGGCGGCGCAAACTGTTAGTTTGCGCGCGCAAGCGCGGGTTCTCACGCCGGAGCAGCCCGTGTGAGTCGCTCGTACACTTGCGCTAAAAAGATAGCTGTTCTCAGCTGACTGCGAGAACTGAATCGGGAGTTGGTGAGGCGGGCAAAGTTGGCAAGGGATTACTTTGTCGATCGGATTGTTTTCGATTAACACGCGTTACGCCCGGCCGGATTTTTCCGGCTTCGCACGCAGCTATGAAGGCCGCTACAACACGGGCATCGTACCGCGTGCCGACAAAACTCTTCAGCCGCGTCAAGGCGGCTTCCAGATCCATTGCGCCTTGGTACGGCCGCTCAGTAGTCATCGCGTCAAACGTATCTGCGACTGAGACAATCCGCGCTTGCATCGGAATTTCGTCGCCCTTCAGACGCTGCGGGTAACCCTCTCCATTGATCATCTCGTGATGCATGTACATGCCCGGGAGAAAATCGCGCATCGCCGGAATCTGCGACATGATTTTGTAGCCCTTCTGCGGATGCGTCTTCATGATCTCGAACTCTTCATCAGTAAGAGCCGACGGCTTTTTCAAGATGCGATCGTCGATGCCAATCTTGCCTACGTCATGCAACAGGGCGCTAATCCTGATTCTTTCAATCTCGATCTCGGGCAAACCCAGGCCCCCGGCCACCGCGACTGAAAAGCGAGAGACGCGTTCAGAGTGACCGCGAGTGTAGGGGTCTTTACCGTCGATCGCCGCCGCCAGCGCTTTGACCGTGCCCAGAAAAAGTTCGTGATTTTCGTCAGCAGAGCGTTGGAGATCGCCTATGAAACTCTCAATCTGATCGGTCATCTGATTAAACGACGCGCCCAGTTCACCCAGCTCGGTCCGGCCCAGAACTTTCACGCGCTGTGAGAAATCTCCGGCGGCAATGCGCTGCGCGCCGGCGGCTAACTCTCGCACCGGCCGCGTGAGCTTCTCAGCGAAATAAAATCCGATGAGCAGCGCCAAAGCCGCGGCGAGCAAGCTGATGAACAATGTCTGAGTTCGCATTTCGCTCACCGAGACCAAAGCAGCGGCTTCATCCTGGATTGCGATCACACCTAGTAGAGAGTTCTTATCGAGCTCCACAGTGGCATAAGAACCCAGCATTGGCGTCGCCCGGCCGTCACGATCGAGAGTGAATGGCGCCAGTGCGGATTGCACCTGGGCTCCTGTTTCCAGCCAGTCTTGCACGACCTTGAGGTCGGTCATCGACTGTTCCGAAAACGCTATCGACGCGTCGGGATGCGCCACGGCTTTCCCGTTCTGATCGACGACGAAGACGACCGGCAAGCCCGCGTCCAACAATTCGCGGGCGCTCTTTGAAGATGTTTGCTGGACCGCTTTGAAGACTTCCTGGAAAGAAACGACAGCCACGACCGCCGCGACGATTTCGTCGCCGTTCATTACGGGCGCGGCGATGGTTAAGGCCATCTCCTGGCCGGATCGGATGATTTGCGGCCGGCCAATGATAACTCCGCGTCCACTCATGCGCGCCAACACGTCGCCTACACGCTGATCAACTTCTTCTCGCTTGATCAAGTCCGATTGAAACGCCCGATGGACCTCGCCTTTGACCGGACAGATCGCCAGCGCGATCAGGTTCGGATCATCCTGCAGAGTTCTCTGTAAGCGGGCATCGTAACCAGCATCGGTGAGGAAACGAGGGCCACCGGCGATCTCGAAAGCGCGCGCAACTCCGCTCACGACATCGCGGTAACGCTGACCGTACAGCTCAATTTGTCTGGCCTTGTCCCGCACCAACTGCGCCTGATAGCGTCCTTCGATGGCGCGCAATTCGTCGGCGCTGCGCCGGGACAGCAGAGTGCCGGCCAGAGCCAGCGGCAAAAGGCCCACCAGCAGCAGCACTGCCAGCACGACATAAAGAAGACGAATTCTGTGAAGGGCTCCGAACACGGAAAGTTTTTGAAAAGTGAAGGGCAACGAAGCGCGCCCAACGATCGTGGCGCAGGTGGCCAGCCTCAGAAGGGCCCAGCCTTAGGCTAGAGTAGTTGGTCAGCGACCCGCGTGTCAACAGCTTTGGCCTGTTTTTAACTGCTGAAATACTTACGTTAAGCAGCCACAATCGAATTGATCTTGGTTTTCTTGGCCGAGACTCTGAGCTAAAACTCAGCACAATTGAATCTTCTTATCGAAGCCCGGAGCTTTCGTGTGATACTTTTGCCGACTTGAGACCGAGGGACGGCGTCTAAAGGATTGACCGCGCGAGTTGTTGCGCGACATTTGGATGCGGCCTCGCAAGCCGGACGCGAGCACGAACCAGGTGGAAACAGCCAGAAACGATGAGCAGGTGGTAGAGCGCGCCTTGTCGGGCGACCCCGAGGCGTTCGGCGAGATCGTCCGTCGTTGGGAGCGACGCATCTTCGCGCTGGCCTTCGGCATGCTGGGTCGCGAGGAAGATGCGCGCGATGCGACCCAGGAAACCTTTCTGGCCGCCTTTCGAAATCTGCGTGGCTTTCGTGGCGAAGCAAAGGTCTCGTCATGGCTCCATCGAATTGCCGTCAATCAGTGCATTACCCGGCAACGTCGCGCGAAGGTGCGCGGCGAAACGGCGCTGGAAGACGAGGCTGAGAAGAACGCCGCCGTATTTGCATTGCCGCTTGATATCACGCCGGCGCGCACGGTTGAAAAGATAGAGCGGAGCGTCGCAGTTCGACGAGCGGTCTGTGCGCTGCCTCCGGATTTGCGGCAGGTCGTGGTGATGAAGGAATTTGAGGAACTAACGTTCCAGCAAATATCAGAAGCGCTTGAACTGCCGTTGAGCACGGTCAAGAGTCGTCTGTACACGGCGCTCAGGCAGTTGCAGATGCGTCTGCAGAAATTTGGCGAGTAGGTTACGAGAATTGATCGCGGACAAGAGGTAGTTGAAATGCCAAACATTAACGAACGACCAGTTTGTCATCGAGCGGAAGACCTGGTCACTTATCTTTATGGCGAAGCAAATGAAGTCGATGCCAAAGACTTTGCCGGTCACCTGCAACAGTGTGACTCGTGCCGCAGTGAGTTTGGAGTCTTCCAGCACGTGCACGACTCGATTTCGCGGTGGCGCAATGAAGCGCTCGGCTCAGCCTTCAGCCCGGCGGCAGTTCCGGTCGAGAGCACTGTTGATTCCGCTCAGTTCGTGCGGCACGAGCGAAAACTCACCGCTCTCGCCGCTTTGCGCGAGTTCTTCAGTGTATCGCCGCTTTGGCTGCGCGCGGCCACAGGTTTTGCCGCGGTGCTTCTTTGCGTCCTTGGAGTGCTGGCAATTGCGCGTTCGTGGAATAGGCCAGTGCAGACTGCTCATGACCAGGAGCCTAAGTTCAGTCAGCAGCAGTTTGATCAGGAAGTTCAGAAGCGAGTTGATGAAAAGCTGGCGCAACTCAGTAAGCGGCAGACTTCGCCGCAGGCCGCCGATGATGCAACGGCGGACAAGTCAGGGGACACCGGAAATCGAGTTGCCGTCAATCGTGTCCAGCCGAAAACTTCGCGCCCCCGTGGATTAAACAGACAGGAACGCGAGCAGTTGGCGGCGGACCTGCGGCTAATTCCCAGAGATGAGGACGAGTTGCCTTTTGTATTGTCGGACGAGCCTAATCAGTAAAGCTCTTCGGGAGGCCCCGAAGGCAAGGACGGTGCAATTATGAATACAGAAACGAAACTACGAAGCAGTCGGATTATATTACCCCTGCTCTTGCTGCTGACGAGTATCTGCGTTCAAGTCAGAGCGCAAAATCCCACATCCCAGAATCCGACCGCCCCGGCTGAGACGCAAGCCAACCAGGCTAATCAGATTCCGAACTTGATCGCGTCATTGAACTTGACGCCAGAACAGATCCAAAAGTGGCGCGCAATCAATGCGGATCTCAGAGCAGAACAGCAAGCTGCTAATCAACGCTTGCGAGAGGCGCGACGAGCCCTTGCTGAGGCGATCGAGTCTCCCACTTCAAACGAAGAGTTAATCAAGCGACGCGCTAAGGAAGTGTCCGAGGCGCAAGCCGCCACGACTCAACTACAGGCGCTGAGGGAGGCTCGGATTCTCCAGGTGCTAACGCCCGAACAACGCCTCAAACTAAGAGAGATGCGGCAGCGAAATCAGGCGTTACGCCGTGACGCCAACCAACAACGTCCCGGCAACGGATTGCGCCAGCGCCAGCAGGGCCTGCAACGTAATGTCAATGCTCAGCCTGGCCCGGGTCCCAACCAGCGTAAGCTAATGCGGCGACAACAGAAGCCGTAATCGGCGAGTTTGCTCAGACTCCAAAAGCCGGCTCCGAACCATCCGGGCCGGCTTTTTCGTGCCCATCAAAATAGGCTCAGCCGCGATTACACCTTGACGTAAACGGTTGGTTTTGCGCATCATAGGCCGCTCTATTAAAATTGGATCGCACCGCGGTGACGCTCTCGAGCAGTCTTTGAAGCCAGGCCCATGCGCCCTGCCTGCTCGGTTATTGACCTCTTAACAAGCAGCGGTGACCGCGGTTAACGAGCAGCCTTCTTATCGTCGCTGGGTTTCGAATGAACATCGTCACGCGTCTTCTGCTTGAACTGCAGGAAGTGTCCCTGCTCGCGGGGCGAGCCGCGCGTGGCCTCTTCAAAAAACCCCGTTACATTCCCGAGACCATCGCGCAGATGGACAGTATCGGTGTAGGTTCATTGACGATCATTCTTCTCACCGGATTTTTCACCGGCGCCGTGTTGACGCTGCAAACCTATCCAACGCTCGAGTCGTTCGGCGCCGTCAGCCAACTAGGTTATCTGGTGTCAATTTCGCTGGTGCGAGAGCTGGGCCCGGTGCTTACGGCTTTGATGGTGACCGGTCGAGTGGTTTCGGCAATCTCAGCCGAGTTGGGATCGATGGTAGCGTCCGAGCAGATCGATGCAATGCGCGCGCTGGGAACCGATCCCGTTCGCAAGCTGGTGGCGCCGCGGCTGATAGCGCTGGTAATTACGTTGCCGCTCTTGACTCTGATAGCCGACGTGGTGGGTATTGCCGGCGGCTGGGCGGTCTCGACCTTTCTCTACGGTTTGCCATCCTCGATGTTTACTGCTTCAGTGCGCGACGGCATAACGACCGATGACATCATCGGAGGAATTGTTAAGCCGCTGGTCTTTGCATTCTTGATGGCCACGATTGCCTGTCACAAAGGTCTGAAGACTGAGGGTGGCACAGTGGGCGTGGGCCGTTCGACGACTTCCGCGGTGGTGACCGCTTCGATTATAGTGATCATTACCGACTTCTTCCTTGCTAAAGCGCTTCAGGTTATTCTAGGTACCCACTGATGATGACTCAGACTTCAATTGACCGGCCGAACACGAACACACCGGATAATCGCGTCAGCGATCAGGCTGCCGAATCGACGTTTCGCGAAGTTGACGACGCTGACCGCGCGATTCCCTCGATTGAATTTCGCGACGTAACGATGATCTACGACGACCGCAAGGTTCTGAACGATCTCAGCTTTAAGGTAATGAAGGGCGAGACCAAGATCATTCTCGGCGGTTCGGGTTGTGGTAAATCGACGGCCATCAAGTTAGTGCTGGGACTACTCAAACCTGACAGCGGACAGATTCTGGTCGACGGCGAAGACATCACCCACTACTCGGAAGCCCAAATGATGCGCGTCCGCAAAAAGATCGGCATGATTTTCCAGGAAGGCGCGCTGTTTGATTCACTTTCGGTTTACGAAAACGTCGCCTTTAAGCTTCACGAACAGGGCGTGCCGGAAGAGGAAGTCGAAAGCGAGGTACGGCGCATGCTGCGCTTCGTCAACCTCGAGGAAGCCATCGACAAAATGCCTTCCGAGTTGTCCGGCGGCATGCGGCGGCGCGTGGGCATCGCCCGGGCGCTGGTGGGCGATCCGAAGATCGTAATGTTCGACGAACCGACGGCGGGGCTGGACCCGCCAACCGCGCGCACGATTTGCGAGTTGGCGATGAAGCTGCGCGATCTGGAAGATGTCTCGTCGATCTTTGTCACCCACGAGATGAACAACCTGGACTATCTCTGTTCGGAATATGCGGTAGTTGACGAAGCCGGCGAAGTTGTCTTCGAAAAAGAAGGCGAGAAGCTTTGCCTGATAAACAGCAAAGTTTTGATGATGCGCGACGGACAGGTAATTTTCAGCGGGACCGACGAAACCCTGCGCAAAGCAGACGACAAATACATTCAGAAGTTTCTGCGCGGACACTGAGCGAAAGGAAAAAGGAGGGAAGCAGAGAGGAAAAAGGAAAAGCTTTTTGCGGCTGCGTGCAGATGTGATTTTGCCTTTTACCTTTTTACTCTTGCCTTCTTAAAGTCATGCCAAAATCAACCAAGAAAGTCGGCCTAAGCGAGCTACGCGTTGGCTTGCTTGTTCTTATCGCAATAGCTGTTTTAGTTCTGCTAATTCTGAACGCCTCCGGCACCTTCAACCCTTTCGCCAGTCACGTACACCTGCGGGCGCGGTTCGCCGACGCCAACGGCCTGCGCGAAGGATCGGAAGTACGTCTGGCGGGCGTCGCCATCGGTAAAGTGGATCGCATCAGGCTGCTGAGTCCCTCGGAAGTTGGCACCGGGCCCAGTCCGCAAAAGGTCGAGGCGTACATGACGATCGACAGTAAGATCGACGGCGTGCCGGCCCAGGATCGTATTCGCTCAGATTCCACTGCCCAACAAATGGCGCCGAGTATTCTGGGCAGCGAAATGGTCATCAACATCACGCCGGGCACGTCACTCGGCCAGCCGATCAAAGAAAATGCATTGCTGACTTCGACCTCCGGCAGCACGATGAGCGACCTGGCTACCTCAGGCACCGATTTGGCCCAGCGACTAAGCAAGCTCTCGGATCAGCTTAGCGAAGTCGTCAAGAACGTTCGGGAAGGCAAAGGCACCGTCGGACGCCTGTTCAATGACGAAGCCCTCTATAACAATCTGAACGCGACGATTCGCGATGCTGAAGAACTGGCGCAACAGATTAAGAGCGGCAAAGGCTCGGCCGGCAAATTTATTTACGACGAAAGTCTCTACAACAATGCCAACGACATCTCCGCCAACCTGAAAAAGCTTTCCGCTGATCTTGTCGCCGGTCGCGGCACCGCGGGCAGGCTGCTGGAAAGTGACGAGATGTACAACAAGATCAGTCGCATCGCCGATCGCGTGAATCACTCGATGGATCAGATCGATTCAATCGTGGGAGATATAAACGCCGGGCGTGGCACCCTGGGCAAGCTGGTTAAGGACGAAGCGATCTATAACGATGCGCGCACGGCGATTGCCCGCTTCAACACGACCGCCGCGCGCATTGACAATGTGGTGGCCGGCGCCCAACGCGGCGAAGGAACGCTGGGAAAACTGGTCACCGACGATCAGCTCTACTCGAACGTCAACAACCTCTCATCGGAAGGCGTTAAGCTGCTGTACGACTTCCGCCAGAACCCGAAGAAGTATCTGACGATTAAGTTCCAATTGTTTTAATGGGTCAATTCGTTTGCGGCTCTGCCGATCAACTGATGTGCGGAAAGCCTATGGCTTTCCGGCCCCGCTTGTTTTTGTTTTGAGGCTCCGCCTCCGTTCGAGGCGAAGCCTCTTAGACTAATTAACCATACGTCCCGGAAAGGCAAAGCCTTTCCGCACATCAGACGGCTAAGCCGTCTCTCTCCTCACCATTCGTACTCGCTAATGTGAAGTCGGAATGATCTCGCTTCCCTTATGATCTCTTCTATCCGTCGTTCTCACCCGCCGAAACCATTCCTGAAATCGTTCGAAGTACAGATAGACCACCAGCGTCAGCTACAACGTCAGGACCTGCGAAACAATTAAGACGCCGACAACGGCCAGTCCCAATTCTCTGCGCGCAGAGGCGCCGGCGCCCCAGCCCAACGCGATCGGCATCGTGCCCATCAGCGCCGACATGGTGGTCATCATGAGTCGGACGAAATCGCACCACGAAACTCGAGATTGACTCTTGACTTCCGCGCGGTCTGTGTTGAGACTTAGGCCGTATTAGCTAACCCGCCCTTTGAAAACAACCTGTTTTGGAGTGACCCTATGAAATACTTTGGCAGAGTTTCGAAACGAGGCACGTCCGCGCTTTGCTCTATTGCTTTGCTGGTAACTTCCTTCGCCTGTGCATTCGGCCAGGAGACCGCGACAAAGCGAGCCTTAGCCCATCAGGATTACGATTCATGGCACTCGATCCAGTCGCCGCAGATCTCGCGCGACGGAAAGTTTATCACCTATGCGTTCATGGCCCAGGACGGCGACAGCGAGATTGTGGTGCGCAATCTGACGAGCGGCGCCGAATGGCGAGCGCCGCGCGGTTATCGCATACCGGCCCCACCACCTGACGATTCAATTCCAAACGTTGCTGAACTCATCGCCGCCCAGGCGCGTCTGGCTCGTCCTGCCTTCACTGCGGACAGTCGTTTCGTCGTTTTCGGCATCGAGCCGACCAAAGCCGAAGTGACCCGGGCAAAAAAAGAAAAGAAGAAGCCGGAAGACATGCCGAAGAACGCGCTGGGCATCATGGATACATCTACCGGTCAGGTCACGCGCATTGAGAAGGTGAAGAGCTTTCAAGTTCCGGAAGACGGTTCGGGATTCATTGCGTATCTGCTGGAAGCGAAGGGCGGTAGCCCGCCCGACAGGGAGGGCTCATCGACTGGAGCCTCACCAAACACCGTGTCAAGCGCATCCTCTCAAGGCCCCCAGCCGAGCCCGGGCAGTAGCCCGACCGTGAGGGAGGGCTCACCCTCGTCATCCCGAGCGTCCAAGAAAAAAGAGTACGGCAGCGATCTCGTCCTACGGAACACGACCAGCGGAACTGAACGCACCTTCAGCGACGCTCTCGATTACACTTTGAGCAAAGACGCGAAGACGCTCGTGTTCGCAGCCTCGGCAAAGAAGGAAGACACAAACGGAATGTACGCAGTAACAACGCAGACTGACGCCGCGCCGGCTGCTCTCCTGGCCGGAAAAGGTAAGTATCTAAAGCCGACCTGGGACGAAGATCAGACAGAGCTGGCTTTCATCAGCGATCGGGACGATGCGGAAGCGAAACAGCCGAAGTTCAAAGTCTATCTTTGGAATCGCAATGGGAACGCCACCGTAATCGAGAGCGGGGGCAGTAGCCCGACCGTGAGGGAGGGCTTAGATCGAAACCACGCTGCGACCAACGTGGCCAGCAACGCGACTGAGGTTGTCTCAACTTCCTCCGCCGGCTTCCGCAAAGATTTTGTAGTAAGCGACAAAGCCACGCTCGGCTTTTCACTCGATGGCAGCCATCTGTTTCTGGGAGCCGCGCCACCGCCGGAACCCGAGAAGAGTCCGGATGAAGAAATTCCCGCGGACGAAAAAGTCCTGGTCGATCTGTGGCATTGGAAGGACGATTACATTCAGCCCATGCAGAAGGTCCGGGCTGAGCAGGAACGCAACAGATCATATCGCGCCGTCTATCTCGTCAAAGACAAGAAGTTCGTGCAGTTGGCTGACGAGTCGATGGAGTCTGTCTCGCCTTCGAACGATGGTCGTTATGCGATTGGTTCGGACAACCGCGCTTATCGAATTATGAGCGACTATGATCCGGGACTGACTGACTACTATCTGGTAAACACTGCCGACGGCACCCGCAAACTCCTGGGACAGAAAGGACGCTTCGGGTCTTCTCTTTCGCCGGGCGCAAAGTACGTAATTTTCTTTGACGGCAAAGACTGGAACTCTTATTCGATCGCCGACGGTCGCAGCGTGAACCTGACGAAAAGCCTCGGCGTCAACTTCTTCAACGAGGACAATGACGAGCCGGCCACGCCGCCGTCTTATGGATTCGCCGGCTGGACCAAAGACGATCGCGAGGTTCTGCTCTACGATCATTTCGACGTCTGGCAGGTTGCGCCTGACGGCACGAATGCGAAGAACCTGACCGACGGCGTGGGGCGTCGCGAGAAAACTGTGTTTCGTTACGTGCGGCTGGATCCGAAAGAGCGCTCGATCGATCCGGTGAAACCGCTCTTGCTTCATGCCGAAAGTGAAGAAACGCGCGACTCGGGCTTTTATCGCGACAAGGTCAATGGTGGCTTGCCTGAGAAACTAGTCATGGGCGCGAAGGACTTTAACAATCCGACCAAAGCGAAAGACGCCGACGTGCTCATGCTGACGGCTTCACGCTTCGATGAGTTTCCGGATGTGTGGGTAACGGGTCCCGGCTTTAAAGATCTTAAGAAGGTTAGCAATGGAGATGCTCAGCGCGCGCCGTTCAACTGGGGCAGCGCGGAATTAGTGAGTTTCAAGAACACTGATGGCGTGCCATTGAAGGGCCTGCTGCTCAAGCCCGACAACTTCGATCCGAAAAAGAAGTACCCGATGATCATCTACATCTACGAAAGGTTGACGCAGGGTCTGCATGCTTTTCGTAATC
>JBGPWS010000071.1:0-15041 GCA_041492345.1 Pyrinomonadaceae bacterium | reverse complement strand
GTTAACAGGACTGATGCAGTTTGAGAGAGTGGCACGGGCGTCCCGCCCGTGAATCACGCGCAAGATGCGCGTGCCACAACCAAACTGCATCCGCGCCGAGTTAGCGGTCGCGCTTGAATAGCTGACGGATCTCTTCGTTCACGATCTCGACAATCTCCGGTCGCGGCAAACCCGCCAACACCAAATGAGCAAGACTGGCACGCAGGGCCTTGCGCAACTCGGCATCGTTCTGCTGTGCAACTCGACGAGCTGAAACCAGGGCGCCCGAACCGTGCCGGACTTTTAGTAGTCCTTCCTTCTGCAACTCTCGGTAAGCCGCAGCTATCGTATTCAGATTAACGCCCAGATCGTCAGCCACCTGACGAACCGGCGGCAAGGCCATCCCCTCGCGCAGCTCACCACGGGCAATCAATCCTTTGATCTCATCAGCTACCTGGCGGTAGATCGGACGGCGGTCGGATTCGTCTATCGTTATGTACATAGTCGATTGTCGCCAGACACTATACAATATCTCAGTCAATACCGTAAAGGCCAATGTTATTTGATTTTCGGACCGTCTGATTCTTGGATATTAGAAGTGAGCACGTCGGCGAGGACAAGGGCCGCGTGCGAGACCCCGGCCAAGCCAGGACTGGCGCAACTGGTATCGCCAACCATGAAAACATTCGGAAAGATGGTCTCGCCAAATTGGACTTCAGTTCCCGGCATTGTCAGAGACCCGCCGGGCCGACCTACCATTCCGAGTCTGCGGCGGGTGTTCTCATAGAAGGTTCGCGGCGTGGCGGTCTCGATTACTTCGACGCTATCGCCGAGTTCGGGCATCGCGGCGTGGACCCGCGACCATACAGACTCAAGCGTCGACTGATCCTGGTCCTCATGAGCCGTCTCATCCTCGTGAAAGGCAAACCAATCTTCGGCGTTGGTGAAGGTCGAGACGGTAACCGCGAGTTTGCCCTCAGGTGCGCGCGCATCCCATGGCGGCGCCGCAGCAAAAGTGAACTGCGCCTGATCGGGTGAGTAGGTCTGGTTCTCCTGCCAATCGGTAAGGGCGAGAATGCGACTTGATCTCAGGCGCGAAGCCGCAGTCCGGTCCATTCCCAGAAAGAGCAGGTAGGCTCCCCAGGCCCGCAGTTGTTTCAGTTGGACCGAGATCGACGCTGGTGTGCGACTCAACCCAATCAGCTTTCCGTACGTGTCCCAAACCGTCAGGTTGCTGACAATCGCCCGCGTTGCCGTCACGCGCTCGCCGCTCAATAAGTCGACGCCGATAGGCCTTCCATCTGAACCATAGGCAAGGTGCAGAACTGGGGAATCCAAACGCAGCGAGCCGCCGCTCTTTTTCAAGGATTCACCCAGGGCGTCGGCTAGCGCCTGCGCACCGCCGCGAATGGCCCACATGCCACGAAGCGGGGTGGTCAGCACGAGTGCAGCCTGGTGGAGAGAGCGCTGGTCACTGGCACTTTGGGAAAAAGTTTGCAGCTGTACATCGATGAAGCGCCGGAATCTTGCTGAGCAATCAGCCAGATGCGCTATGGTCGCCTCGCTTGCAAGCGCGGAATCGCTTAGCACGGAAGGATCGATTTCAGCCAGCCGGCGATAAAACCCGGTGGCGGCCTGGGAACATTCCGGGAATGCCAAACGAAGATTGTCTTCAAAATGATCCGGGTTGTCAGACACGGCGATTTCCGTGTGATCCGGTAATCGCACGACATATGCCGGCGAAAGGCGATCAACTTCCGGCGGACCGACCGGCAGTTCGGCGAAGACTCTCTCGAAGATCCCGCCCGGCTCCCAACCCGAATACATGCCGGCAGTCGGCTCGAACGCGTAACCAAGGTGTTCGAAGTTGGCGACGCAGCCACCCGGCCGCGATTGTCTTTCGAATAAGCACACGTTCACGCCTCGCGCCGCCAGCAAAGCAGCGGTGGTTAGTCCGCCGATGCCACCGCCAACAACGACGACTTCGTAGTTCATTGAGCTAGCCGAGGAAACGCAGGAGGGTTAGAGCGCCGCCAGGCGTTCGCCAATGTTCGAGGAGAGCCCGGAGATTCGGCTCGAAAACGATGATGAGTGATTGAATGCCGTTGAAGACAAGGTGGATCACGAAACAGGGAAGCAGCCGGCCCGTGCGCGCGCGAATCACTGTCAAGACGGCGCTCAGCAAAGTAATAGAGGAAATCGCCGCCAGGTTCGGCCAATACTGCTGGACATGAGGCCCGGCAAACATCAACGTCACTATTAACACCGCGGGTATTGCACCCATAGTCCGCTGTAGAGCGGGATAGAGAACGCCGCGATAGATGATCTCTTCAACGAGCGGCGCGGTGGCAGTTGCGATGAATGCGATGAGCAGCGCCGCGACGCGAGAACTCTGGAGAATCCTCTCGAGTTCGGTTTCCCGCCCGCCCAACACGAGAGTAATGAGCCACGCCATCAGGAACAGAAGAAATGCCACTGCGACGCTTTGCCAAAGTCGAAACCCCGGTTTCCAGCTCCATCCCAGCGCCTTCCTGGCTGAGACTTTGCCCAACCGCGTGACCACGGCCCAAGCCAGAATTAGAGTGATCAAATGGGCCGGCAGGATTCCGGACACTACTATGATAATGAATGTCTTATCAGCGAGCAGAACTTCAGCCGTGGGGCGGAGTCCCTGGTAGTGGCTTAGCAGATAAGGAAGGGCAATTAACTGCGGCAACAAGAGCAGGATCACGCTCGCGACCCAGGTTAGAAACGCCTGCAGCAAGCTCCACGGGGGATTATCAGGATCTGGCGGCGCTGACTGAACGGAGTTCTCAGATGAGTCTAATTGGTGAAAACCTGGATGGTCGGAAAGTGCAGTTTCTGTCGGTGTGGTCACTGTGTTCGCAATTCAGCTAGTTGTCTGATGAGTCGGAAGCTTTGCGTTGGCCGTTGTATTGCTCCAGCTTCCGATAGATAGTCTTGCGACCAATGTTGAGCAAACGCGCCGCGCGGGTCTTGTCGCCCGAAGTATAATCCAGCGTGGCCTCGATCGCGTGACGTTCAATCTCGTCCATCGAGGACGGTACCTCTATTTCCATTTTTGCGCTGCGGCCTTCACTGGCGGCTTGCGCCCGCTCAACGCGAACCATCGCCTGTCGCTCTGAAGCGACGTTGGCGATTGCGGCCGGCATATCATCGAGCTCGATCTGTCGACCCGCCGCGATGATCACGGCGCGCTCAACCGCGTTCTCGAGCTCTCGGACATTACCCGGCCAGTCATAGCTGACCAGGGCCCGCAAGGCGGCTTTGGATATGCCCGAGACAAACCGGCCAGTCCGCTGTTTGTAGTGCTCCAGGAAGTGAATCACCAGCGGGTGAATGTCTTCGCGACGCTCGCGCAGGGAAGGAAGCGTAATCGGAAAAACTGAAAGCCGGTAGAAAAGATCGCGGCGAAATTTTCCTTCATCGACCGCGCGCTCCAGATCGACGTTCGACGCGGCGATGATGCGTACGTCGGACTTCAAGACTTCATTGCCGCCGACCCGGGTAAACTCTCCATCCTGCAGGACCCGCAACAAACGCACTTGCGCGGCCAGCGTCATCTCGCCCACTTCATCAAGAAAGAGCGTGCCGTTATTGGCTTCTTCAAAGCGGCCGCGACGGCGCGCCCGAGCGTCTGTAAACGCTCCTTTTTCATGGCCGAAGAGTTCCGATTCAAGCAGCGTTTCGGGAATCGCGCCGCAATTCAGTTTGATGTAGGGCTTGTCTTCGCGGCCTGAGTTAAAGTGAATCAGGTTCGCCAGCAGTTCTTTGCCGGTGCCCGATTCACCCTGAATCATTACGGATGTATGAGTATCAGCTACGCTCAATGCCAATTCCATGGCGCGACGAATCGCGCGCGCCTGTCCGATAATACGGTCCTGGCCGTACCGCTCATGCAACGCGCTTTTCAAGCGCATTACTTCGGCCGAAAGATGATCACGTTCCAGCGCCGTGCCGATTTGATCGGCTATGCCTTCAACCAGGGCCACCTCATGATCCTTGAACTGGTCGCGCGGCTCGCTCCAAACCAGACCGAGCAGTCCAAACGTGTGGCCTCCGATGTGCACCGGCGCCACCAGCGCGGCGCGACCTCCAAGCGTCGCATTGAATATGATTCTTACCGGCAACGGCAAATCGGTTTCCTGCAGTTTCAGCGTCTTGCCTTGCGAGAGCAGGTCAACCATCGCCGGATACTCAGTGATGTCCATTGACTGTCCGTGCGCTTCGATTAGTCCGCGCACATTGTCCGTCACCGCGTGCGGCGCGGCTTTGAAAGCCGCCAGGCTGATACGCTTTTCGTCTGAATCGAGCACACCCAGCGCGCAATAGTCGGCTCCCACCAGCGACAGCGCACGCTCCAAAACTGCCGAGGTCACTTCGCCAAAGTCCGAACGCGCGTTGAGCGCGTTGGCAATTTCCAACAGCGCCTTAGTGGTCTCAGCTTCGCGTTTCTTGTCGTTGTAGATCCGCGTGTACTGATAACCAATCGCCAGTTGCATCGCGATTGACACCAGAAACGCCACCTCTTCATCGGACCAATGACGAGAGGCGCGGGTGTGGTGCAGGCCAATCAGTCCCAGGACCTCATCATCGAGCACGACCGGAACCACCAGCAAAGAGCGCGTCCCCAAACTCTTCGCAAAGAAGCGCACTTTGTGATCGAGTTCGGGCGCCGAAGTGTCATCAAGTTTGATCGGTTTTCTGATGTCGAGGTGCTGAGAAAGCGTCGCCACGTCGACCGGAATGCGGGCGTCGAGACTCGATGGTATGGTTTCAGATGCGCGCCATTCATGACTGACGCGAAGCTCGCCCTCCGGAGTCAGTTTGATGATGTCACAGCGATCGACTTCCATCATGCGGCCCAGCTCCGCCACGATAACTTTCAAAAACGAGTCCAGGTTGATCGAAGTCGGCAGGTTGGCCGCCAGGCGCCCAATGATGGATTCGCGCGCCTCGTGCAGCTTGAGCTTACGTTCGATGGAAAGAGTCTGATCTGTTTCTGCTACCGGTTGCATTTAGTGCGAAGTTAACGGCGAATAGAATAGCAGAAGGGATTGCCGCGGACTAACGAGGCATCTCTTCCGGAACTGGCGGCGATCATAACGAACCGCAGGACAAGTTGCAAAAAAGACCCTGCCCGGATCATCTCAGAAGGCGTCTTTCCGGCAATGAGCCGCATCTGAAAACTGAGTACTGATGCAGTTTGGAAAAGTGGCACGGGCGTCCCGCCCGTGAAATCACGCGCAAGATGCGCGTGCCACAATCAAACTGCATCAGTACCGGAAACTGCATACGGTTGTATTGGTTGAGAGCGGTTTCGTATAATTCCAGCCTATTCGAAAGATCTAAAGATGACCCAGGGACGTAGCTGAATTTACGATGCCGATTTACGAATTCCGTTGCAAGAAGTGTAACGACCAGATCGAAGTGTTTCAAAAATTGTCGGACAAGCCGCCAACGCTATGCCGTAAGTGCGGCGGGCGAATGGAGAAACAGTTTTCAAGGACGTCCGTGCAGTTCAAAGGCGAGGGTTGGTACGTAACCGACTATGCTCGCAAGGGAGGCGTGGCCGAGAAAGTCGAGAAAGAACTTTCTTCGCCAGAGCCTTCCACTGACAAGGCGAAGCCGAAGAAGACTCCGGCAAAGGAAACCGGTTCAGACAAAAGCTGAGCTTCAAATAGGACGATCAGCAAAGTCAAAGGTCAGCAATAGGCATTCAGACGATGCGACCTATGTCTAACGCAAGAGCATGCGGGAAGAAAACCGGGCAGCCTTGTGTTTGGTGGAAAGCGCTGGTTTTTCTGCTGACCGCAGCCTGCCTGTTGAGCACGCTGTTGGCTCAATCCGGTAAGCGCTCTCATCCCACCTCTGAGGCGTCAACCGTGCTAAATGTAGTCGCGACCCGCGCCAATGGTTCCTTAGCGCCGATAACCTCCAAAGACATTTCATTGTTCGACAATGGGGTCGAGCAAAGTATCAGGAATTTCGCTCCGGATCTTTCGCCTGCACGCTTGGTGCTGCTGGTCGACAACTCTCTGACGATTCGCGCCGACGTGGACAAACTCGAAAAGGCAACGCTCGAGTTCGCCTATGAGATTTTTGACGGCGACAAGTTGCTGATTGTTGGCTATGACAACAACGCCGAAATCGTTTCGGACTGGACGGATAATGCGAAGAAGATCGAAGCCGAGCTGAAGACCTTTCGCAAGAAAGGCGACCCGCATCTGTTCGATTCGATCATGGCGGTCGTAGAAGACGGACTGCGTCCCTTAACGGCGCAGAAACGCGCCATCGTGGTTATTAGCGACGGACTCGACCGCGGCAGCAAGACGAAATTCACACAGGCGCTCAACGCACTTCAGTCGCTGGATATTGCGGTCTATTGCGTCCAGGCGCAGGACCGCACTCGCGGTGCTATTCGCCGTGACGTGCCGAAGCCTCGCCAGGTCATCGACGATCTCGCCGAAGGCACGGGCGGTCGGATCTTTCCCATTGACGAGCCGGGCACGGCGGCCAAAGCCATCTGTGATGAACTGAGAAAGAACCGTTACATGTTGTCTTACTTGCCGCAGAGTGTCCCCTACAGCGAAGCTCGGCGACTTTTGGTAATGGGTGAGCAGGGAATTAATGCGCGGGCAAAGACGATGCAACCGCCGAATTGAAGAACGCGAACCGGCTGGGACGCCGTTTAGCGGCGGGCAGCCCGCCGTTTGCCCGAGCTGGCGGTAGCCCGCCGCTAAACTAAACGCGAAGTCGCGAGTTGTAGTCCGGTTATGTTTTCTTGCGAGAGTAGAGATAGAACAGCGTCAGGATAATCGCCAGCAGGATAATCTCCCAAAAGGCAAACACACCTCCGTCGAAGCGGCCGGTCTCATCATGGGCGTCCATGTAGACTATGAACGTTCCGAAGGTGATTCCGGTAGCCAGCCAGATGACTTGTCGTTTCGTGTCCCACAAAATAATTCGTACTTTGATCTTCGATCTTTGATCTTTGTACTTTGATTCTTCGATTCAACTTCAAAGCTCAGATCGAAGATCAAAGACCAAAGATCAAAGTTCAGTTCTTTTGAGTGACGTTTCGCCGCGTGCGCGATTTCGGTCAACACATCGGCTTCGTCTGGTCTGGCCCGTCGAATCTAAACGTCCATACGGATGTGAAGTCTAGCACTCTTGATTCAAATGGCTAGCGCCCGAAGGTGGAGTCCGGGTCTTGGATCACCCGAATCACGTTGTAGAATGCTGCACTGAAACTCGGAACGAATATGGAACGCATAGTCTTTCTTGAACGCAACACCATCCAGGCGAACTTTCGCCGGCCCAGCTTCGATCACGATTGGATCGAATATGGCGAGACCTTCTCTGAACAAGTTGTCGATCGCCTACGCGGCGCCACGATCGTCATCAGCAACAAGTTGCCATTGCGGGAAGCCGAACTGTCGCAGTTGCCGGATCTGAAGTTGATCGCGATCGCGGCGACCGGCTCAGACAATATCGATCTGGGTTACTGCCGCAAGCATGATATCGCCGTTTCCAATACCCGCGGCTATGCCGTGAATTCGGTGCCCGAGCACGTGCTGATGATGACTCTCGCGCTGCGGCGAAATCTCCTCGCTTACCGCCAGGACGTCCAGGACGGAAAGTGGCAACAGTCAAAACAGTTCTGTCTGCTGACTCACGAGCTTCACGACATCAACCGGAGTACGCTGGGCATTATCGGCCATGGCTCGATCGGCAAGGCAATGGCCCGGCTCGGCGAGTCCATCGGTATGCGTGTGCTGATTTCAGAACACAAGAACGCTGCACGGATCCGCGAAGGGCGCACGTCATTCGAAAATACTTTGCGACTGAGCGACGTGATCAGCTTGCACTGTCCCTTGACTGAGGACACCCGAGAAATGTTTGGACGTGCAGAGTTTGCGATGATGAAGCCCAACGCGCTGCTAATTAATACCGCGCGTGGTGGGTTGGTTGAGGACGCAGCCTTGATTGAGGCTTTGCAGAACGGTGCGATCGCCGGCGCCGGCTATGACGCCCTGCGCGAAGAGCCTCCGCGTCAGGGCAGTCCGCTGCTTGATCTAAACCTGCCGAATTTCATCCTCACGCCCCACGTGGCCTGGGCCAGCAACGAAGCGGTACAAGCTCTCGCCGATCAGGTTATCGACAACATCGAAGCCTTCATCGCGGGAACACCCCGAAATCTGTTGACCTGAATAATTGTTTAGAGGCAGCACTTGTGCTGCTAGTGTAGGGTCTCAGCCAGACAGTTTCGCTTGTTCGTGAATTATTCGAAAACTAGAAGAAGGTGACTTGGGTGTTTCGTGAACCGGACACAAAGAAGCCTAAAGCCAATTGAGAAACGCGACGCTAGCGCGCCACACAGGGGTGGCGTCTAAGTGACCGCAGTGGATTGGAACGCAATTTTTTTGGAGGGAGCCACTTGTGGCGCCACACTCGCCGCACAAGTGCGGCATCTTAGACAAAGCAGTTGGATAGAAGAAATGAATTACGGCGTCGCAGCTTCGCTCGTCGCCGGATGTTCCACGTCCTCGGTCGTATACAGATTGAGGATCTCGCGGCCCTGCCGGGATCTTGGGTCGATGGTGCGCAGGTGTTTGCGCCCTTTCATTTCCCAAATGGCTGTGACTACGCCGTCTTTTTCCACGGCCTGGTAGGTTATCTCTTCATTCTCAGACGCCGCCGGCGCAGGCTGAGAATCCGTTATTGCGGACTCGCTTTCAGACATAGAAACTCTGAGGTGCTCCTGTTTCGCTTTCTGTAATTCGTGCGAGGATTCTGGCACAGCGACAAAGGCTATGTCTAGCGATGCGGGCATGTGGTCGTGATCTAGATCACGATCTGGAATGTGATACTCGGTTTGAAACTTTCTCTCATTAGGGGCGATAGAGGATGATATGATGAGCCGTTTTAACGGCTTCTCAGCGAAACCGTTGAAACGGTTAAGATGTGAATCCGGCTCTCTTTCACCTGGCTTCAGCCAGGTGCTAATGAGATATTGAAACTGAACCAGCACCCGGCGCGGACTTGGGCGTGACCAATTGGTGCGCTAACTCTTCAAAGCCAACGCCAACTCCACTGCGCGCCGCGCCAAAACCACGCCCCAACCCTGTCGATCAACTTCGATTTCGGGAACGCGCTCAGCCGTTTCGATGAGGATGCGTTTGATCCGCTGGGGACTCAAACGCGGATTGGCTTCCAGCATGCAGGCGATGATCGAGGAAACAATGGGCGCCGCAAACGAAGTTCCATCGACATATTTGTAATGCTGGTTGATGACATTACCTTCGCGCAACTTGATTGTGATCAGTTGTCGCAGCAGCGGCACCGGCAGTGAACTCGCCTCGTCCAGATCTTTGTCGAGTCCCGCGTGACGCTCAATCATGGCGCGCAACTCTTCATCAGCCGCCGCGTCAAGCTTTGAGTAAAGCTCGGCTTCTTCAGCAGTGGGCGTGTGCGGCAAGATGGGCGCGGCTACCCAGATTCCCGGTGCGATCACTTCGGGCTTTTGCAGCCCATCGATCGTGGGGCCATAGGACGAGCGATACATCCCGCGACGCGCACGATCCAGCGAGTTCTGATCATCCAGACCGCCCACTGCTATGCATGACGGGGCGCTCGCGGGCGGGAGCACCGGATGACCGGGTACGTGCCCGGCGTTGCCGACCGCACAGACCACGATCAAGCCAGCACGGGTACAGCGCTCAACCGTCTGCGACAATGGATTAGTAAGATAGCTCTCTTCAAAGTCTCCACCGGCTGAGATATTGACCACGCGAATCTGATGTTCTTCGGCATGCGCCAGCACCCATTCCAGACCTTTTTGAATTTGATCTTCGCTGATGCGGCCGGTCCGTCCGATCTTAACGAGCACAACATTAGCGTCAGAAGCGATGCCGCGGTAAAAGCCCTCCGCCAGTCCGCCGTTTCCGGTCGCAACCACCGAAGTCATCATTCCGTGCCAACTGGCAACGTCATTTGTTTTGAGGGATGTCTGGTCGCCTTCCGCCGCGAAGATGCTGTGATACGCGAGAATGCGATCGTTCGGCTTCGTTAGATCGGGGTGCGCATAGAATCCTGAATCAAGAAATGCGATAGTTACGCCCCGCCCGCTGAACCTCTCGTCCGCGTCCATGCGCAAAGGAGTCGGCAAGACAAAATCGTTCTGTTCGAAGACTGCTGCGTGCGATTCGATTTGGCGCCTTGCGCGATTGAAGAGCTCGACGCAGCGGCCGCAGACCGCGTCGGCGTCAGCCGTCGCCGCGTTCGGTATGATGATCGATTGCAGACTCTCAGGAATCGCGGCTATTGAGAAAAGCTCGCCGTCGACGAACCGGTCACATACCGGGCACACACGGGTTCGATGTTCAACTAAGCTCGCCGTCTCTTCACTGATCTGAATGGTGTCTTTCATCTCGGATCTCAAACAAATTCGACGTCGGCGTCTCCTGGTAAAACCCGCGGCATCGAAACCAGCTTTTGCAAATTCAAAATATGAGCGACGAATGTCGTGCGCGCGTAAAATGCCCGCGTGGTGCTGCCATGGCCGCGCCCTTTCGTGCGGGCCTGTACTAGTTTTCCCAAATCTCCCGTGACCGAGTCAATCCCTCGCAGGCGAATCTGCGCCCGAATAGCCTCGTAGTCGTCTTTGACCTGGTGCAGTGGCACCACCTTCAGTTCCCAGGTGCCAAAGTCTGGCGCCTGTCGCGAATTTTGCGGCAAGCCGAGGTAATGCTCAATCACCAAACCAGCCCAGCCTTTGTTCTCATGCCCATTCTTCCAGACCGGAATCCGATACTCGTCGGCCATCGGCCGCAGATCTTTTCCAGCAAGGAGGTTGATGCGACGCACAGCTTCTTTGCGATCGAGTGATTGAGCGGTAATCAGGATTCCCATTTGAAGTTGGACGTACGGTCCCAAACATCAGCCGCGTTAGCGGCGAAATATTTATATCACGGAGGGCACTAATAGGGATTGCGCAGAGCGAGATAGCTGACTATCTCGCTCCGCGCAAAGATATTCAAGGATTCGCATGCTTCTATAAATATTTCGTGCCTACGGCACTTCAAACTGGCTGCCGGTATTACAACCTGGTCCTGGCTGAAATGAGCTCTTCCGCGACGCGTTCGGGCGAAGTGCCGCCAGCTTGTGATTTCGTCGCCAGAGTTTGTTCCAATGATAAAGCCTGGAAAACGTCCGGCGCGATCAACGGCGAGAAAGACTTTAGATCGTCGAGCGATAGATCATTCAACTCGACGTTCCGCTCGATCGCCTGCATCACGATGCGACCAACAGTTTCATGCGCTTCGCGAAACGGCATGCCTTTGCGCGCCAGATAATCCGCCAGCTCGGTCGCGTTCGAGTAGCCTTGCGCGGCAGCATCGCGCATTCTCGTTTCGTTCAGATGGATGTTAGCCAATACCGTGGCAGTCACGTCCAGGCACGCTCTCAACGTGTCGGCCGTGTCAAAGACTGCCTCCTTGTCCTCTTGCATGTCTTTGTTGTAGGCGAGCGGCAGCCCTTTCATCATCGCGAGCAACGCCGTGAGATGCCCGAACACGCGCCCGGCTTTCCCGCGCACCAACTCCATGGAATCAGGGTTCTTCTTCTGCGGCATCAGACTCGATCCGGTGGCGATCGCATCGCTCAATTCAAAGAAGCCGAACTCAGTTGTCGAATAGAGAATGACATCTTCGGCAAAACGGGAGAGATGCAACATGATAAGCGATCCCGCAGCGGCGAACTCGACACAGAAATCCCGATCGCTGACAGCGTCCAGACTGTTGTGCGAAACCGCTGCAAAGCCCAGCGACTGCGCTACGGCATCGCGATCGATCGGGTATGAAGTACCGGCGAGCGCCGCCGAGCCCAGGGGCAATATATTGACCCGCTTGCGAACGTCAGTGAGTCGTTCGCGATCGCGCGCCAGCATCCCGAAATAAGCCAGGCACCAGTGAGCAAACAACACCGGCTGGGCGCGCTGCAGGTGCGTGTATCCCGGCATGATCGCATCGCGATTCGCTTCCGCGAGATCAAGCAAAGCTTGCTGCGAGCTGCGCAGCGCCAGCGAGATCCGGTCGATTTCCTCACGCAGCCATAGCCGCAAATCCGTGGCGACCTGATCGTTGCGACTTCGTCCCGTGTGCAGCTTGCGGCCCAAGTCGCCAATCATCTCTACCAGACGCGCCTCTAGGAATGAATGCACATCTTCCGCGGACAGCTCGTCGAAGTAACCGGAACTGGAGCGCCCGCGACCGAGAATGGTCGCGAGGGCAGACTTAATCTGGTCCGATTCGTTTGCCGTCAAGACGCTCGCGCCCGCCAGTCCATCGCAATGTGCGATGCTGGCGCGCACGTCAACTTCGAACAGCCGGCGGTCGAAGCCAAACGAACGATTGAATTCAGCAAAGCCCGGGTCCGCTTCGCCTTTGAACCGTCCGCCCCAGAGATTCTTGGTCAGCTTATCACTCATTATTTTTCTGGTTGCTTCCTGGTTGGATAGCCAGTGCATTGTGCCGCAAACCTTACCGCGGCAGCCAGCGTGAACTGAGGTTACGCAATCTGACCTTGACCAAACTGCATAACGAGCGCTATTTTATGCAGGTATGCGGAGAAAATGCAACTATTATGCATCTCTGCGCGTCTACGATGGTGAAACGAGAGCGGCAAAAGAAACTTCTTAATCTGATTCGCGCGAAGCGGATTGGGACCCAGGAAGCACTGCGCGCGCATCTGGAGCGCGCGGGTGTGCCGGCCACTCAGTCGAGCCTCTCCCGTGATCTCGAAGAACTGGGCGTAGTCAAACATCACGGCTCGTACGCTCTGCCACATGCAAACGGAGATTCCGCGCGCGGACTGCTGAGTCTCGACATTGCCGGCGACGTCCTGATTGTGGCGAAGTGTCTCCCGGGCCGTGCTTCCGCCGTCGCCGTGGAGATTGATGATGCGGCGATCCCGGAGATCGTCGGTACGTTAGCGGGTGAAGACACGATCTTTATAGCGGCGCGTGATCAAAAATCGCAGCGCGCGGCTAACAAAAAGATTTGGGAGTTGTTTGGATGATTTGGAGTGCGCCGGCAGAGCGAAGCGGCGACGGCGCTTTGTTTTGTACCCATAGACCCAAAGCGGTGTCGCGCTACGCTTGCCACCGCACTCCAAGATCGTAGACAGGAAGCTGAAGGTGACTGACAAAGGAATCAACAAAATCGTCCTCGCTTACTCTGGCGGACTCGACACGTCGGTAATGCTTCACTGGTTGAAGGAACAATACCAGTGCGACGTGGTCTGTTACTGTGCGGATGTTGGTCAGGGCGCAGAGATGGATGGCCTGGACGAAAAGGCGAGATCGACCGGCGCGTCGAAACTCTACATCGAAGACCTGCGCGAAGAGTTCGTCCGCGATTACGTCTGGACGGCGGTAAAGGCCAACGCCCTTTATGAAGGTGTTTATCTGATGGGCACCTCGCTGGCGCGGCCCGTGATCGCGAAACGGCAAATTGAAATCGCCCGTCGCGAGAATGCCGACGCTGTGGCTCATGGCGCTACCGGAAAGGGAAACGATCAGGTTCGTTTTGAGCTGACTTACTACGCTTTGCAGCCGGACATCAAAGTAATAGCGCCGTGGCGTGACTGGGAGTTCAAAGGGCGCACTGATTTGATTGCCTATGCCGAAGCCTACGGAATTCCGGTAAGCGCCACGATCGACAAACCCTATTCAACCGATCGCAACCTGATGCACGTGTCGTACGAAGGCGGAATTCTGGAAGACCCCTGGGCTGAGCCGCCTGAGAATATTTTTCAGCTGACGCGTTCGCCCGAGAACGCAAGAGGTGAAGCTCAATACCTCGAGATCGGATTCGCCCACGGTGAGCCTATCTCGATTGACGGTGAGCAGATGGATCCGGTGGCGCTACTTTCAAAGCTCAATGAAATTGGCGGCGAGCATGGGATTGGCCGCGTCGATTTGGTCGAGAACCGCTTTGTGGGGATGAAATCGCGCGGAGTTTACGAAACTCCCGGCGTGACGATCCTGCAAGCGGCCCACCGAGCTTTAGAGTCGATCACGCTTGATCGGGAAGTAGTTCGCCTGCGGGATTCGCTGGGCGTGAAGTTTGCCGAAAACATCTATTACGGATTCTGGTTCGCGCCCGAATTCGATCTGATGCGCAAGATGATCGATGAAATGCAGCAGCCAGTAACGGGTGATGTGCGTTTGAAATTGTATCGCGGGAACGTGATTGTCGCGGGACGCCGATCGCCGAATTCGCTTTACGACGAGCGCCTCGCGACGTTTGAAGCGGACACTGTTTACAACCAACGCGACGCGGAAGGGTTTATCAAGCTGAATGCGCTGCGATTGAGATTGCGAGGTGGCCAATGACCGAGATGATCGAGGTAGACAAAATAGGATCCGCCACCTCGCCGTTGCATCTATCGCGAGTATTGCCGGTGACCGGCGCGTGCGACGAACCGCGCGCGGGCGACGTGGTGGTGGTGCGCGTGCTAACCGACAACGCAACTTACAACATGCTGGAACTGCCGACGGGCAGGTTGGCGAAGGTTAATCCGGGCGACGTGCTGGTGGGCGTGCTGGGTAGACGGCGCGCGCTGAAAGGTTTCGTGGGTGATGTTCCAGCTTCGGTGGCCGCCGGCGATGAACTTCATTTATTAAACCTTGGCGGGGTCATCGGAAGTTGCAGTGGTCATCATTCCAGTCTCAACGACGCGATTAAGGTTGAGGTGATTGGCCTGGCCTGTGACGCTCAGGGAGTGGTGAGAAACATCGCCGATGTGGCTTTGCCACCGCGCGAAAGTCTGGGCGCAACGGCGCCCTTAGTAATGATCGCCGGGACTTGCATGAACAGCGGCAAGACCTATGCGGCGACCGAAATCATTCAACAGGGAACGCGCGCCGGCCTGCGTGTGGCCGCAGCAAAATTGTCGGGCATCGCTTGCCTGCGCGACACGCTCAACATGGCCGATCACGGCGCGATTGCGACCGCGAGCTTTCTCGATTGCGGCTT
>JBGPWS010000031.1:0-20463 GCA_041492345.1 Pyrinomonadaceae bacterium | reverse complement strand
CGCGGCAGTATCTTGCTGACTCTGAAACAAACAGGCCACAAGCTCACCGATGAATTGAAGTGGGGTTTGTGGGACTGGAACAAGATCTAGCAGTTCGCGGCGAATCCACGGTTGCTGGAGGTTGTGCTCGCAGAAAGGGAGCTTTAAAAGCAGAGGACGCAAAGGAGATTTCGCAGTGTCGTTTTGCTCACGCCAATCCAATCGCGTGAATGATCATATCGATGATCTGAGGAGTAGGTTCCTCTGCGACCTTTGCGAAAGACTCTGCGACCTCTGCGGTTACATCGCCAATCCGATCACTCAAGCTGGTTCCGACAGGAGGACAATTCAAAGTTATGTTCAGGAAAAAACTTTCACTGATTCTCTTTCTCAATCTTGCGTTAGCGACCATGCTGCCGGCGCAGACTGCGCGGCGTCCGCTCAAGCTCGACGATCTCGCCCGTCTGCGCGAAGTCCGCGATCCGCAGATTTCGCCGGACGGCCAGTGGGTAGCCTACGTCGTTGCCACCATTGACTCTAAAGAGGACAAGAGTAATTCGCACATTTGGATGGTCGGCTATGACGGCAAGAATGATCGACAGATTACTTTCAGCACCGACAGCGAAACTTCTCCGCGTTGGAGTCCCGACGGAAAGTACCTGTCGTTCACTTCGTCGCGGCCGGGAAAGGCCAAAGGAAGTCAGGTGTGGCTGCTCGATCGCAGTGGTGGTGAAGCCTATCAGCTAACTGAATTGAAGGGGCGCTTGCAAGGCTATGAATGGTCACCGGATTCAAAGCGACTCGCGCTGGTGATCGGCGATCCTGATCCGGAAGCTGAAGCGGCTGCCAGTCCATCACCCGGTAGTCCGCCAAAACCGCCGAAGCCGATCGTTATCGATCGCTACAGATACAAACAGGATGGCCAAGGATATCTTTTGTCGGGACGTCATAGCTACATCTATCTCTTCGACATCGCGACAAAGAAGCTGGATCGTCTGACCAAGAGCACGTGGGATGAATCTTCGCCTTCGTGGTCTACTGACGGCGCGCGCATCGCTTTCATGAGCAATCACGCGGACGATCCTGATCGCGATCCAGCGGCACAGCTATTCGTTGTAGACGCAACCCCGGGATCGACTGAAAAGCAATTAACGACGGCGACTAATCGCGCGTCGCGCGCGCGCCCGGAATGGAGCCCGGACGGAAAGTGGATCGTATTCCTTGAAGGCGACGAGAAAAAGTTTGGCGCTTACAACATGGAGCATTTGGTATTCGTGCCGGCAGACGGCAGCAGCGCGCCGACGCGAGTGAAAGCAGTTGAAGATCTCGATCGCGGAGTGTCCGGGTTACGTTTCGACACAGACGGCAAGTCGCTCGACCTTCTCGTCGCCGACGACCGCTCCGTCTATCCTGCGCGAGTGTCTCGAAATGCTCTGGAAAAAATGATGGCTCCGCCGGTTATTGTCTCAAGTTTGACCAACGTCGGTGGTCATTCAGTTGTGCTTTCCGGTAACGATACGAAACCTACCGAAGTCTACGCGATGGAAGGCAATGCTCTGCGTCAGCTCACACATCAGAACGACGCGCTGTTGGCTGAACTTCAAATCGCGCAAACTGAGGAAGTCAGTTTCAAAAGCAAAGACGGAACTGAGGTGCACGGGCTGCTAACCTATCCGGTCAGTTACGTGAAGGGAACCAGGGTTCCTTTGTTACTGCGAATCCACGGTGGCCCTAATGGTCAGGATCAGCATTCGTTCAGTGTCGAGCGGCAAATCTTCGCGGCGAATGGATACGCGGTGCTGGCGGTGAACTATCGCGGCAGCTCTGGTCGTGGCCAGAAATATTCGCGCGCGATTTTTGCGGACTGGGGACACTACGAAGTCGAGGATCTTCAGGCCGGCGTCGATCATGTAATTCAAATGGGCGTCGCCGATCCGGATCGTTTGGGTGTGGGCGGATGGAGCTACGGCGCGATTCTCACCGACTATATGATTGCCACCGACACGCGGTTCAAGGGAGCAACCAGCGGCGCCGGGACGGCCTTTACAGTCGCGTTCTACGGCACCGATCAGTACATCATTCAGTACGATTACGAAATTGGTCCGCCGTGGAATCCGAAAGCGTGGGAGACTTATCAGAAGATCTCGTATCCGTTCCTGCACGCGGATCGCATCAAGACGCCGACTTTGTTTCTTGGCGGCGAGCGCGATTTCAATGTTCCCGTCCAGGGCGGACAGCAGATGTATCAGGCGCTGCGCAGTCTCGGGGTCGATACGCAACTCATCATCTATCCCAACGAGAACCACGGCATCACGCGACCGAGCTATATTCGGGATCGCTATGAGCGTTATCTGGCGTGGTACGACAAGTACGTGAAGAAAAATCCGGCGCCGGCGAAGAATGTGGCCGAGACGAGCGATCGGTAGCCAAGCGGGGCAGTAGAGCGACCGTCAGGGAGGGCGTGATTGGTTTTTCGGAATTGAGGTAAGCTGGTCTGGTTAGTTCGGCGAAAGACTATTATTGGTCCAGCTTTCGGTCATTTCATTCACAAGGAGATGAACCCATTCCAGTTGATCATGAATGGTCATGGCCGGAGGATGCTGAGAAGTTGTCTAAAGCAGTCAAAGACCTGGCCAAGAGCGGGGGCAAGCCCCCTTCCTAACCTTGAGGTATTCCCAGGTCTGCAAATTAAAGGCGGGGGCAAGCCACCCTTCCTGACCTGAGAGGTTGTTTCGATTGCCTCCTTCCGCGTGGATGAATGATTAATAACATGCTAAAGGAAAACCTTGTTCACCGAATGAAGCTCTTCATTACCAAGGGAGCGTGCCCACGAGCGCGCTCCCGGAAGGAACATTGTAATGAAGAGATATCATCAGGAATTCGAGCGGACGAAGGGAACTCATCGGCTGCATCTGAGTGGCTTGCATAACTGGCCGAAGGTGTCCGTAGATTGCCGATGCGAGTTTCAGGTTGGACGTTTTCGCAAACAGAAAGCCTTTGGCTGTCGGAGGTCACGTTGCCTTCTCTGTCACTTCGAAAAGATATTTGGCATCGGTTCAGTTAAGGACCGCATTCGAGACGAACGTTATCGCGATTCGTTGAGTGATTACTTCAGCGAGTGATCAATCATCGTTCTATTAAGACGAACTATCGAAGGCGATCAGTTTCTGGTTGGGCTTTTCATCAACTCTTCGGCGCGCTTAAGGTACCTGCCGGCCTGGCGCCAATGAATCGCGACCGTGTAAGGAACAGTCGAAAGGAACGCTGTGTCGGACGGAGTGCGGTTGAACTCTGTAGCAGTCAGTGCTGAGACATGCACGACGCGCGGCTGATTAATCTTCTGCCACCAGAACGCGCCGTCGCGATAAGAGTCGAGAGCATTGCTGATTTCATTCTTCAACCTACTCTGCGGCAAATGGGAGAGTATAGGCTCAAGCTCGGCCGTAACGTCCTGCAAATCATTTTGAAAAGCCTCCAACGACACTCGAGCGAGCCTGCCGTTGGCCTCGAAATCTCCGAGCGAGCGGTAAATCAGCACGTCGTCATCCAGACGTTTCAATGCGGCAATACTGCGCACCGCCAAAATGCGCTCATCGATAGCTTCGGTCTCGATCTTACTCTCAGAGATGAAGCTATCAGTGGTGCTGAGTTGCTGCGCGCGCGCAACGGATTGGCTGTGCGCGGCGGCACTGACGAACAAAAGAAAGACGAGGGCAAGAGATAATCGGTTCATTGACTGTTAGTGTTCTGCAAGCTCCCTGACTCCGCTGAAGGGCAATGACTGTGCCCGAATCCGATTTCACAAGATTCACTGGCGCGATGTTCGTGCTTGCGACCTTTTGCCCCGGAAAGCTGGGGAAAGACAGGGCAAGTTGCCACAGTAATCGCGACAGATCGCCACGCAGCATTGACGGCGATACTGACCTGAACGTACTTCCGTTGCATGAGTTATAAACTCGCAATATGATTCGCTTTCCGATTGCGGCCGCTGAAAGTGCGGGCCAATCCTCTTATGACAACCATTATCAGGTCCGTCGCCGCGGTCATGGCGCTGACTTTCTGCTCGGCGTTCGCCGGCGCTCAATCCAAATGCCTCAGCGCGGACGATGTGAAGGCAATGCTGGCGCAGGTGAACTCGCCGCGAAGCGCGGCTTTTGACAAGAAGCTGCGCGACGAGCTTTTGAAACTCGCCGGCAAGACCGAAACACTTATTTACAACGGGGTCGAAAAAGATCTTCCCAACGATGCTTTCGCCAAGCGCGTCAGCGAAGCCAGAGGTCAGAACAATGCCCGCCTCTGTAAGATTCTGAAAGAGTTTGGCTGGCCCACTTCAGCTCTGGTGGGCAAAGACGGAGTGGGCGCCACGTTATATCTCCTCAGGAACAGTCGGCGTTTGGACCTGCAAACGGATCTGCTGCCGGTAATTATCGCGGCGGTAAAGAAGGGCGAGGCAGAAAAATCAGACGTGGCCGAATTGGTTGACCGAATGCGCGTGGACGCGGGGATGAAGCAGTTGTTTGGTACTCAGGTAAAAGTCATAAATGGTTTTCTCGTGTTGACTCCGATCGAGGCCGAGTCGCAAGTCGACGACCGGCGCAAGCAATTCGGCATGCCGCCTTTGGCGGCTCACCTCCGTAATCTCGAAAGGCAGTATCAAACGCCTCTGGTAAAGGCCGTCGCGCCGAGCCGGCCGCCGCCACCGGCGTTGAAGCGTTCGATAGACCGCGCAATTGCCGGTGAACTGGAAACACCGGTAGTCGATGAAGATGACATCATTCGCGTTGATACGAATCTGGTGAGCCTGAACGTGAGCGTCTTCAGCAACAAATTCAAATCGTTCGACGCCATGCTGGAACAGAATGATTTCAAAGTGCTCGAAAACGGACGCGAGGAATCGATCTCTTATTTCGCCACCACCGATGTACCTTTTGATTTAGTACTTTTGATTGACCTGTCAGGTTCGACAGCGGACAAACGCGATCTGATCCGCAAGTCGACCCAACGCTTTATCGCAGCCGCGCGGCCAGCCGACAGACTGGCAATCGTCACCTTCGCTTATGAGACGGAAGTTGTCTGTCCTTTAACCACCGACCGCGCCAAACTAACGGAGGGCGCTAACCGGATCCAGGGCTTTGGCGGTACGCGGTTTTGGGATGCTTTGAAGTTCACGCTCGATCAAGTCGTGGGGCCCCGAAGCCTGGAAAGACGCCGGGCGATTGTGATCATGTCCGACGGCGTTGATAATGCGCTCGGCGGCGGTACGAGCGGTTCGGAAATCAGCTTTGCCGATCTGCTGGAGACCGTCCGCAAGAGCGATGAATTGATCATTCCCATCTATCTCGATACCGAAAGCGATCACGAATACATGAGTAGTTTCAGCCATAGGATTTATGAGAATGCGCGCAAGACGCTGGCCCGGCTGGCGCAGGAAAGCGGCGGGCTTTATTACCAGGCCCGCAAGATCGAAGACCTGAATGGCGTTTACGATCAGGTCATCAATGATCTGGGAAAGGTTTACAGTCTCGGTTACAAACCTACGAACGAAAAGCGCGACGGCTCGTGGCGGAAGGTGCAGATACAAATACCCAACCGTCCTGATTTGAGCGCTCGTTCCAGACCGGGTTATTACGCTAACTGACGTTCGCTTAGAGTACCAACTTTAGTTGGGACTTCCGCAAACAAGAACCGACTGAAGTCGGTAACCTAAACGCTGGCCGCCGGATTGATAAGCCCGCAGTTGTTGGCTATTCAAGAGAGATGCACTGCGAAAGCGCGAGGACAAGCTCATGACATCGGGACAACCACTCGAAACGGAATACGCTCCGTACTATCGTGGCTATGTTGGGCACGTGACTGAGGAAGAAATTCTGCCGGTGCTGCGTTCACAATTGGACGCGCTGGATGTGCTGCTGGGCAAAGTAGCCCCGGATCGCGAGACGTACGCTTATGCTGAGGGCAAGTGGAGCATCCGCGAAATCATCGGCCATCTGATCGATGCGGAACGCGTGTTTGGCTATCGCGCCTTTTGCATTGCGCGCGGCGAGCAGAATAATCTGCCCGGCTTTGACCAAAACGAGTACATGTTGAGCGCGCCTTACGATCGTATCGATCTGGAAGATTTGCTAAGCGAGTTCCGTCTGGTCCGCCATTCAAATATTGCCATGCTACGCAATCTGGATGAAGCGGCATGGATGCGCATCGGCACTGCTAACGAATCGCCAGTATCGGTGCGGGCGCTGGCCTTTATCATGGCCGGACACCTGCGTCATCACATGGAAGTTTTGCGCGAGCGTTACGGACTGAGTGTGTGACACCTGGATCTTGACGCAGGGAACAAGCCGGACGTAACCTCAAGCTGTGAACTATCGCGATTACATCACGATTGACCCGAACAAACGCGGTGGTAAGCCTTGCGTTCGAGGACTGCGGATTACGGCCTACGAGGTGCTCGAATACCTCGCCTCTGGTTTGACCGAAGAGCAGATCCTGGAAGATTTTCCCGAGCTCACTCGCGAGGATTTGAAAGCGTGCATCGCTTTTGCAGCCGATCGCGAGCGTAAGCCCACTACTGTACCAGCCGCGTGAGACTTCTCTTCAGATCTTCGGCACTGGCGATTGTGGCCATTTCCGTCACGGTCGCTTCCGCTCAATCTCCCGTACGCGACTATCGCCGAGCTCATGAACGGCAAATCCTTGCAGAGTTCACTCAGTTGCTCGCAATTCCGAACGTTGCTTCTGATCGTCAGAACATCCGGCGTAACGCTGAGTTCATTCTCGAGATGATGCAGCACCGCGGACTTAATCCCCGCTTGCTCGAAACCGCAACCAGGGAATCGCCGCCCGCTGTCTATGGCGAATGGAAAACACCGGGCGCCACTCACTCAATAGTTCTTTACGCGCACTACGACGGTCAGCCTACTGATCCAAAGCAGTGGACCGGCACGTTGCCATGGCAGCCTGTCTGGCGATCGGCCCCCTTGGAAACGGGTGGAAGGATCGTGCCGCTGGCTGATGATGGTCAACCGATCGACCCGGAATGGCGACTCTATGGGCGTTCTTCGTCAGACGATAAAGCAGGCGTCACCGCGATCCTCACTGCCTTTGACGCGCTGCGTGCGCAGGGCATCACGCCCTCACTGAATATCAAATTCATTTTTGAAGGCGAAGAAGAGGCCGGCTCGCCGCATCTGGGAGAGATCATCAGTCTCAATCAGGATCTGCTCGAGGCTGATGCGTGGATTATTTGCGACGGCCCGGTGCATCAGTCAGGGCGCAAGCAAGTGGTTTTCGGGGTGCGCGGCGACGTGAATGTTGACGTGACCGTCTATGGCGCGAAGCGGCCGCTCCACAGCGGGCACTACGGGAACTGGGCGCCGAATCCGGCAATGCTCCTGGCGCGCCTGCTCGCTTCGATGAAAGACGATGCGGGACGGGTGCTGATCGCCGGATGGTACGAAGGAGTCGAACCGCTTGGTGAAGCCGAGCAACGCGCAATCGCTGAGGCCCCGGCTTATGACAACGAGCTGCGATCACAACTGGGTTTCGCGCGCGCGGAAGGCGCCGGAAACAGTTTGCTTGAGCTGATTAATCAACCGTCGCTGAATATCAACGGTATGAATAGCGGCGACATCGGCGCCCTGGCTCGCAACGTCATTCCCACTACGGCCACCGCCGTGCTTGATCTAAGACTGGTGAAAGGCAACGATCACCGAAGGCAGGCACAGCGACTGGTGGATCATATTCGCAAGCAGGGCTTCTATGTTATCGATCGCGACCCGAACGAAGACGAACGAAAACAACATCCGCTGATTGCCAAAGTGACCACGCGGTCCGGCGGCTACAATGCTGAGCGCACCCGAATGGATTTGCCTATCTCAGTGGCTTTGATTACTGCCGTGCAAGCCACATCGACGCAGCCGATAGTCAGACTGCCAACCGCCGGTGGCAGCCTGCCGCTGTCAATCATCACCAATCATCTCCGCACCGTTACTGTGACCGTTCCCATTGCTAATTATGACAACAACCAGCATGCTGAGAACGAGAACATTCGTTTACAGAACCTCTGGGATGGCATAGAGACCATGGCCGCGGTCATGACCATGAAACCGAAGTTTTAGTGGCACAGACTTCAGTCTGTGATTCCACCGCGCATGATGTGTAATCTTGAGAGGATAACAGCGCTCGTGAAGAATCCATTCTTGGTCCCGAAGACGTGGACCTGGGGCTGGAGTTCGACACCAACATGGATTATTCCGGACGGCTGCCCAGGACCGGCGATTATTTGATTACCGTGTTTAAGATTCACGCTCTGGTCCGCACGTCGAGATACAAACTTACCGTTACGGTACGATAAAGAGTAGCGCAGGCTGGCAGCCTGCGCTCCGTAACGGGTCGTTTCAATTAGCACGCGAAGTTTGCACATGACGCACAGGCTGGCAGCCCGTGCTACTCTCCTCAAAACTGACCGTCACTGTTTGCTGGATATTACGAGCCGGGGCGCTGTTTGCTTGTTCACTGTGGGTGTTAGAATTGGTTCATGCGAACTGAAGTCGAAACCCAGATTATTTCTCGGTCACCGAACATTCTGAGCGGTACACCGGTGTTCGCGGGAACGCGGGTACCGGTGCAAACGATCATTGACTATCTTGCAGGCGGACATTCGCTCAACGAATTCTTAGACGACTTTCCAACAGTACAGCGCGAACAGGCCCTTGAATTGTTAGAGCAAATCAAGCGACAGTTAGCCGACGCGCAGATCTCGACTTCTCAATTATGATTTCCGCCGAAGAACTTGTCGGAGAAGAATGGGCCGAGTGGTATAGTCTGACTCCACTGGAACGTTGGCACGAGTCGGAAAAGCTCTGGCTGACCTATCTTTCGCTGGGGGGCTCACTTGATCCCGAACCCGATACGCAAAGTCCTTTCTTCGATCCAGCGGAATCGCGTGCGCGCGTTGCTGATGGGCGACGCTTTTGAATTTTGCGAAACCCGGAAACGAAGCTGCTTTGGCGGACGCCCTGCTTAAGGAAGAACTAGCTGAGCGCGAGATCGACCGGCGATATTGGGCACCGCTTAAGAAGGAACTCGAACAACTTCGGCTGGTTCGGAGAAGAAAGAGTAAGTCGTAGGTAGCAGGCCGAACAGGCTTGCACGGAACTCCTCATGCGAAAGATCATCGTTTACATCGCCACCAGCGCCGACGGTTACATCGCGCGGCGCGATGGCGCGGTTGATTGGCTGGATCGTCCACGCGTGAAAGGTAACTATGGCATGGGCGAGTTCTATCGTTCGATTGACACCATTCTGTGGGGGCGCAAGACGTATGACATGGCGTTGGGTTTTCTGTCAGAAGGCAAAGACGGCACTGATTCCTATAGCAAGCTTAAGAACTACGTCTTCTCTCGTCGCCCGCCGAAAAAAGTCGCACCAGGCTTTGAGTTCGTGAAGGAACCGATTCCCGAATTTGCCAAACGCCTGCGCTCGCTCGCGGGAAAAAACATCTGGATGATGGGGGGCGCCGGCATCATCGCTTCGTTTCTCGACGAGGGCGCGATCGATGAATTCATCATCCACGTCATACCAACCCTGATTGGCGAAGGTATTCCGCTCATCGCGCCCCGGCATCGCACCGTGCCATTGAAGCTAGTGTCCTGTCGTAGTTTTTCAGACGGGGTCGTACGGCTGCACTATGCGGTGGCTGGTGAGAAACCTAAGAACACCAAGGCCCGAAAATAGACAGGATTAACAAGATTTACAGGATTCGCTAATCAGAATCAGGCCAGGCTGTTCTGCTATCTTGTCAATCCTGTAAATCCTGTCACCTGTAAATCCTGTCAATTGGTTTGCGCCCACCCATCAAGCCTCGGCCGGCTTCAACTTCTTCGGTGGGGGCTTTTTCTTAGCGCCCTTTCCGTCAGGCGGCGGTGCGTCGTCTTCCGACTTGGTCATCCGATTGATGATGAACTGTTGCAGGAAGCCCACGATATTTCCGACCAACCAGTACAGCAGGAGACCAGCCGGCGCGCTCCATAAAATGTAGAGCATCATCAGCGGCATGCCGACGGCCATCATCTTGCGCTGCATCGGATCGGCCGTCGGCGCAGGGGTTAGCAACTGCAGGACGATCATCGAGCTGGCGAATAACAGCGGCAGGATGCGAATGAAAGCAAATATGTAAGGCTCGGGTCCGGACAAATCGGGAATCCACAAGAACGTCGCCTGGCGAAAGTCGATCGAGATGGTGATGGCGCTATAAAGCGCAAACAGAAACGGCATCTGAATCAGCAACGGCAAACATCCGCCGAGCGGGTTGGCCTCTTTCATCAACCGCAGTTGCTCCTTCTGCAACTCTTTCATCCGGGGATCGGTTGACTTCATCCCCTTCAACTTCTCTTGCAGCTCTTTCATCCGCGGCGCGTACTTCTGCGCCTTTTTCATCTTGCGTGACGATTGCCACTTGAGCGGGAAAAAGAGCGAGTAGATGAAGATCGTGAAGAGAATGATCGCGACGCCGTAACTGCCGGTCAGGCGCTGCAATCTGTCGATCGCAAAAAGGATGGGCACGGCGAGGAAACGGCGCATGCTGCCGAGAAAGCCGAAGTTGATCGCTTCGCCCAGATCGACCTGTGGCCCACCAAGTTGTTTGATCTCTTCGCTGCCCGCGGCCAGCAGGCGGTGATCTTTCGGGCCAGTGTAGATTTCAGTTTTCGAACCGTCAGTCGACACGGGAACCAGACCCGTAATTAGAAATCGTTGTTCGGTCTTACCGTTGACCTTTTGCTCGTAAGCGGTCGCGCGGTACTCGAGTCCGGAGGTCGGCTTCGCCGGCACCGCAATCATCCCGAAGTAAGTGTCATCAACTCCAGCCCACTGCACCGGGCCTTCGATGGGCTCGCGATCAGGAGGCTTATTAACAACTGGCTTGAGACCGATGCCTTCGAGTATCCAGTTGATCGTGCCGGTGCTCTGGCGATCCGAATGGACTTGCAGGGCGTTGATGCGCCGCACCTGCCCGTTGACGACCGCCACTCCTTCAGGCGCGAAGGAATAAAAAGTGTAGTGATCGATGCCCTGGTCCCCGATGTTAGGGCCAATCGCCAACTGGGCTTGCGGCACCTGCTGATTGTTTCGCGTGAGTTTGAGTTCGATCTCGGCGATATAGCGATCAGCAAAGAAAGTTATCCGCTTGGTGGCGTCGAGCCCGGTAGTATCATCGTGAATAGTGAACTCGATCTGTCGCGATCCGCTGGGGACATCGATGGTCGTGTCACCTGATTCCGAAGCCGAAACTTTGAAGTTTCTGCCGGCCAGGACGCTATCGGCCGTGGCATCGCCGGTCACGATTTGGAACGGACGAAAAAGTTGTTCGGGTGCTACGCCCGCGGGTGGCGTCGCGATCAATTCCAGCGGCTTGAGATTGTTCTTCGTCGAAGAAGCTGAGTAAAGCTCGCGCCAGCTACCGTCGCTTCTCCTCACCTTCTTAAGAATCCAACTGGTGGCCACCGCTCCGCGCGTATCAAACGTCGCTTCGTAAAGCGGCGTTACGATGCGGAGCTTTCGCTGCGGAACATTGTCGGGTGTCGGCGCCGGGGACTGCGTGGTCTGCGCGGTCGCCGGGGTAGCGCTGGCTGTCGGTTGCGCTGTTGCCTGCGATGTTGGTTGCAGGGAACTTTGCGTGACGGGTTGATTGTTCGCGTTGGCGTTTGTCTGCGGAGCCTTGACCGGTGGGAAAAGAACATTCCACAGAATCAGGACTGCCGCTGAAGCGACCAGAGCCACAATGAATCGTTGTTGCTGTTGCATTCTAGCTAACTCTCAGTAACGCCCCTCATATGATTCCCTCTCCGTTTGGGAGAGGGTTAGGGAGAGGGCTTGAGTAGCGCGCCGCCCCAGTTACGCCCCTCTTCCCCTGCCCTTCTCCCAGAGGGAGAAGGGAGATCTCAATTCGAAATTCCTATTCGTACCGCAGCGCTCTCTCTCACTTCACTGGATCGTAGCCGCCCTGACAAAAAGGTTGACAGCGCAAGAGCCGCCATACGGCCATGCCGCTCCCGCGCAGCGCGCCATACCGCTCAATTGCTTCACGCGCATATTCAGAACAAGTCGGAACAAAACGACAAGCGGGCGGCAGCCACGGCGAGATTACTGCTTGGTAGAACTTCAAGAGCGAAATAAGAATGGCGCCCATGATCCAAAATCGCTAAGCGGCATTCTTTGGAGTGCGGTGGCGAGCGCAGCGCGACACCGCTTTCGATTCGTTCGATCTGTTGATCTGTCTTTTCACCAAAGGCGTTAACCAAAGCGCCGTCGCCGCTTCGCTTTGCCGGCGCACTCCAAAACTAAATGCCGCGCCGCTCGGCCTGGGTTACTTGAGCGATGATCTTACGAAACTCGCGAAAGCGATGTTCCTCGTCTGAGACCAGCAACGGTCGTTTTGCATTCAAGACCCAGTCGTACGCTTGCTGCAGGCCCTTCAGCTCGGTGGCGCTGCGACGAAACATCTCACGCAGCAAACGCTTGGCCCGGTTGCGATCGACCGACTTTCCAATCGCCTTGGTCGAGGCCGTCACTCCCAAACGATGCTCAGGTAATTCGTTCTTGCGCAAAAAAGCGGCCAGCAGCCGGCCGTCATAGCGTTGCCCTTCGGCATAAACTTTTTGGAACTCGGCCCGAGCGCGCAGCCGGCGCTGCTTCGGCAACGCCTCGCTGACTTTCACCGGCGCGACATCAAAGCTCGGGACCAATGGCTTTAGTAATGCGCCGGTGTGAGCCGCTTGCGGCCCTTGGCGCGGCGGCGCTTGATCACCAGGCGGCCGTTCTTGGTCGCCATGCGCGCGCGAAAGCCGTGCGTCTTGGCGCGGCGGCGATTGTTCGGTTGAAAGGTTCGCTTCGGCATAGATAATAATTCCCCCGCTCAAGGAAAAGACTTAGCGTAACGGCGCTGCAATGCGATGTCAAGGAAGGCCTTAGGAGGGGGCAGTGTCCTAATCGGACATTGCTCAAGGGAGGTAGTGAAACCAAAAGCTCTTGATGTATGTAACGAGGGCGGCAGGGCCACGCTTATTAAGAAGGTGATTTATTTCGCTTGACCTAAGCTTGGGAACCGGATTTCCGGGCCGCGATTGGTGAAATTCGACGTTGCCTACTACAAGCTTCTTGGGGTCGTTTTTGCCCGATGCGCCGATTCTTCCATCCGGCTTAATATATCGCTGTATTTCTGCTATAAAGCTGTTATTCATCGGGTCCAACAATTCTAGCGTTTGTGAAATGCTGCCAAGAGGAATAGTCTTTCCTATGTAAGGACTAGTCGCAGACACCGCATTACAGCGGACACTTCGGGCGGTCAATTTCTGTTGGCGGATTTTGGAAAGGTATTTCCCTTCGTTGAATAATCGTCGCAAGTCCCAAAGATCGACGCGACGAAGGGTAGGGATAGGGCTGGTAAGGAGATAGCTCATGATCACTATCAACGAAATTCGCAATCAGCTTGCGTCTTACCTTGTGGGCGAAACTCCTTTTGAACCGTTCGAGGATTGGCTCATAACCAACTCGTGGAATATGCACCTAGATAGTTCGCAAGATGCGCAGGAGCTAATCCATGAGATAAACGCGTCTATCTATGAATATCTTGACGGTTACATAGACGAAGCTAGACTTGAGAGACAACTAAGTCCTTTCGTGGAAGGCTACAGAGCAAGCCTTATCTTTGCTACTTCTGCGCCTCCGCCCCCGACGTATCAGCCTTCGTCAAGCTCTCCGGCTGAGCCGCCGCATCGGATTGCGTTTGCTTTGTGAACGCGACGCGAAGCGGGATACGGGTCATCATTTCTTCGTCTAACAAGATGTCAAAATAATAAAGCCCTTCTTCTTTCGTCTGAAGCGTAACATCTAGGACCAGATTGAATCCGTGTTCGCCTCCTTGAAAGACTGCGGGAAATGTTTGGCTGATTTTGCCTTCAGACTCCACCAGTTTTCCAGAAGGCGCCACCAAATTGATCTTTATTGTTTTCTTGCCTTTGAATCCCCCAGATTTGAAAGACAACAGGCCGTGTACTGGAAAGGGTATGGCGGGGATTTGCTGAGCCTCAGGAACGCTTGCGGGAAAAGTCATATTAACGTCGATCCTATCCATGAATCGAATACAACTGATCCTGCCGTCTTCTTCCTTAAGAACCGCGTCACAGAGTGTGGCTACAGCTACGTAAGGGCCATCGCTATTCATCGAAAGCCTCCTGTCAGTTTTTTTGGGAACTCTATCTGACGCGCAGCGTTTTGAAGCTCACGAAGCGCATTTTGCCTAAGTTTTTCACGAATCCAAGTGGACAGCGTGACGCCAGTTCATTTGGTTCCTCAGTACCATCAGTAACCGCTTGGGTGCTTCTTATACTCGTACGTTTGGGGTGTGTCAATGGACACATAGTGTCGACAACAAAAACATTGGTTTCTTGAGCCGCAACGCTCCTTGACGCGTTGTAAAATCGCGTGTTAGCCTTCAAGGCTTTTGACACGCTTGCAGTTGGGTCACCGTGGCTGACAAAGTATTATCAGTTCCGCGGCGGAACCGAATCTCAGATCTCGGGCTTCGACTATCTGAAAACTTAATTTCCCAGCAAAGAACAGTCGCAATGGTCCACCCGCTCGGCTTTGCCGAAAACTCAATTCAACTTGTGCCTGATGGCACCTTGCTCTTGCACGTTTTGATCATCCTGGTGATGGTCTATGTGCTGAATGCGACGCTTTTCAAACCCATCAATCAGATTTTGGAAGCGCGCGAGAAACGCACCCGCGGTCGTCTGACTGAAGCCCAGGAGATCCTGCGTAACCTCAGCGAAAAACTGGCAGAGTACGAACGTGCCTTGCGGGCGGCGCGCACAGAGGCCTATGCGTTCACTGAGCGTGAGCGCGCTGGAGAGATGCAGGATCGTCAGAGAAAGCTGGACGAAATGCGAGCCAAGCTGGCCGCATCGATCGCCTTGGAAAAGGAATCGATTCAGCGTCAGGCGCAGGAAGCGCGCGTCACGCTGGAAGTTGACGCGCGTCACATCGCCATTGAGATTGGCACCCTCGTTCTCAGTCGCCCGCTCACGAACGCAGATATGAACTAACGATGTTTCTATCTCTTATCATCACCAACGTCTTGCTGGCTTTCGCCGGAGCGGAAGAAACGCGCTGGTGGGACTATCCCGGCTTTGAGCTGTGGAAGTTCGTCAACCTGGCGATCTTTGTTCTCGCACTGGTCTACATTCTGACCAGGAAGGCAAAGTTAGGCGAAATCTTCAAGGCCCGGCGCGAAAGCATCAAGCGCGAATTGGCCCGCGCAGAGCAGGAGCGCGACGCGGCACTGGCGAAACTGAAAGAGGTTGAAGAGCGCCTGGGGCTGCTCGATACTGAAGTTGCGACTATCAAGGAACAGTCCGTGCGCGAAGCCGCAGAAGAGCGCGAACGCATCGCGCATTCAACTGAAGCTGAGATCGCCAAACTAAGCGAGCAGGCGTTGCGGGAAATCGAGCGTGCCGGCAAGGCTGCCAGGAAAGAACTGCGGCGCTACACCGCCGAGCAGAGCGTGCGCCTGGCGGAAGAAATTGTGCGGCGCGAAATCAAACCGGAAGACGACGCGCGCCTGATCGCAAGTAACATCGAAGAGCTGGAGGGGTTGGCCCAATGAGTGTGCAGACGGTGGCGCGTCGCTATGCCTCGGCGCTGGCGGATGTCGTGCTGGAACGCGGCGAGGCGCGTGAAGTGCAGGAAGAATTGCTTGCCTGGGAGCAGATGCTGCAGTCCAGCTCGAACCTCCAGGAGGTCTTTCGCAATCCGACAATCGCCCTGGATAAGAAGCGGGCCGTACTCAACAAACTGATCGAGCGGGTGAAGCCAAGGCCGACCACGGCGAATTTTCTGAAAGTGCTGCTACAGAATCAGCGGCTCACTGAACTGGGTGAGATTAATCAAAAGTTTGCGGAAATACTCGACGTGCGCGCAGGCATGGTCGCTGCCATTGTGACCACGGCGCGGGCCGTGCCGGAGAATGCTCAGCAGAAATTACACGCGAAGCTCTCGACTTTGACCGGCAAGAAAGTGCGGATCGACTTTACGACCGATCCGGACTTGATTGGCGGCCTGGTGACGCGCATCGGCTCGACCGTCTACGACGGCTCAGTGCGAAATCATTTGCAGCAGATTAAAGAGAAGATGGCAGGGTAGGCATTGCCGATTGCCAATTTTTGATTGCCGATTGAAAGCAAAATCAAGTCGGCAATTGGAAATCGGAAATCGGAAATCGGAAATGACTCATGGAACCAATTAAAGCAAACGAAATTAACGAAATCATCCGGCAGCAGATCGAAAACTTTGAAACTGGCGTCACTGTGTCGGAAGTCGGCACGGTAATCAAGGTCGGTGACGGCATTGCCGAGATTCACGGTCTCGAGAAAGTCATGGCCAGTGAGCTGCTCGAGTTTCCACACGAAGTGCGCGGATTGGCGCTTAACCTGGAAGAAGACAAAGTTGGCGCGGTGCTGTTCGGCGACTTTCAGAAAATCAAAGAAGGCGATCTGGTCAAGCGCACCGGGCACATCATGCAAGTACCGGTGGGCCAGGCGCTGATCGGCCGCGTGATGGACGCGCTCGGGAATCCTATCGACGAGCGCGGACCGATCCTGACCGATGAATATTACGCGGTCGAGCGCATTGCTCCCGGCGTCGTCGATCGCCAGCCGGTCAAAGAGCCTTTGCAGACCGGTCTGAAAGCGATCGATTCGATGGTTCCCATCGGCCGTGGCCAGCGCGAGTTGATTATCGGCGACCGTCAAACCGGGAAAACCGCGATAGCCGTCGACACGATCATCAATCAGCGCGGCAAGGACGTCATTTGCATCTATGTGGCGATCGGCCAGAAGGCCTCGACGGTCGCGCAGGTGGTAAAGACTCTGCACGATTTTGGCGCCATGGATTACACGATTGTCGTAAAGGCAACCGCTTCAGATCCGGCGGCCATGCAGTTTCTCGCGCCCTACTCAGGCGCGGCAATGGGTGAATATTTTCGCGATCGCGGACAGCACGCCCTGACCATCTACGACGATCTTTCGAAACAAGCAGCGGCATATCGCGAGATCTCTTTGCTGCTGCGGAGACCGCCGGGCCGCGAAGCCTATCCAGGTGATGTGTTCTATCTGCACTCGCGCCTGCTCGAACGCGCGGCGAAACTTTCCGACCTGAAAGGTGGCGGCTCGCTGACCAGTCTGCCGATAATCGAAACGCAAGCGGGCGATATCTCGGCTTACATTCCGACGAATGTAATTTCGATCACCGATGGGCAGATCTTTCTTCAGGGCGATCTTTTCAACGCCGGTCTTCGGCCGGCAATCGACGTCGGCAACTCAGTCTCGCGCGTGGGAGGCGCGGCGCAAATCAAGGCGATGAAGCAGGTCGCGGGAGGTCTCCGACTCGAACTCGCGCAGTATCGCGCGCTCGCAGCGTTTGCGCAGTTCGGGTCTGACCTCGACAAAGCGACGCAGGCCCAACTGGCGCGCGGACAGCGTCTGACTGAAATTCTAAAGCAGCCGCAGTATCAGCCAATTGACGTCGAGAAGCAGGTGCTGATCATCTGGGCGGCCACGAACGGTTTCACCGACGACGTGCCAGTAGAAGACATTCGCAAGTTTGAAGCCGAACTGCTCAGCTTTATTGAGAATTCGCATCCCGGCATCCTGCAAAAGCTGCGCGAGAAGAAAGCAATCACCGACGAGATTCAGAAGGACCTGGAACAGTCGCTGAAGGATTTCAAAGATCGCTGGGCCGAGAACGCGCGGGCGGCGGCGGCGTAACGAATTCAGTTTCGAGTTCCAAGTTTCGGGTTTCGAGTTCGATGGCTAATCTCTTAGACATTCGCCGGCGCCTCAAGTCGGTAAAGAACACGCAGCAGATCACCAAGGCAATGAAGATGGTGTCGGCGGCGAAGTTGAAGCGCGCGCAGAATCGCGTCGTTAGCGCCCGACCTTTTGCCAACAAGATGAACGAGGTGTTGAGTCAACTGGCGGCGCAAACGCCTGAAGACTTCCATCATCCGCTCCTCGACGCGCGCGGCGACGAACGTTATCTTGTCGTTTTGGTCACTGCCGACAAAGGCTTGTGCGGCGCCTTCAACACTAATTTGCTCAAAGCCGCGCAGGCATTTGGGAAAGAAAATGCCGATAAGACGATTGAACTCCTGACAATCGGACGCAAAGGCCGCGACTTTTTCCGGCGGCGCGGCAAGATCGTTGGCGAGTACGTCGGCCTGACCGGCAAAGGCCGCGTTGAGTTCTCGGAAGCGCTCGAAGTGGCTCGCGATGTGGTGAATCGATTTACCGAAGACGAAGAGATCGACAAGGTTTTCCTGATCTTTGCCGAGTTCAAATCGGTCCTGAATCAGCGAATTGTAGTCGAGCAACTGCTGCCCATCTCTCGTGCTACTGAAGCAACGGAAGAGTCTGATAACGCCAACTCCCAGGATTACATCTACGAACAACCACCGGCGGAAATCTTCAGTCGCTTGCTGCCGCGCCTGGTCGAGACCCAAATTTTTCGCGCCCTGCTCGAATCGATCGCGTCTGAACAGGGAGCGCGCATGACCGCGATGGACGCCGCTTCGAAGAACGCCGGCGACCTAATCTCTTCACTGACGCTTAACATGAATCGCGTGCGTCAGGCAGCGATTACCAGAGAGATCATCGAGATCGTTTCCGGCGCGTCGGCGCTTTAGAAGGAAAAAGGTAAAAGGAAAAAGGAAAAAAGGGGAATCCGTGATGTGCCTTTTTTCCTTTTGCCTTTTTACTTTTGCCTTGTCTTACGGCGCGTCATCTCTCCCGCCGCGACCACGCCGCGCCCGCATCTCATCTCTCATCTGCTGAAAACGCTGCCACTGGTCGGGCGTCAGGATCTGTTGCAGGCGTTGGTCGGTCTGCTTCCGAATCTCGCTGACGCGTGGCTCTGAGTCTTTTCGCACGGCCCGCAGTTGTTCCCTGGTATCGCCGAGTACCTGTTGCACCTTCGTCTTCTGTTCGGCGTTGAGTTGTAAGCGAGCGGACATTTGCTCGAACCTGTCTTCACCGCGACCTGGTCCAGCCGCGCGCACCCAGCCACGATAAACGTTCAAAGCCAGAATGCCCGCGGCAAAGCCGAGCACAAAGATAATTACTATCGCGCCGCGAACCAGCCACTTGTTTTTAGCAGTGTAGTCCATGGGTTACCTTGCCTCGCCTTCGTCTGTGTAGATCGCGCTCAGGACCTGTTCGTCCGTCATCTCGTCGCTCTGATCTTGATTGAAGACGACTGCTTCAGCGGAATACGGATTCAAAGCAGCCGTGTTCTCCTGCGACGTTCCCATTCCCGCGTCCGGAGCCAGAAAACTCAAAGCCGCCAGCGCCGCGGTCGTCACAGCCATCGAAGAGACCAGCGCCCCGGCCGATTTCCACAGACGCGAAAGGACGGGGACGTTATTGCTTGCCTGTTGTTCTCTCAAAGCCGCCAGCACGCGCGTCTGGAAAAAGGGTGACGGTTCGATCGTCTCTGCAGCGCGCCCCTTGATCAGCAGAGTTGAAAGCTGAGCCACTTCGTACGCGCGGCGACACGCCAGACAGCCTTCGGCATGACTGCGGACCGTGAGCAATTCGCTTTCAGTCAGACTTGCCAGCGGCGAGTTTTCCAGAATCTCGATGACATGCTTCTCTTTCATCATTCACCTGCGCTTTCCGCTACCTGCCAGCCAAATCAAGGCCGCCCTTTGTTCCTCTTCGGCCTAACAACTTTTCCATTGCCTCCCGGGCCCGCTTGCGAGCGCGAAAGGCCCGCACCTTAACTTTCGATTCTGACCAGCCCGTCATTTCTGCTACTTCCTTGACCGAAGCGTCTTCGCCGTCAATCAAGGTTAAGGTCATTCGATCCTCAGGAGACAAAGTTTCAAGCAGGCGATCCGCCAGATCGGCGGCAACGAGCTTGCGCTCGGCCGAGCGGTGACGCTCGCTACTCACATCTGAAAGTTTCTCATCCACCCAGTGGTTTTCATCTTCAGTAAGATCAGAAACTGTCAGTTCGGGTCGTCGCTTTGCTGCCCGGAGAATATTCAGGCAGGTATTGGTGGCAATACGCGTCAACCATCCTTCCATTGAGCCGCGTCCTTCATAGCTTCCCAGTTGGGTGAAAGCTTTTAAGAAAACCTCCTGCGCCGCTTCTTCGACCAGGCTGCGCTGGCGAAAGAATCTGCTCGCGACCTTGAACACTCGCGGACTATAACGCCGGACTATCTCGGCAAAGGCGGACTCGTCTTCCGCGCGCGCCTGGCGCGCCAGCTCGAGGTCGGACGCTTGTTCGTAACCGTTCGACAGAAGCGTTCCTCAACGAAGTTACGGCTGGCGGGCCCGGTATGAACTGAATGATCTTGGGCCCGCCAGTTCCGTGGGGAAACGTTACTGGTTATCGCGCTTTTCACCTCGGCGATGGCGCCCGCCT
>JBGPWS010000066.1:0-15442 GCA_041492345.1 Pyrinomonadaceae bacterium | reverse complement strand
GGGCTTTGAGGTCTCACCAGGATTGATCGTGAGCGTCCCGCTGGTCGACTGATAATCACTGCCGGCAACGGCCGCGCTATCGGCCGTCGCGTAGTTCACGGTCACCATCTGACCGCTGGCGGCGGAAAGCGTGACCGTGAAAGTCGCGGGCGTGGTGCTCGCATCACCTTCGGCGACTGAGACATCGTTGATTGACAGGGAAGGCGTTGGGTCGTTGTCGGTAATCGTTCCTTGTCCCTGATTGTCGACCAGCACGCCGTTCGTCGCACTTGAAAGATTGACGAAGAACGTCTCGTTCGGTTCGTCCAGCGTGTCGCCGTTGACCAGGACCGTGATCGTCCTGGTCAGGTCGCCGGGATTAAAGGTGAGTGTGCCGCTCGTCGATTGATAGTTCCCAGGCGCAGTCGCCGTCCCATCGGCTGTCGCATAGTTCACCGTGACTGTATTGGCGCTGGCAGCCGATAGCGTAACGGTGAAAGTCGCGTTTACCGTCCCGGTATTTGCTTCCGTGACCGTGATGTTGTTGATGGTGATGTCCGGCTTGCAGTCGCCAACGGGCGAGCTGGTGTTGCGTGGATTTGGCGTCGCGACAAAGAAGTCAGCCGCGTTGTCGTTTGTGTCTACGCAGCCGCCGGCCTTGCGGAAGTCCGCAGTGGTGTTGGACGTCGCGGCCGCCGGCCCAGGCCCTTCATAGCAATGGCCCGTGGTTGTTGCACTGTTGCCATAGCCGACAAGGTCAGCGATGACCGCGTTACTCGGATTGAACGGTGACGAGCCGTCGTCGCCGGGGCAAGTCGCAGTTGGGAGCGCCGTTGTGCCCGAGACCAGCGCCACTTTGCCTGCGGTGCCTGCCATTGCGATGGTGCCGGTAGCGTCAGGCGTCGGCAACGCAACGCCATTCGTGGTGCCGCCCGATTCCTGGACCAGGAAGTACCGGCCGGGAGCGAGCGTTCCGGCGGTCAGGTTCGTCTTACTGGTACCAAAATTAGCACCGACGCTGGCGTACTGTATCGAGTAGGGCGTGATCGAGAAGTCCACGGTTGTCGTCCCGTGGTTGTAGATTTCGACGAAATCGTTGCGGAAGGGCGCGCCGGAATTATCGCCGCCGCCATAGACCTGACTGATGACCAGGTTCGCGGTGTCATCGTTTTGAATTGTTCCCAGGCCCGACCCATCCGTGACGCTCGCGCCAGAGACATTCGTAATGTTCACAGTGAAAGTCTCGTTTGGCTCGACCAGCGTGTCGCCGTTGACCGTCACGTCAAAGGTGTAACTGGTTTGGCCGGCAGGAATTGTCTGATTCGTCAGACTGCGCGCGACATAGTCGCCGCCCGCCGTAGTAGCAGTCCCATCAGCGGTGGCAATGTCAAAAGTAATTCCGCCGGTCTGAGCAGGCAGGGGCGAACTAGCAGTGAAGGTGAATATGGTTGTGCCGCTATTGCCCTCGTTGGTCGAGACATCGTTAACACTCAGCGACGGACTGTCGTCGTTTATGATCGTCCCGACGCCTTGCCCGTCACCGATACTCGCACCTGAAACATTAGTCACGTTCACAAGGAACGTTTCGTTTGGCTCAATACTCAGGTCGCCGTTGACCGTTACGTCGAAGGTGTAAGTCGACTGACCGGCGGCGATCGTTTGTCCAGTCAGGCTGCGCCCAACATAGTCGTTGTTAGCGGTCGCTGCCGTACCATCCTGCGTCGCAATATTGAAGGTGACGCCTCCGGTTGGGGCTGGCTGGGAAAGGCTGACCGTGAAAGTGAAAGTGGTTGTGCCAGAGTTGGCCTCATTCAGGCTGACATCGTTAATCGTCAACAACGGACCGTTTACGGTCAGCGTTGCCTGAGTGCTGTTGGCCGTGGTGGTGCCATCCGTGCCCGAGGCGGTGATGTGTGCTGTCCCTGGATTGTGCGCGGAGACATTTGCCGTCGCGATTCCCGTGATCGGGTTCGTCGTGACTGAATCAACGGTCGCCGCAGTCGTGTTGTCTGAGGCAAAGATGATCGCCACGCCAGTCATCGCCCGGCCAAACTGATCAAAAGCCTGCGCCGTGAACTGCGTCGTCTGCCCGACGTTAATGCTGGTAGACGGCGGCGAGATCGTGACGGTAGCTGGATGGCCGGGGCAGTTTCCGAAAGGTGTGCCATCAACCTTCAAACCCGAAGTGAGCTTTCGTGCTCCGGCGATCGTTGTGTGCAGCACAAAGTTGCCGGTGACGTCTGGCGACCGCGTCAGCGATTGAGCATTGCCTCCGCTCAAACCCGTCGTGCCACCGTAAGAAAACTGAGTGACCAGATTTCCGGATCCGTCGCGCACCAGGATAGTCAGTCCCCCATTGGTTAGCGACAAGCCGCCGGATGAAGCTTTCACTACCTGAGCACAACCAAACAATGGGTCGGTTGGGTTGAAAGTACCGCCACCGAAAACCACCATCGCCTCGCCCGCGGGTAGGGTCGTGTTCGCGGTGAATGTATGCCGCACAGCTTCGGTCGAGTTGGTGGTCGCATGCGTTCGCACTGACCAGCCTGAGATGTTGATCCTCCCGCCCGTCGAATTAACCAACTCGACGAACTCATCCTGGGCAGAGTCGCGTGTGCCATCGTGATTGGCGTCGCCGTCAGTTCCCGTGGGCGGATCGGCGAGCACCTCGTTGACGACGATCGTCGGGACTGTAACGTTCAGAGTAGCAGTGCCCGTGACATTCTGAGTTGTAGCCTTAATCGTTGACTGACCCTGGGCTACTCCCGTCGCCAAACCTGTCTGGTCAATGGTGGCCGTACTCGAGTTTGAAGATTCCCAGGCGAATGTCAGACCCACGATCTCGTTTCCGAACTGATCGATACCCCTGGCGGTGAACTGCTGGGCGCCGGCCGCGGGAATGGCTGCGGATTGCGGCGTCACGTCGACACGGGTGAGCACCCGCTGGACTTCGCGCACGGTCAGCGTCGCCGGAGCCGATTGGATACCCCGGGCGGAAACCCGAATCTCAGTCAATCCCGCCGTAGAGCTGGTAGCCAGTCCATTCTGGTCAATGGTTGCCACCGGGGTATTGCCGGACTGCCACGCGAAGATGACGCCGGTCACGGGGTTGTTGGCGGAATCAAATGCCTGGGCAGTGAATTGTTGCTTCGCTCCTGCGTCGATGGCCGTGGACGAAGGTGAAACGACGATGCGCGCGATCGGTGGGCAGGCGGTGAATGCCGCACCGTTTACCTGCGTTCCAGGACTGAACAGTCTACCGCCGTTTCCGGTCGCAGACTGGTGCAGAGTAAATGCACCCGCTACATCAGGCGACCTCGTGAGCGACTGATTGGCTTGCCCGTTGAGGCCGGTCGAGCCGCCGTAAGATAAGAAAGTAACGATGGCGCCGGATTGATTGCGCAGGGTAACTACTCCGCCCGAATTCGTCAGCGATAGACCGTTCGTTGAAGCCTTCACAACCTGCGCGCCGCCGAAAACCCGATTAGCAGGATCGAAAGTCCCGCCGCCAAAAACGACTATGGCGGAGCACGCCGGGAGGATGGTGCCACCCGCAAATGTGTGTTGAAGAGTGTCAGTGGTTGCCGTTGAGCTGCGCGTCAACAGTTGGTATCCGCTGATGTCAATGTCGTGTGTGGTCGCGTTGGCAAACTCGACGAATTCATCCTGCGAAGAGTCGCGCGTGCCGTCGTGGTTGGCGTCGCCGGCAGTTCCCGTCGGCGGATCGACTAGCACCTCGTTGATGGCTATGTCACGACTGGAGTCGCCGGAGAAAGTTACCGAGACGGGATTGCTCGCGCGACTATCGGACTGAACAAAGAGGTCTATGGTGCCTGCGCCCCGCAGGTCTGCGGGAACGAGGACGTGGACCTCATCGAGTCCCGACATGTCGGGCGAGGGAAGTACGAACTCCGCATTGACCACGCGCCCGCCCATCGAGACGACGGTTTGACTCGCATTGCGCGCGCCGGTGGTGAAGATAGTCAAACGCAGGTTGCCGTTGGTCGGATCGAAGGGTCCTTCCTGCAAGGCATCGCTGTTAAGAATCACTCCCGGGCCTTCGCCGTCGCCGCTCGTCGTAAACACGCCGGGCGCCGCGCGCAGCGTGGGAACAGTTCCACGTGAAGTGAAGTTCTCAGAATTAGTGATTGTTACATCCGCGGTACCAATCTCAGTTTGGGGCGGTACGAGAAAATTCACCTGGCCCGGCGACACGAAAAAGATCTGCGCTGCGCGACCATTGACCGTCACAGTGGTACCGCCCACGTTTGTTGGAAAGGTTCCGTTTGGCAGCTTTTGTGACTGCTGGGTCGAGTTGGCCAACGCGCCGCCGTTCGCCACCGCAATGCTATCAGGCGCAACCGCTTTGGTTGTCGAAGGTTCCTTGCCGAAAGAAGCCCCGTTTTGGACCGTGATCGCGCCGAAAAGTGGTCGCGGTGGAGTCCCGGTAATGTAAATCTCGGAATTGTTCGCTGAGTCGCTGTTTGCAACTGCGCCCGAAAGGATGCGCGGAAAATTGAAAGCGACGATCGATCCGTCATCGTTGAGAGAAGAGACTACGTCCGCGGTGGGGGAAGAAGGCGCGTTCGTAATCTTCGACATTTGCGATGACGGGATGTCGAGGACGTAAAGCTCGACGCCGCCGTCCGAGTTGGCGGGAGCGCCGGGTACACTTCGCCGCGCCGCAAAGGCGATGTGCGTCCCGTCGCCGCTGATAGTCGGGTGCAGCGGTACCTCCGTCGTACGCACGCCGAGCGAAGTAATTTGTCTTGTCGCGGCACCGCGACCGTCGAAGAGAAAAACCTGCGTTGAGTTGGTCGCAGTCTCAGCGGAATAGACGACGCGCGTGCCGTCGTCGCTGATCGCGCGGCCATACGTCATAGCCAGGGACTGAACGTTGCCGGCGAGCAGCGTGGCTGGGCCGAAGCCTACGCGGGGCTGCTCCAGTAGATCGCGCTGGGCACTCGGCGTGGTTCCGTTGTCACGGATGTAGGCAACACTGGCGCCGTTTCCGCTAATCTTCGCGTCGCTCGATCCAACTATTCCTGATGTGTTAGTCAATTGAGTGAAGCTGCCCGCGAGCGTGTCGTAGATGAAAAGCTCCAGGTTGCCGTCGGAGTTCTGTCCTGTCTGGTCGCGGTTTGAAGAGAAGGCTATGAAGCGGCCGTCGTCGCTGATTGAAGGTTGGAAGTTTCCGTTCGTAACGCGGTTTGCGACATCACCGGGCGAAGTGTTGGTTACCTGAGTCAGCTTGGCGCCGTCGAAGAGAAAGATTTCCGAGTTGCCGTCCGGGTTGGTCGCCAGCGGATCGTCCTTTGAGGCAAACGCGATGCGCGATCCATCCTGCGAAATTGCCGGAGCCACCGCACGCGTCCCTCCCATTTGAAAGAAGGTCGCGGGATCGGCCGCAACGTTGGCGCGAATTGCGCGGAAGTGGTCCGTGCCACCGGCGCCGGCGATGTCCTCGGTTGATTCGAAGGCGAGTATTCTGCCGTCACCACTGATCGACGGATTGATGTTGATGCCTTCTTCGGTGGTGTTCGTGATGCGACGCAGACCGATAGATTGCGTGCGCACTCCACGCAGACCGATAAGACAGAGCGCGGTTGCGCCGGCGAGTATGAAGGGGAGTATTCTAGCGCGATGCACAGGCGGTAATTTGGCGCGGGGATTCTACAGAGTTGTGCGGGAAATACAATCCAACGGATCTTGCAACTTCAGCGAGTGCTGGGCCCGCTTTTCTCTGGTAAATTCGTTTATTGGTAGGTCTTTTCGTATCGCTGGGTTAGGATTCAGTGATTCACCGATTTCGTCTTGAACGTCAGGTCAAACCGCCTGCCCGAGCAGGCTGCTGAAAAACTGGTTAGCCACAGAGACACGGAGACACAGAGAAGGATGAAATCAAAGAGAGGTCAGGTCTATTGGCATTTCTGATCAATTCTGATCTGCCTTTTCTCTGTGACTCTGTGCCTCCGTGGCCGATTTCGCCTTTTTCAGCAACCTGCTAGAGGTGGCTTTAAGGAGACCGAGAGCATGAAAGTTTTGATCGCGGGTGCGAGTGGCCTGGTGGGCTCAGCGCTGATTCCGGCGCTGGAGGCCGAAGGCGCTGAAGTCACGCGCCTGGTTCGTTCGTCAGCCGGAGCGCGAGAGATTGAATGGCATCCGAATAATGATCAGATTGACGCCACTCAACTGGAAGGCTTCGACGCGGTAATCAATCTCGCCGGCGAAAACATCGCCGCGGGGCGCTGGACCGATGATCAGAAGCGCAAGATCCACGACAGCCGTGTGAACGGCACTCATCTGTTGAGCGAAGCGATAGCCAGGCTCAAGCAGCGCCCGGCGGTATTCCTGTGCGCGTCGGCCACGGGAATCTATGGTGATCGTGGCGACGAGACTCTCGACGAACAGAGTGAATCGGGCGGCGGTTTTCTCGCCGGCGTCTGCCGCGAATGGGAGATGGCGACTGAGCCTGCTGTCCAGGCCGGTGTGCGGACAGTCAATCTGCGGTTCGGACCAATCCTCGCGCGCGCAGGCGGCATGCTGGCGAAGCTTCTGACTCCCTTTAAAATGGGCATGGGCGGAAAAGTCGGTTCGGGCAAGCAATACATAAGCTGGGTGGCTATTGACGACGCGGTCGGCGCGATTCAGTTAGCGCTCCAGAACGAGTCATTGCGCGGACCATTGAATGTAGTCTCTCCGAATCCAGTCACAAACGAAATCTTCACCAAGACGCTCGGGCACGTGCTCTCGCGCCCGACGGCTCTGGCGATGCCGGCGTTCGCAGTGAGATTAGCGTTCGGCGAAATGGCCGACGAGATGCTCCTCACGAGCCAGCGCGTCATCCCAAAGAAATTGAGCGATGCGGGTTACGAGTTTCAGCAACCTGAGTTGGAAGGCGCGCTAAGGAAGCATCTTGGTTAGGAGAACGCGAGGTTTGATTAAACGACGAGCCCTGCGTAGCAGCAATAAAGGAATCGGAAGCTCGAAGCCGCGTAGCGGCGAAATGTTTATAGCACCCGTGATCTCAACGATTCCGTAGCTCCGGAGGAGCGAAACATTGTGCCGCCCATAAAATGGGCTCATGAGTTTGATGGTGCGGCGCGAGCTATAAACATTTCGTCCCTACGGGACTCCAAACACGACATCACGCGCGAACGATTCACTAACGTTAGTTTCTACTCCTTCGCACCCAACTCCTCCAACATCTTCTCCGCTTCATCCAGCGCTCGCTAATAGCTAGCTCACCACAGAACCAACGCCAGCAAGTATCGAAATACGCCCGCTCCGATCAGCACCCAGAATGCGTTTGGCCGGTAGCGCAGCAGGATCACTGTAATGATCACCGCCATCAATAGACCGACGATCGAATGAATGCCGGATCGGCCCACGCTCCAGGCGGCAGCGACCAGTAGACCGGCAACCGCCGGCGCGACGCCGCGAAGGAAAGCCTGCATCTGGCGATTTGATCTAAAGCGTCTAAACGAGGAACCCGCCGCGATCGTCATCAGGAACGAAGGCAGGAAAACGCAGATGGTCGCGAACAGGGCCCCAATCGTTCCCGCTACGCGATAACCGACAAACGTCGCCATGATCAGGACGGGGCCGGGGGTGATCTGTCCCAGGGCCGTCGCGTCGGCAAATTCCTGATGCGTGAGCCAGTGATGTGCATTGACGACTTCGGCCTCGATCTCCGGAATCATTACAAAACCGCCGCCGAAGGTGACTGCGCCGATGCGCAGAAAGATAAACGCCAAAGAGAGCGCGAGCCCGAGCTTCGCCAGCCCCGGTATTGCCACCAAAAAGAGCGCGCGCGAAAAAGGCTTCTTGCCCGATCCCGGTTCATCCGATCCGAGCTCTTTCGATTCAAACTCTTCCGACAGATCTTCGTGCTCGTATTCGTCCAGATCGTCCGGCTGGGCGATGCCGGCCTCACTCATTCGTCGCAGACGCTCTTCGGCCATCGCTTCCGTCAGATAGCCGCCAAAGAATTTGTGCGGCTTGGTTCGTCTCTTAATCAGGCGGTTGCGAATGCGTCGCTGGCGGCGGGCGGCGAATCCGCGGATTCTTTCCAGCCGCGACAACTGTCTTTCGCTGAAAGCTTCGATTCCGATGCCGACTAAGCCGGAAAGCAAAATAACTTCGACGACAGTCGCCTTGAAAACCACCACGGCCGCGCAAGCGAGAATCATCAAGATCCGTTGCCACGGTTTGCTTACGGTTTGTTTGCCCATGCGCCAGGCAGTCACAGCGATTAGCGCAACCACCGCGGCGTTGAAGCCATGAAACAACTGCTCTGTGTTAGGCAGCGCGCGGAAACGATCATAGAAGATCGCCAACGCGATCATCATGAGCATCGAGGGAAGAATGAAAGCCGAAAGAGAGACGCCGGCGCCGCGCCATCCGCGCAACCTGTATCCCACATAAGTAACTGCGTTGCCGGCGGCAGTGCCAGGCAGGCTCTGACCCAAAGCGAGCGCCTCGACGAAGTCATGCTCGCCGAGCCAGCGACGCTCGAGCACTACGATACTTCTTATGTGTGAAAGGACGGCAAAGCCGCCGCCAAATCCGGTGAGTCCGATTTTGAGGAACGAGAGAAAGAGTCCGCCCAGGGTTGCGGTGCGCGAAATTTGTCTTAGTCGTCTACGGCCGTAACGTGCGCGGGTCCTGATCTTCCGAACGCGCAGATGGCGCCGAGTTCGTCTGGCAAACGCCTGCTGTTTCACTGATGCTTGGAGTTTAGCATGTCAGAAGCCCGCGCGTTAGCAAGGACTGCGCAGCGGTAGTGTCCTAAATTATTTATTATTTTATTAGAGCATGGCGCCAGTTCGGCGATGAGGTCAGTACCGGGAGCGGTAGCGACTGGGCCTCGTCCTCGCGATCTCGGGTTGTGTGGGCTGAGACCCGGTCGCTACCGCTCCCGGTACTGACCTCACTTGTGAGATTCACGATCCACGAAGCCGCACGAATAAGACCAACTCCGCTTCGTGTGTTTTCGTGGATCGTTTTACCTGGGAAGGAAATCTCTCGAATAGGACACCACCGTGCGCAGCCCTCCCTGACGGTCGGGCTTCTGTCCCGCGCTGCCCGCAGACGACTGATTGCCTATCTACCAAGCATCGGGGCGTCGGCTTCTTTGTTTGCACCGAACTCCGGCAGGGCATCGAACACTTCCAAGGCGTACTTCACATTGCCAAATGGCGCTGAAACCTGCACGCCTTGAATTAGATCGCGGACTTCCACAAGACATTCGCGCGCGATCTTCAAGCCTTCGTCGCGGCCGGCTTCCTTGCTCATGGTCGAAGCGACGCGCATGCGTTCCATGATTTCAGGAGTGACGCGCACGCCCGGCACTTCGTTGTGCAGAAACTCTGCGTTGCGAAATGATACCAGCGGCCAGATGCCGGCGACGATGGGAATGCGGCAGTGCTCGATGCGTTTGAGAAACTCGCGCAGCTGCTCAGTGTCGAACACCGGTTGGGTGATTGCATATTCCGCCCCCGCTTCGATCTTCCATTCGAATCGTCTCAGCTCTTCGTCCATGTTAACCGCGCCCGGATTGACGCCGACACCGATGGAGAACGCTGTCGGTTTGCCGGTCGGATTGTTGCCGAGGTCCAGACCGTGGTTCAGCTTGTTCACCATGTTCGTCAGACCAATCGCATCGATGTCGAAAACGGCGGTTGCGTCGGGGTAAGGACCCATCTTCGGCGGATCTCCGGTAATCAAAAGCAGGTTCCGCAGTCCGAGCGCGGCTGCACCCAAAAGGTCCGACATCATGCCGAGCAGATTACGATCGCGGCAGCAATAATGGAGCACCGACTCAATTCCTATTTCGCGTTCGACGAGAATCGCAGTGGCCATGGCGCCCATGCGCGTCTGCGCTCGAGGTCCATCCGGAATGTTGACGCCATCGACGCCGGCCGCTTTCAAAAGTCTGATGGAATCCAGGGTCTTCCGCGGGTCGCAGCCCTTCGGGGGCAGCACTTCAACTGTCGTAACGAATTCACCCTTCGCGATTTTGCGTGACCAATTCGATCTCTCCTCTTGCGGGACGACGGTCACGTCTGGCGGTTTCAAATCATGCACCGCCACTTTCACTTCATCGCCGACCACGACTTGCTGAGTGCGCGGGCTAAACTGGCGAATTGCGTCGGCGATCATTTTGATATGCGCCGGAGTCGTGCCACAACAGCCGCCCACGAATCTGGCGCCTGCCTGGATGATGCGTCGCGAATATTCGGCCATGTACTCTGGCGAGCACATGTAAAACTGTCGGCCCTGCACGTCGCGGGGCAAGCCGGCATTCGGCTGCGCCGAAAGCTTGCGAGTCGTAACCGGGCGCATCTTTTCGATCGCGTTGAGCACGATCGCCGGACCGACACCGCAGTTGAGACCGATGACGTCGGCGCCCCATTCATCGAGTTGGCTGGTGAACATCTCGGGAGTAGCCCCGAACACGGTGTTGCCGTCGATCTGAATCGTCATCTGCGCCACAATCGGCAAGTCACACAATTGCCGCACGGCCCTGATTGCCTGATGTAGTTCGGAAAGGTCTGAGAATGTTTCCAGGACGAACAGATCAACGCCGCCTTCGAGCAGCGCCGATACCTGCGCCGTAAACATATCCCTGGCTTCGTCGAACGATGTGGGTCCGTACGGTTCGATTCGCAAGCCGAGCGGACCAACGGCGCCGGCAACAAACGCGCGATTGCCTGCCGCCTCGCGCGCGATTTGCGCCGCCCTAATGTTGATTTCGCGCAGACTGGCTTCGAGACCGTAGGGCTGTAGCTTATGCGCGGTGGCGCTGTAAGTATTCGTCTCGATGATGTCGGCGCCGGCGCGAACGTATTCAGCGTGAACTTCGCGCACGAGGTCGGGCGCGACAAGATTCAGTTCGTCGTAGGAGCGATTGATATAGATACCCTTAGAATAGAGCATCGTGCCCATCGCGCCATCGAAGACCTGGATAGTGTCGGAGTCAAGTAGTTCGCGAAAGTTCTGCATGTTCTTTATGCGGTACTTAGTACTTTGAGCTTTGTACTTTGATTTCTAGCCCGAGGCTCTCAGGCTCTTCCCAGTGATGACAAAAACTAAGTACAAAGCACCAAGTACAAAGTTCTCTAAACAAAAAATCCCGCGCTAAACATTGCGGGACTTCAATTCGTCTGAAGTTTTTCGGTTCGTCCTTCGCGAACTCGCCGAGCTGTTTAGCCGTTTGTTTTGCGTGGCCGCAAGTCGCCTTAACTCACCACGTTTTTCAATGGGGTTTATAGCCCGTGTCAGCAGCCTGTGTCAAGGCTGGTTTCGCGCGGGGACTATCGGACTTGTCCCATAAACAACTCGGACTCTAGAGACAAACCCCAAGCGGTGGAGGTAGAATGTGGCGCCTCCAAAATAGTTCGCAAAGGAGCGCGACTATGATCAGACTCGCGAACGTCCTTATCGCATCTCTCGTTTTATGTCTTAGCCTTTCGAGTGTTCTGGCTCAATCCGATAGCAAGTCAAGTCCTTCAGGCGGCGGCGGTACGATCAGCGGCCGCGTTACTGTGCAAGGTAATGGTCTCGGTCGGGCAACCGTGACCTTGTGGCGGCAGCCTCTTGGTGAACCAACGGGGTCAAACCTCGCAACAAACGTCAGAACTGATCCTGAAGGTAACTATCTGATCGCTAAGGTGCCACCCGGAAGTTATTTCATCGCGGCATCTGCGCCCGGTTTCGTTACTACGAAAGAGAACCTGTTCCCCCCGAACCTCAGAGCCTTGGCTATGCCGGACAGTCAAACCGTCAAGGGGATCGATTTTGAGTTGGTCCGCGGCGGCGTTATCACGGGCAGGGTCTGCAATGCAGATGGCAAGCCGCTCATCGAGCAGCCCATCACTCTGATTCCGCAGGAGGCGACACCCGATTTTATGATGCCCGCTTACGGCCGCGATATTCGCACAGACGACAGGGGAGTCTACCGTGTGTACGGAGTTCCGCCCGGTCATTATCGGATCGCGGTCGGCCAACCGACTGCCGCCGCCGCGAGTTTTATGGGAAGACCCGCGTACAGAAGGACTTTCTATGCCGACGCCACTGATGAATTGAAGGCTGCTGTGATCGATGTCACGAGTGGAGGGGAAGTTTCCAATGTGGACATCAACGTCGCCATGCCTGCACCGGTATTCTCTGTAAGGGGTCTGATCGTTGATGGCGAGACGGCTCAACCGATGCCGAACATGTCATACGGCATGGAAGTCTATTCCGGCCAAAAACGAGTTGGCGGAATTGTTCCACCCGGGGTTTCAAACGACAAAGGTGAATTCAGAATCGACAATCTTCCGGCCGGAACCTACTTGATCAGCACTCCGTCACGCGGTTCAACGTTTCAAAGCGTCAGCGCGATGCAGACTGCTCCTAACGTTTACGGCGATTCGGCGCGGTTCGATATCACAGACCAGGACGTATCTGGAATTGTGATTCGCACCACCAAGGGCGCCAGCGTTTCAGGAGTGATAGTAGTTGAGGGCACGACCGACCGGGCCATTCTCGCCAAAGTTCCCGAGATGCGGGTGATGGTCTTTGGGAATCCGAAGCCCGGCGGACTAGGATCCACGCGGACTGCGACGATTGATGAAGATGGAACTTTTTCGGTCAGTGGTTTGAGACCAGGAACTCTGCGCTTCTCGTTCTTCCCGCCGCCTGACGGCAAGCCGTTGCCGATCCGCTTCAGCCGCACAGAACGTAATGGCGCCAGTTTGTCCCAGGATGTTGAGGTGAAGGCTGGCGAAGAGATCGACGGCGTCCGTTTAGTATTTACTTACGCGACCGGTAGCGTTGGCGGCGTCGTCAAATTTGAGAACGGTCCGATGCCGTCAAACACGTCGGTCCGGGCCACGCTCATTCAAAACGGCCATCCAATTGAGGGAACGATGGCGGATGCGGGCGGACGCTTTCTCATGCAAAATCTTCCCGCCGGCGAATACAAACTGATAGTTTCCGCATACACGAGCGGTGCTAAAACCAGAGCTCCGATAGTCGAGCAGCAGATTACGGTCTCGGATAATCAAGTTACCCGTGCGGCGGTAACGCTGGATTTGACTCCCAACCCCCGCTGACTCACCCGCTCCAAAAACGGCGTGCCTTCCTCTCCTGCGTCGGCGAGTCCCGGTCGTCTAGTCTGGCTATCGACCCACCGCGCAGAATCGTCTTGACACCTTCGTCTGCTTCTGGCTGAATGCTGGCAACTCTCCACGGTCTGTTAGGTCTATAGCGAGAACAAGTTGCGATTTGATCAGTAGAATCGCGAGTGAGGACTCTTACGAATGAGCACACCGATTGACGGAACAGGAGCCGATTCGGCAAGTGCCGACCGCAGCTTCTTCGGCCACCCGCGTGGACTGTCCACACTCTTTTTCACGGAGATGTGGGAGCGGTTCTCTTACTACGGGCTGCGGCCGCTGCTCGTTCTTTTCATGTCAGCCGCGCTCGCCCAGGGTGGCTTTGGCATGGACCGCGGCCAGGCGTCGGCGATCGTCGGTATATATGCCGCGAGTGTTTACCTCGCCTCATTGCCTGGTGGGTGGATCGCTGACCGTTTGCTCGGGTTACGGCGGGCCATCATGTGCGGCGCGGTGCTCATCTCAGCCGGACACATTTCGATTGGCTTCTCGTCGTTGGCTCATACCAAGGTGCCGTTCTTTATGGGCCTCGTCCTGATCGTCTTCGGGACCGGGCTGCTCAAGCCAAACATCTCAGCCATTGTCGGCGATCTCTACCCCGAAGGCGGAGCGCGACGCGACGCGGGCTTTTCGATCTTCTACATGGGGATCAATATCGGAGCGTTCTTTGGACAGATTGTCACGGGGTTGCTGGGTGAGAAGTTCGGCTGGCACTTCGGCTTTGGGGCGGCCGGCGTGGGCATGCTTATTGGCCTCGCAACCTTTTCACTCCTGGCGAAAAAGACGCTCGGCAGTCTCGGCCTGGAACCGACCCGTCATCCCGATCCGTCTGTGCAGGCGCGCCAAATACGCACAGTCAAGACCGTCCTCAGCGCCGGTCTGAGTGTGCTGATCGTCGTTATCGTACTTGCCGCCACCGGAGTTCTACCGCTTAACGCGCAGGCCATCGGGCAGAAGATGACCTACGTCCTGGTCGGCGTCGCCGTGGTTTACTTCGGTTATTTGTTTATTGCCGGGGGACTGACCGGCGACGAAAAGAAACGAGTCAGCGTTATTTTCATCCTGTTCGTATTCGCCGCGATTTTCTGGTCGGCCTTCGAACAGGCTCCGACGTCGCTGAATCTGTTCGCGCGCGACTTTACCGATCGAAAGCTCTGGGGCTTTGAAATTCCGGCGACGTGGTTTCAGTCAGTAAATTCTTTTTTCATCTTCCTGCTGGCGCCATTCTTCGCCGCGCTTTGGGTCAAGATGGGGAGCCGCGGCCGGGAGCTGTCGAGCCCGGCCAAGTTTTCGCTTGGGCTGTTTTTCGCTGGGCTGGGCTTTGTCGTCATGATCTTCGCCTCTTACATTGTCGTAGGCAGTGGCGGTACGGTGAAGGTCTCGCCCTGGTGGCTCGTCGGTAGCTACTTTTTCCAAACCGTAGGCGAGCTGTGTCTAAGCCCGGTCGGTCTGTCTTCGATGACGAAGCTCTCGCCGCGAAAGTACGTCGGACAAATGATGGGGATTTGGTTTCTGGCGTCCTCGGTGGGTAATCTGATCGGCGGACTTGTGGGCGGGCACGTTGATCCGAATAAGTTAGAGCAGATGCCAACACTCTTTATTGTGACCACGGGCTCGCTCATGTTCGCGGCGCTGGTGCTGGCGCTGCTGACGCCGGTTATCAGGAAGTTCTTAACGCCGCCGGCGTCAAGGCCGCTTCGGCCCGCGTCGTCCGATTTATAGAGGCTGGTTTGCTAAGAACTACTGCCTGTAGCTTCGGATGAAACAAAGGAGATCTGACTCTTGCGAAACCGCTTATATCTTTATCTCGTTCTCGGGTTCCTACTTTTGCATGCTCCGCTTGCTCTCGCGCAAGAGAAGCTGCTCACGATCGACGACATCTTTGATCCGGCCAAGCGCGTCAACTTCAGTGGCACGCCCGCGAACCCCCGTTGGTTAAAAGACGGAGTGCACTACATCGTCGCCAGTAAGGATCGCAGCGCTTCACCGCGTCTGCTGAAGGTCAATGCCATCACGGGCAAGGCAGAGCCGTTCTATAACGCCGCGAAGATGGAAGCGGCGTTTGATGTCTTGTCGGGCATCGGTAAAGAGACCGCGAAGCGTCTGGCTAATCAGACTTCCTATCAAATGAATCCGGAAGAGACGGGCGTGCTTATCAATCAAGCCAACGATCTCTTCTATTACGAGTTCGGCAGCGACCACGCCGTGCGCCTGACGCACAATCCTGAAGAAGAGGTGGGCGAGAGCTTCAGTCCTGACGGCCGGATGATCGGCTTCATCCGCAGCAATAATTTGTACGT
>JBGPWS010000237.1:0-7380 GCA_041492345.1 Pyrinomonadaceae bacterium | reverse complement strand
CAATTTCTTAAAGACGACGCTTTCCTGAATCAGCGCATGCGTGCCTACGGCGGCGTGAACTTCACCGGCGGCAATCGACTGATGCAAGCGCTTCTTGTCGGCAGTCTTCAGCGATCCGGAAAGCAATTCGACCCGATAAGGTGACTTTGCCAGGATGCGTTTGATATTGCGCGCGTGTTGCTCGGCGAGAATCTCTGTGGGAACCATTAGCGCCGTCTGGTAGTCATTTTCCATCGCCGCCATCATGGCGATCAGCGCTACGATGGTCTTGCCGCTGCCGACGTCACCCTGCAACAGGCGGTTCATCGGCGCATTCCCTCGCAGGTCGTTCAGAATTTCTTTGACCACGCGGCGCTGTGCGGCCGTAAGACGAAAAGGCATCACCGAAGCAATGCGCTGCAACATCTGTTTGTCCGTCTTAATGATCGCGCCTTTGCGCTCTTTGATCCTTTCGCCGCGCTTCACCGCCAGGCCGAGCGCTACCCAAAATAACTCTTCAAAGATCAGACGCTGATGCGCGGGACTGCGCATTTGCGCGTAATCGTCGAGCGATGCTTCGCTGCCCGGAAAATGAACGTCGCGCAGGGCCGCGCCACGCCCGATCAGCTTCCGGCGCGCCAGTAAGTCCCGCGGCAACGTTTCGGCAAACGCTTTCTCCGGTAAGCGCGCCAGAACTTCGTGCACAATCTCGCGCAGACGCTTCGATCGAAATTCTCCGAGCTTACGATAGATCGGAACTCGCCGGCCGACGTGAATTGCGGCCAGGGTCGGATCGGTTTCGACTTCGCCCTCGTCATCGGCGGCCGTAACCAGTTCCAGTTCATCCGGCTTGTTCAGTCTGAGTGAGTAGGTTCCGTGCTTGTCCCATTCCCACTTTCCAAAAGCGATGAAGCGCGTTCCGGGAACGAAGCGCTTCGCGTTGTATTGAATTATCTGTTGCGCTCGCGCGCCGGAAACAAACCACCAGATCATGACCTGGGGCCCCGTGCGCCGCTGATCGGTTGCGCCGATCTTGAAGATGTAAAGTCGCTGTTTGAAAGAGCGGCGATTGCGCACCGGATATCCGCCCGCTACGCGCACGGTAAGATCTAGAGACGCTTCCAGGCCGTGGTACAAGTGGCGAATCTCGACCATGCTGGATCGATCTTCGTAACGCGCCGGAAGATAATTGAGCAGGTCTTCGACCGTGACGCTAGCAATGTCTTTTCCGGGAGACACTTCCGTTAACGCCAGGGCGAGTTGGCGCGCGCTTTGCTGGCCAAAGCGCGGAATTCCGGACCCAGGCAGATCGAGAACTCGCGTGTCCAGGGACATGCTGGAGCTGGTCGGCATCGGGCCGATGATAACATACCAAGTCGGGATGATTTCTCGCTCCTGGACTTCGCCGCGAGCTGGGGTTATGGGATTTTCGTTCTTAAAAGTGCAGGAGTGGAAGAAGGGCAGGGGCACCGTTAGGTGCTCATCTTTGCCACCATTCACGCACACTTACATTGAGGACTTAGGTGCCGGTGGCGGTGATCGGGAAGGCGGCAGTTTGTATGCCATTGCGCCGAGCGATGTCGGCCACAATCTCGGCAATGGAATCGATCGAGAAAGGTTTTGCTACCACCCAATCCACTCCCGCTTGTTCCTGCTCAGTTGAGCTAACCGCGTCACCCCAGCCGGTAATAACCGCGAGCGGTATGTCGTTATTGCGCTCGCGAATGGCGCGCGCCAGTTCCCAACCGCTCATCCCCGGCATTCCCACGTCTGTAAAGACGGCCTTGAAGCTCTGCGTGTCGAACAACTCGAGCGCTTCGTTTCCGTTTCCCGCCAGCGTCACCTCGTAGCCTTCCCTGTTAAGGATGTCGCTCAGGAGTTCGCGTATGCAATCTTCATCATCGACTACTAAGATTCTCGGTGTGTTCGAGCTGGGAACCAGAGTCAAGCGCGGACCGGTGGCGACCTCGGTTAGTGTCGCGGGTTTAGCTTCGGCAACTGCCAGCTTGATCCGGAAGGTCGTGCCCTGGCCAGCTAGCGATTCGACTTCGATAGTTCCTTCGTGGCGCTGAATAATGCCGTAGCAGACCGCAAGGCCCAGCCCCATTCCGGCCTCGCCTTTCGTCGTGAAGAAGGGATCGAAGACGCGCGACCGAACTTCCGGATTCATCCCAGTACCTGTATCGCTGATCGAGATCTCGACGAAGCCATCGCGTTCGTTTGCCGAGAGCGTAAGCTGTCCGCCGGTGGGCATCGCATCAACCGCGTTGAAGACCATATTGACAAGGACTTCACGCAACTCAGACGCGTCGCCCATAACAAAAGCATCGGTATGCACCTGTAGATCGAGACGGATATGCACGTTGGCGGCTTGGGCGTGATCTCTCCAACGCGGCCGGGTAATCTCATTTACGTCCATCAATAGCTGATCCACAGCCAACGGAGCGAAATCACGATCGCGACGCTGATGCGCGAAGTTTTGAATGCGCTTAACCGTCTTAGATCCATCTTCCGCAGCTTGGATGATAATGTTAAGACCGCGCTCGATTTCCGGGTCATTCGCCTTCATCAGCATCAGTTCAGCGCGCCCGAGAATTCCGGCTAACGTGTTATTGAAATCGTGCGCTACGCCAGAAGCTAGTTCGCCCAGAGCCGACATCTTTTCAATCTGAGAAAACTGCTCGCGGATGCGCTCCTGCTCAGCGATGTAGTGATTAAGCTCTTCAACGTGGCGTTGGGTTCTTTCAACTTGCTCTGCCGAAGCTTCGATATTCTTCAGATAAGTCTGGTATGTGAAATACACGATGGCAATGATCGGGAGCGCGGCAATCTCCGCATAAAAACCGACCACGCTGGTGAGCCTGACAATGATGAACGCGGCGGAAGCGCCAGCAAAAGAACTAAGTAAGCCCCACAGATAGTATTTGCGCCAGATTAGCCAGAAAGGCTCGTTCATCTTGCAGCCAGTATAAATGGTGACAAGTCCGCTATTGGCGACATATTGGACGAGTGCCATCAGACATAAAGCGCCAACGAAACTGGCTGAAGGGCTGTTTGTGGCGAGCAGCCTAATATGTCCAAAACAAAGACGAAGAACCATAACTGTGAGAAAAGTCGAGCAGGCCATCACCATTGAATTGAACACATGGACCCTAACCTTCGTAGTGACCCGCGATGACGAACAGTAAGCCGCGACTGCGGCCACGAGGACAGCCGCCTCACCGCCCCAAAGCAGCATTGTGAGGAAGATTAAGGTGTCATTGACGGTGATCTCTCCCTGAATACGTGGGATGTGAATAATCAGCCGCGCGCCCAGGGCAACCATGAAAACAAATAGAATCAGAAAGCGAAAGTCGAGTTGATGTACCGGCAGTCGCTGCAGACAGAAGACGATGATGCCGGCGCCGACGATGGCGACCAGAGCTACAAACGGTTTGAGGTAACGCTGTTTGTTAAAAGGTTTCATCGTCGTTGCGGCGCTTCCCATCTAAAGCTTCCTAAGTCCGCTTCAAACTAGTTCTGTGCAAGGAAGAGCGTCTCGTAATACTCGCGTGCTTGATAACCGGCCTTTCGATAGCAGGCTTGCGCGGCGGTGTTTTGCTCTCTGATGAGCACACAAACCGACTTTGAGCGAGTCAGCAGGGTATTAGTCAGCTGGCGCACACAGCGCGCTCCGAACCCATTGCCGCGTTTCTCTGGGCTGACGTATACACCCTCGAGATAAGTAATCTCGGGCAGGTCGCTGATCACATCGGCCTTGAAGCTCAGCCGGTTATCTTCAACGCTCACCCACACTCGTTCCTGCTGAATGCGGCGCGCGCAGCGCTGACGAAACCCGTTTGGATCCACGTCCAATGGATTGGTGCCATTTTCTTCGAAAGCCATCTGAGCATGAACCTGAACCACCAGTTCCAGTTCGTTTGAAGTTGCCAGGCACAATCCCGGCACTGATTCATCCAACTGTTGTTTGGCTCGCTGCTCGAACATCAACTCGCGGCAAACCAGGCGCGGGGCTGGTCGCCCGTCCATGTAGTAGCTCAAGAATCGGCACATCTTGTCCTGCTCGCCCACCAGGGTGTGGGAAACCGAGCAGCGTTGCGTAAGACCGGCAAACGCCGCCAGAGCAGCCTCGGCCTGCGTCTCGAAAAGGGTGACGTGTCCAATTAAGGCGACGCCTTCCAGTTGACCTTGAGTGTTCCGGTAGCCATAGAACGTGCCCCGGTTCAGCCGGCTTTCCAGGCCATTGTCGTGTATCCAGCCAGACATCAGAAACGTTTGCTGCGGCCGAGCTGAAAGGAAATCCAGGGTTTCGGCCTTCTCGTCATTACCAAGCGGCTGAATTAATTGACCAGCCGTGGCCTGATGAGTTGCTTGAATGTCGCTTGTAAGCTGCATCATGTGTTTGACTCCCGAGAGTTAGCAGGTCGGTTGGTTGAAGGAGTTTCAGTAATCATCGAGACAGTCAACGCCATTGTCGACTTCTACTGGGCCAGCATCCGTGAGATCGCCATCGACCTGCGCTGACTGCGCCAGTACCGTAAAGTCGCTGACGATGATGCCATCGCTCACAATAATCCCATCGCTGGCGATGATACCGTCGCCGAGGACGCTCCCATCACTGACGATGATGCCGTCACTGACAATGATGCCCATGCTGACGAAAAGACTTCCATCGCTCATCGTGATGCCGTCACTAACAATGATGCCGTCACTAACAATGATGCCGTCGGTATCACTGACAATGATGCCGTCAGTGACGATAATACCGTCACTGACGATAATGCCTTCGCTAACGATGATGCCGTCACTAACGATAGTGCCGTCACTGACGATAATGCCATCGCTGACGATAACGCCCTGGGCATAGACGGGCTGATATTTTGTAATCAGACCGAGACCCTTGGCGAAATGGTGGCCCAAAAGAATGCCTTGCGACCAGGTGAAGGTCTGTCCACCAATGGTTGTCGTAGGTACGGGCGGGACCGCTGTAGTCAACAAGGGCGCCCCGATGGGCTTGCTGTTTCCGAAATCCGTGCGCACCAGCCGAGCTACGCGCATAGCACCCTCAACGTTGAGTTCGCCCGCACCCTGCTCGAACGTGTTGAAGCCTCGGAGTGGTTGGGCCGTGTACATCAGGATCGCCTTGACCATGTTCGGCGTAAGAGTCGGATTGGCCTGTAGAAGCATGGCCGCCGCGCCCGCTACCACGGGCGTCGACATTGATGACCCGCTGAGGTACATCTCTCTGCGATTCTCGCCAGGACTGACTCCGGCATCGAGCTGCGGATGTTGAGTCACCAGCAGGTTGTGATCGGCTTCCGCATCAATAATCTTGTTGCCAGGCGCGACCAGGTCCGGCTTAATGAGATTGTCATAGTGCTTAACCCCGAGGGCGTCTGTCGTGTAACTGCGCGTCGGACCGCGCGAGCTGTACGTCGCAACGCCATCATCGCCGCGCGCGGCAGTACCAAAGGTGTTCGCGGCGCCGACCGTAATTGCGGAAGGCTCGTTTCCGGGGCAATGGATTTGTCCATAAACTTTCTGACCCGCGGCGTTCTTGCCGAGGTTACCGGCGGCGGCAGCGACCACGATGCCGGCATCGACCATTTGACGGACCGCGCGGCAAACCGGATCGTTCTTGTAAGAATCAACCGCCGGCGTGCCCAGACTCATGTTGACTACTCGAATGTTGTAGGTCACGCGATTAGCCATGACCCAGTTGATGGCGCTCAGGGTCCCTGAGACTGTGCCCGAGCCTTGCGAGTTCAGCACGCGCAGGTTGATTATGTTTGCGTTCGGCGCCATACCCCGATATGCCCCATTCCCAATTCGGCCGTTACCCGCGGCAATCGAGGCGACATGCGTGCCATGACCATAAGGGTCATCGACGCGATTCTCGCCCGTAAAGTCGTGACTGACAACGATGCGACTCCCACCGTTCTTACCAAGGAATGCTATGTGCCCGGTATCAACACCGGAATCAACTATGGCGATCCCCAAACCGGTGCCGTCAAGGACGGTGGTAGTAGTACTTGTGGTCGGCACGCCAAGCGACGAAGTCGTCGTCGAAGTCGTTGTCATGTTGCGCGCGGCGTCGGCGCCTGTGGTTGCGGTGACGTGGCCCATGGACTGAACCTGTCGGTCCAAAGATAAGTAGCGTGTGCTTCCACTCGCCGCCAACTTCTCGATCAGGCCTACGGGCACCTCGACCTTAAGCGCCCCGAGTTGGGGAAATCTTGCATCCACGCTTACGCCCTTGCTCTTAAGAAGCGTGCTGAGCTTGCCGCCATTGATGTTATCAACTTGTAGAATCAAGCTTACATGTCCAGCGTGGGAGCTCCCGCTCTGGATCAACTCGCGTAGATCGGGAGAGATCTTGTCTCCCGCGAACCCATTGCTATTCTGCGCGCGCTTTTCATCGCTCTTTGATTCTTTGCTCACTTCCGCATCGTTTCCACTTTCATCGACGCGAACCTGCTGAAACAAACCTGAAACCGTCGCGTCGCCGGCGATGTATTCGGCATACGCGGTAGGCGTGGTCGCACCAACAATCCGCAACTGGCCATGCTCAAGCGCTGCCCGCACGGTATCTGTCGCAACCTGGTTCGCATACGTGCCAACGAACTGATGTAGTTGATCAACAAAAAGGATCACCTGGCCTTTGGCGCCTTCTACTTCCGCGAAGACCTCCTGCAGGCGAGCAGTAAACTCGCTGCTATTCTTCACGTTCGCGGCCAGCGCATCGAGACTAAGACTGAACAATCGCTTATCACGCAGGCTTTCCGGCACATCGCCCGACGCAATTCTCTGCGCCAGGCCTTGGGCGATTTCAGCCACGCCAGGGCCAGCTTCGCCAAGCAGGACAGGATTATTATGTGCGTTGTCGCTAGAGAGAATCTCGACAGTTCGGATAATCTCGGCGTCGTGGCCCGTCACGGGATCGAGCTGGCCAGCACGAGCCTGCCTGGTCAAATCTGTGGCATATCGCGAGAGCGTTGGATAGGTCGCTTCACTAGAACGCGCCGAGTTGTCAGCGGGTTGCGATGCGCCTTGCGATGACTGTGCGCTGGCGCGGTCGCCAACCAGAATGCCTGTGCTCAACGAAACCAGGAGCGAGAAACAAGCCAGCCACGCGGCGACTCGTCTACGTTTGATTCTCTTCATTTGGATTGTCCTTCTCATCTTCAATAAAACAATTCATGACCAATGCCCCACAGTACGGGCGCTGAAACTTCAGCAACCTTCGTGCCATTTGTCTTATCTCGTACTAAGCTGTTGATTTGCAAAGAGACATGCACCGTAACTGGATCGCTGACTAAGTCGTCGGAAAGCAGGAAGCGGTCGGGTTGAGAGTGTGGCTCGGTCGGCCTGACCGATGATAGCCAGGCAATTAGAAGTGGT
>JBGPWS010000402.1:0-3154 GCA_041492345.1 Pyrinomonadaceae bacterium | reverse complement strand
GTCAACGAACGAAGGACAGAGCTGGGAAGTGATCAGTCCCGACCTGACGCGTAACGACAAATCGAAGCAGAGCGCGTCAGGCGGTCCGCTCACGAAAGACAATACGAGCATTGAGTATTACGACACGATTTTTACGGTGATGGAATCACCAGTCCAGGCTGGAACGATCTGGAGCGGCTCTGATGATGGCCTGGTTTACGTAACGCGCGACGGTGGAAAGAATTGGTCGAACGTCACCCCGCCCAAAGACATCATGCCCGAATGGATTCAGATCAACTCGCTTGATGCGTCGCCTTTCGATCCGGCGACAGCCTATGTGGCCGCGACGATGTACAAGTACGACGACAATAAGCCGTACCTGTATAAGACGAGCGACTATGGCAAGACCTGGAAGAAGATTACCAACGGTATTCCCGAAGGCGCGTTCACCCGAGTAGTTCGCGAAGATCCGAACAAGCGTGGGTTGCTCTATGCCGGAACTGAGACGGGCATGTTCGTTTCGTTCGATGACGGCGCCAACTGGCAATCGATGCAGTTGAATCTACCGCTGGTCCCGATCACCGATCTCGCGATTCACAAACGCGAGAAGGAACTGGTGGCCGCAACCCAGGGTCGATCATTTTGGATCTTTGACGACCTGCCGCTGTTGTATCAGGCGATGGATGCCGGTGGATTCCGCAGTATCAACGACACGCATCTCTTCAAACCTAAAGAGGCTTATCGCATGCCTGGTTTCGGAGGTTTTCAATTGCCGGCCACTGCTACGGTTGGCAGGAATCCCGCGAGCGGCGTGGCCGTTTATTACTCGCTGAAAGCAAAACCGACGACGGATGTAGTCATCGAATTTCTTGATTCCAGCGGCAAGTCGATTCGCAAATTCACCGGAAGATTGCCGCGAGCAGGCGCGGGCGGCGCCGGCTCAGCAGCGCCACCGGGTGATGGCGAAGGCTTCGGCGGCGCGCCGGTTCCGACTGAAGCCGGGTTGAATCGTTTTGTTTGGGACATGCGCCATGCGGATGCGGTGCGCTTTCCCGGAATGATTCTGTGGGCGGGAGAGACGCGCGGTCCAAAGGTAGTGCCAGGAAATTATCAGGTGAAACTAACGGTCGACGGCTCAACGATGACGGAGACCTTTGAAGTGAGAGCTGATCCACGTTTGACGACTACCGCAGCGGACTATGCTAAGCAACTCGACCTTTCCTTAAAGATTCGAGACAAACTAAACGAAACGCAAAACGCAATCATTCAGATTCGCGATGTGAAGAAGCAGGTTGATGATTTGGTGAAGCGCCTGGCGGGTCAGCCAAATGCGAAACCAATCGCCGACGCGGGCGCGGCCCTGAACAAGAAGCTCACTGAAGTCGAAGAAGCGCTCTACCAAACAAAGAACCAGAGCAGTCAGGATCCTCTGAACTTTCCGATCCGGCTAAACAACAAGCTCGCGGCCCTTGGCTTAGTGGTTTCGCAAGCTGAGGCTGTGCCCAACGAACAGTCATACGCCGTCTATGATGAGCTGGTCGCACAAATCAACGCACAGTTGCAAAAGCTGACCCAGATTATGAAGAGTGACGTGCCGGCATTTAATCAGCTGGTACGCGATCAGAACATTCCGGCGATTGTGGTGAAGCCGCAGTAGAGCAATACGCGGGGATGGTTTATGAGTGGCCGACTCGGCCGAAATCGATGAAGCCGCGCTGTGGATTTGTGTCGAGTAGCTTCACACTTATTTTCTCGCCCACGCGGAGGCCGTGCTCTCCGCGCATAATGCGTCCATCAACCGGCGGCTTAATCAGGCGAGCAAAAGTCCCCTTGGGCGTAACGCCCGTTACGATAGCGTCGAACACTTCGCCGATCCGCTTTTGCATTAACACAGCGGCGCCGACTTTGCGCATTTTGCGCTCCACCTTACGCGCTGCATCTTCGCGTTCTGTGCAATGCACCGCAATTGCGGTCAACTCTGCCTCGGTATAGGGCCCCGCGCCTTTTCGGAGCACCGCTTTAACCAGACGCTGACTCACCAAATCCGCGTAGCGACGGTTGGGTGCGGTCGAATGCGTATAGTCGTGTACAGCGAGACCGAAGTGGACACTTTGTTCTGTAGACGTTCCCGGCGTCTGCACGGTGTATTCGCCCGGACCCAGAAGCTTTACTATTGACAGCGAAAGATCCGGGAAGTGCTGCGCGTCAGCAGTCTTGCGCCGCACAAGAAAATCCGCCAGCGCGCGCGAGTCCGGTTCTGCCGGTAGCTGCTCGCCCATCTCATGCGCGACCTCGACAATGCGAGGCCAATGTTCCGGAGTCCGCACCACGCGACGTAGTGACATCGCCCCTTTCGCGGTCAGAAACTGCGCCATCGCCACATTCGCGGCGATCATGAAATTCTCGATGAGATCGCGCGCGCCGTTCCGCTCAACGACCGAAAGTTCCGTGACCTGACCGTTGTTGTTTATGACCGGAGAAGCCTGGATTGTCTCTAATTCGAGCGCGCCGTGTTCTCTTCGTAACTCGCGTAGATGTTGTGCAGCTTCGAACTGAAGACGAATTTGCGTGTCCATCTTTGACACGCCGGTAACTTCGGGTGGTATCGGTCCCTTGTCATCAAGCCAGGCGCCTACAGCTTCATACGAAAGCTTGGCGTAGTTGTGCAGTAATGCAGGATAGACGTCGCTCGATTTCACCGTACCGTCTGAGGCCAAAATCATTTCAGTAACAATTGATGATCGATCGGCGCCACCTACAAGCGAAGTCAAATCCGTAGATAACTGCTCGGGCAGCATCGGGAAGGTCCTGACTCCGGTGTAAACGGAGGTGCCGTTCTCAGCCGCATGGGCGTCGATCGCCGAACCTTTTTGTACAAGTGCATCTACGTTGGCGATGCCCACCTGCACGCGGATGTCGCCATTGGGCAGGCGTTCGGCGTACTCAACCTGATCTAGGTCGCGCGACTTGCGATCGTCTATTGACGACCACAGCAACGAGCGCAAATCTCGGGTTGAAGCGTCCGCGACAGCCGTCTGCGGTTGCGACTCGAGCGACCGCAATTCAGCCAAAACCGAAGGCGGCGTGTCCGGCACAAAGCCGGCGTCAACCATTGTTTGATGAGCTATCCCACCCAGATCAAGCGAGTCAGAAGCGGAGCCGTTGTGGGTCATAC
>JBGPWS010000329.1:0-5097 GCA_041492345.1 Pyrinomonadaceae bacterium | reverse complement strand
CGACCTCCGCGCCACAGTCAGTGATCAATCCATCCATCAAAGTCACCTGCGCGCCCGTCTGTTCGCATTCGACGACGTTGGCTCGCGGCGTATCACTCGGCATGAAGATGTGCGCTGACAAGCCCGCCCGCGCTGCATAGGCCGCCAGGGCGCCCGCCGCGTTACCTGCCGAGGGCACGGCCAGCTTCTTCACGCCCAACTCTTTGGCCATCGAAACCGCCGCTGTCATGCCGCGGGCTTTGAAACTCTGCGTGGGATTCTGCCCCTCGTCCTTGATGTAGAGATGGCTCAAACCCAGGCGCGCGCCGAGTCGCGATGCGCGCACGAGCGGCGTGAATCCTTCGCCCAAAGTGACGATGTTCTCGTCTTGATCGACCGGCAGAACTTCGCGGTAACGCCATAGATCGGGCCCTCTCTGTCTTAGACTTTCTTTTGTCAAAGAAGTCGCCGCGCTCTTCAGGTCATAACGAACCAGCAACGGCTTTCCGCATTCGGTGCAAAGGTTGTGCAACAGCCGTGCCTCATGCTGCGCCGCGCAGGCGGCGCATTCCAGATGTGTGACATTCATTGAGTTTCGTTGCGATTCCTTTCGAAGTTTTAAGAGACGCCCTGCCAGTACCGGGCCGAGCATGATAGCTGTTTGTTGGCTAATGCGTCAGGTGGAGCGGGAATCTTGCGGCATGTTCAGCACCGGGCAAAGCATGAACAAGTCTCCCTGACGATCCGGCAACCGATGCGCTCGCTGAACTCCCTCTCCCTTTGGGAGAGGGGTCGGGGAGAGGGCTTGAGTATCTGCCAGCCCCCTAAAACCCTCTTCCCAACCCTTCTCCCAGCGGGAGAAGGGAAACCTACCATCAACGTTGGTACCCGGCTCAAGCTGTTGCGAAGAAGGCCCTCAAATCAGGAGCGTTCGCCACGTGCACTTTCGCCCCTGTGAGGTTAAGCTTGCACTCACATATTTACGAAAATTGAGGAGAGAAGACGAGATGCCAAATCGAACGGCAGTGATCCAAACAAACAAAGGCACGATTAAGTTCGAATTGCTGGAAGAAGATGCGCCCAAGACAACCGAGAACTTTCGCTTGCTCGCCGAACAGGGCTTCTACGACGGCGTGATCTTTCACCGCGTCATAAAAGGCTTCATGATTCAGGGTGGCGATCCCGACGGCACGGGCCGCGGCGGACAGTCGGCCTGGGGCGGGCGATTCGCTGACGAGATTAGTCCATCATCCGAAGTTTATAAGCGTGGCTACAAAGCTGGCACAGTGGCCATGGCCAACTCCGGGCCGAACACCAATGGTTCGCAATTCTTTATCATGCACGTTGATTATCCGCTGCCGCCGAGCTACACAATTTTTGGCCGCGTTACCGAAGGACAGGACGTCGTCAATGCGATTGCTACTTCCGAGAAAGATCGCAACGATAAGCCGACGTCAGAAGTAAAGATGGAAAAAGTTGCTATCGAGTGAATTAATATTCGGGGCTGATCGACCAACACTATTTCTCCAGCCTGGTTATCTCAGTGAGTTCCAGCGTCACCGGATCTGGTCCCAGGTTTGGAGCGTAGCGGATGGCTCCGGCGACAAATCGCTTCGCGGCTCCGACAGAGCCCTGCAGGTCCATACCCAAACTCAGGCCAGCGGCTATTGCCGCCGAAAGCATGCAGCCAGTGCCACGCATCGGCGGCGCATCGATCCATTCATCGCGAAAGACTGTAACTAAACCTTCATCATCAAGGACGTCTATTGCCTGACGATTAGGCTCGGCTTTTTCGGACGTCTGACCTCTGATCTCTGACCTCTCCTTCAGATGTCCGCCTTTAACCAGGACTGCGCGCGCACCGGCCGCGCGCAGTTTGCTCGCCGCTGCACGCATATCGGATTCGTTCGTGATCGTCATTCCCGTCAACATTTCAGCTTCGGGTATATTCGGCGTGATCAGGAGGGTCAGCGGCATCAGTTCAGTCAGCCACGCTTCCCTAGCTGTTGGTTCCATTAGCTCGTAACCCGAAGACGACTGAAGGACCGGGTCGACGACGGGCGCCGGCATCTTTGTTTCGCGCAAAAGCCGCACAACTTCCAAAACCAATTCGCGTGTCGGCAACATGCCAATCTTCACAGCCCTGATCCGGAATTCTTTGACGACAGGCAAAATCTGCGAGCGCAGCGACTCTGCAGTCTGATGAATCGCACCAAAGACGGCTTCAGAATTTTGCTGAGTTAGCGAAGTCACCGCGGCGACAGGCGTGCAACCGAATGCCACGATGGTCTTAATGTCAGCAATGATCCCCGCTCCACCGGAAGGATCGAAACCGGCAATACTAAGTACGACCGGGGAAGAAGTTGAAGTTAGCATCAACGTCAATCTGGCAAAAATGTTTGGAGTCCCGCCTTTAGGCGGAATGTTCCGACTATCAACTCAGGCGCCTAAAGGCGGAACTCCAAACAGGGGCGGTTAGCGCAGAACGGCGAGGCACTTCTCAAAGTCCCTAACCACTTCCCGTTTGCCTTTGCGGACAATTGATAGACCCTCGTCTCGCAGGCATCGGGTTTGCAGTTTCTCGCCCCCGGAAAATTTCGGATTGAGGCCGCCATCGTCTTTGACGACTCGCCAGTAAGGCGTGATCCGACGACGTCCATTCGCGCGATCCTCTTCGGCAGCTTCCGCGACGATGCGAACGAAGATACCGGTTGTCAGCGGACAGGTCACATCGGCGGCGAAATCAGCGGCGAGCTTCCGGCGGAGTTCGCCGACAGTAACTAGTTTCCCCTTCGGGATTCGCCTAATTAGTTCGTCCACCAGCTTTGGTGTCGGGATTAGCATTGTGCCTGTCCCGAACCGCGACATCTTCGGTGGAATCTTGACCAACTTCGGTTCCTGACGTTTCTCAAGTTTTTCGCGCCACGGAATTCAACTTTTGAGTTTACTTGTCACTTTGCAACTCCCGTCAGATCAGGTTTCGACAAACCATTTACCGCTTCAACCGTCGCCGCCAGGTTGTTCTGCCGGTTGTTCTGCCAATTGTTCTGAGCGCCAAACAGACTAATGCCGGCGATGCCTGCGGCCCCGGCGCGTAGACATTCACTCGCGTTCCCGATCGAAATGCCGCCAAGGGCGAACAAGGGGAACGGCGCCAATTCGCGGGCGGCTACTTCCAATTGATCCGTGCCCACCGGCGGGCCATATTTTCCTTTTGATGGCGTTACGAAGACTGGCCCGAAGACCGCGAAATCCGCGCTCTCCCGGCGGGCCGCCCGCGCTTCAGTCAGCGAATGTGTCGAAGCCCCAATCAAAAAGTTCGCGCCAAACGTTTTTCTGATGACGTCTGGAGTAAGTGAGCGCGTCGTCAGATGAACACCATCCGCGCCGGCGCTCGCGGCGATGTCAGCGCGATCATTGACCAAAACTCGCGTCGAATTTCCCCGGGCGATCGCTACGACGCCGGCCGTCAGCTCAAAGAGCACTCGAGCCGTTAATTGCTTCTCTCTGATTTGGATTAGTTGAATGCCGGCAGTGACGGCCGCAGAGACCTGTTGCAGGATGTTCCGAAACTCTTCGCTCTCCGGCGTAGTCGCCTCAACGGTTGCGCCGCGGGTAATCAGATAAAGGATCGGCTTTGGCAGGTTGAGCGTCATTGGCAGTAACGCGTTCAGGCAATTTCTGGCGCGAGCTTTCCACAGAAGGCTGCCCTGAGTCCAGCGCCCGCACAGTCTGGCGGAAATTAATTAACTCCCAAACACCCATTCCTAGATTCAAGATGCCGATTCCGGACACTGCCCCGCGCACCCAGCCCGAGGCAACAATCCGCTGCACGCCATAACCGGCTTTGTGGGCGGCGAGCAGCAGAAAGTAATTATTGCTCCAATCGCTCAGTCCGAGCCAACCATGGGGCACCCACGGCAGAACCGTCAGCACGATTCCGATCTCCAGACAAAGAATGATGTAAAAGATGACCGAAAGCCGCGAAGACATTCGTCATGCTCCTCAAATAGACAGACTTGCACAAGCTCCCGGCTTGCGCCACGTTGATCCGACGATAAAACCTAAAAGCGAATCCTGAGAATTAGTTTACGCGCTGCTCGTGGTTCTTGTTTCGTCCAGCAGCCGGCGCAGCTTTGCCGTTCTCTCGATTGGCGCGCGCTTGCAGCTCTCGTAGACGCTCTTTAACACCACGATAAGAAACATTAATTCCGTAGACCTCAGTAAAAAGATCTATCGCCCGATCTAAATCACCAACCTGCTCGTACGCGCCGGCCAGTTCGTAACGTAAAGCCTGACGCTCATCTTCCGAAGCGCCCGGAGTATTGAATCCCTTATTAAACCACTTTACTGCAAGCTGTGGCACGCCCTTCTGCATGAAACAGTGTCCCAGGAGGTTGCAACATTGCAAATAGCGCGGCGTGCCATCGGCAGCGTCGACCAGGCCAGCGGCGACCTGGAACTCTTCGAGGGCTTCTTCGAATAAGTCCATTTCCTTATAAGCCAGGCCGAGATTGTAATGTGTTTCGTAATCCCCATTTCCGTTTGCATCGGCCTCATTCTCCGCCGACACTCGGTACTCTTCGAATATTTCGGCCAGGCCCGGGTCGATTCCCTGAGGTCTCTGGGGCACAGGCGACGAGACCTGCGGGACTTGCTGCATCGGGACGACGACCTCTGGAGTCACAAAGGTTCCTGCGGTCGCAAATTCGAATTCCCCAAATTCCTTTGGCGGCTGGGCAGGAATGCCGGCGTCAATCGAGACGGCTGAATCGTTTACGGCCGACTCGTGGACCTCGCCCATGGTCTCGAGCTGACGCCGCCGCAGGTCGATATCCGGGTGCGCTCCAAATTGCCGTTCCAACAAGTCGAGAGTGTCGACCGCTATGTCGGCATAGCCTTGCGCAATGTAAAAGTCCACGCTCTCAAGTTCCTGCGTGCGAGCATCCTTCACCTGATCATCATAAACCCGAGCTGGGATCGCCTCGTCAGCAGTGGACGCAAGCTCCTCGGCAACGACGGCCTCGAAAGTAAAGCCTCTCTCTATTTCAAACTCATTGCCGGATTCGCTCCTGAGCTCGGCCATGTCTTCAACTGGACTCCATTCAAACTCGCTTT
>JBGPWS010000007.1:0-31166 GCA_041492345.1 Pyrinomonadaceae bacterium | reverse complement strand
TGCTGCGCGAGGGCCGCGACAGAAAGCAGCGCAGTCAACAACAGGACAAGCAGCGCGCGGATCGATTTTGCCCCCACCGAGTCGGTTCTCAACTTTTTTCTGTTCATAGTCAGGTACTTCCTTCAATCAGCCAGCGAACCTGGCGAAATATCGATCGCACACCTCTAAATTCCACACTGATAGTCGCGTGGGTTGGGTTTGCCTTTGCGAAACCGGATCTCCCCGGCCGGAATCGTCGGGCGCGGAGCGGGCATCGGTGCCCCTGGCGGAGCCACCCAAAGCTCCGCATACCACTTCTCCCGATATCCCCCATCGATAATTATCAGCTGGTCCGTTGGGATGCCGCGCCTGTGCACGAGATATGATCTCATTCGGGCTGCGCGTGCAGCGGCCTCACCTCGTTTGGGCAGCTGTCCTCGGAAGAGTCGACCACCGTAAAAGATGATCACTCCTTTGTTTGCGGGCCCGTTTTGCAGAGTGACTGCGAAATTATCCAGGTGTGCCATCTCGTCTTCGCATTTAATGTCTCCGAATTCGTCGAACTTGCTAATAGGAGCCAGCGCTGCCGATCCCGTCACACAGAATGCGAGTACTGCCAATACGAGACCAATTCTGAGATTTCTAATCAAGTTCATCTTCAACTACTCAACCCAATCAGCTATAAAAATATTCGTATCACCACGCGTCTTCGCATTGCGGTTCGAAGCGAATACCAGCTTCTTGCCGTCGGGCGAAAACATGGGAAAGCCATCGAACGTGTCGTTGTAGGTGATGCGCTCCAGCCCCGTTCCGTCTGTATTGATCTTGTAGAGATCAAAATCGCGTCCCTTTGGGTCAGCGACGTTTGACGCAAAGATGATGCGCTTGCCGTCGGGAAAGAAATACGGCGCGAAGCTGGCTTTATTGAGGTTCGTCACTTGCCGCTGGTTCGATCCGTCGGCATTCATCACCATAATTTCCAGCGTCGTCGGGCGGATCAGGTTCTGCTTCAGCAGCGCGATGTAATCGGCCTTCTCTTTGTCGGTCTGCGGATGATAGGCGCGATAGACGATCTGCTTGCCGTCGTAAGACCAGAAAGGTCCGCCATCATAGCCAAGTTCATTGGTCAGACGCTTCACGTTCTTGCCATTCCGATTCATCGTATAGATGTCCAGATCGCCGTCACGCTTCGACGTGAATACCAACTTTCCGTCGCGCGAAATCGTGGTTTCGGCATCATACCCCGGCGCCTTCGTCAGTTGCTTCAAATCCGAACCGTCGGGCTTCGCGGTGAAAATATCAAACGCGTCATAGACGGCCCAGACATAGCCCTGCGAGAAATCAGGGCGCGGCGGACACTGCTTCGCGCCCAGATGGGTCGATGAATAAAGAATGCGTTTGTCGCCGGGGAAAAAGTACGCGCACGTGGTGCGGCCATCGCCGGTCGACACCAGCCGCACCTCAGAGCCATCGATATTCATCGTGTAAATCTGATCGCACTCATGGCCGTCGCGAGTGGACTGAAAGATTAGCTTCTTACCGTCGCTGGAGAAATACGCTTCCGCGTTTTCGCCGCCAAACGTCAATTGACGGAGGTTGCGCAGATGTTTTTCCTGAGGCAGCGCGAGGGAATTAGTCTGACTCGACGCCATGCGTGAGTGAGCCCCGAAGGCAACCAACGAAACCGCCGTTATTAGGAACGCGATTAATTGTTTCATTCGGATAAGCTTCCGCTTGTTCCAGACGAGCTTTGCGAAGACTGTTTCAGGGCTGAAAGCTTCAACCCAACTTAAGGAGCCTTTTTCGCCGCTTCAGGAACCTGCTGCGTGACCTTTCCCTTCTCGTCCAGAAATTCAATGCGTGCATTCCCCGCGGGATCCACAACGAGCTGAAGACGCGGCCGACCCTCTCCGTCAGCGAGTTGAACCAAACTGGCGCCGTTTCTCGCTCTGCCCGCGTACATGCGAAGCTTCTGGCTGTATTGCCCCAGCCGCTGCCGCTCTTCATTCTTCGCGGGGCCGTCAGGCATTTGCTGCAAAGCTTTCCACTTCTGATCCAATTGCATGCTGGAAATGTCAGTTGGGTATTCAGTAATCGCGAGGCCCGCACGCCGTTTCCCGCTGTCATCAATATATTGAAGAGCGATGGTCTGGTCCTGTTCATACTGGTCGAACGTAAGGCTGCCGACCGCGGTGACTTTTCCGTTTTCCTTCTTACCGCTGAAGATCAGTCCACCATTCTCGGTTCCCTCATCGTTATAGAAGATCAGGCCTGCTCTGCCGCCGCCGCTTTGAGAGCCGAAAGGCTTGCCACGCTCCAGCAGTCCGGGTGATCGCTCATTGTTAGAAATCACGAGCCGCGTAGATCCGTCCTTCTCGACTACGTTGATACGCTCGACATCTATCTCTGAGAATCTCTGCTTGCCCTTTTGCATGGTGAAGGCCGTAAGAAGAAATACCGCGCAAGCAAGCGTCGCGATGGCCGCATAGGCTTTGAGAAATCGCACTTCTTTTTCCAGTTTGGTTTGCACAGCAAATCACCTCTTTAACCATTCTTCCGCTCAAACTCTTTCATAAACTCAACCAGCGCTTCGCAGCCTGCGAGCGGGAAAGCGTTGTAGATCGAGGCGCGGATGCCGCCGACCGAGCGATGACCTTTCAAGCCATCCATACCGGCAGCCGTGGCTTCACTCGCAAACTTCTTTTCCAAATCTTCTGAAGACAGACGGAAAGTCACGTTCATCATTGAGCGCGAATCCGGATCGGCGTGGCCGCGATAAAACTCGGTCGCATCAATAGCATCGTAAAGCAGTTTTGCTTTCGCTTCGTTCTCGCTCTGCATCGCCGCCAGGCCGCCTTTGTCTTTCAGCCACTTGCAAACCAAATTGATGATGTAGATGCCCCAGGTGTTCGGCGTGTTGTGCAGCGATTTGTCTTTCGCATGCGTGCGATAGTCGAGCATCGTGGCCAGGCCTTCGCGAATACGCGGCAAGAGGTCTTCGCGGATGATTACCAGCGTCACGCCGCTCGGGCCCATGTTCTTTTGCGCGCCGCCATAGATGATGCCGTACTTCTCAACCGGAATCGGCCGCGAAAGAATATCCGACGAAGAGTCGCATACCAGCGGCACCTCGCCGACCTCAGGCTCGCTCTTAAACTGCACACCTCCGATCGTTTCGTTCGAGGTGATATGAACGTAAGCGGCGCCCGGGTCGAGTTGCAGTTCGTCCTGCGCCGGCACCCGCGTGAAGCCCCCGTCGGCCGTGTTGGCCGCAAACTTCACGTGGCCGAACTTCTGCGCTTCCTTGACCGCCTTCTTGCCCCAACTGCCGGTGACGATGTAGTCAGCGCTTCGGTCGAGCGACAGAAAATTCATCGGCACCATCGCGAACTGCAAACTGGCGCCGCCCTGCAAAAAAAGGATCTGGTAATCCTTTGGCATGCCCAGAAGTTCGCGCAGACCGGCGTCGGCGCCCTGGATGATTTCGTCGAAAGTCTTCGAGCGATGACTAATCTCCATCACTGACATGCCGACACCGGGAAGCGCGAGCATATCTCTCTGCGCCTCTTCCAAAACCGGCAGGGGCATGATTGCCGGGCCGGCGCTAAAGTTAAAGATTCGTTCAGTCATGATGTTCTTCGTTCTATGTCCGACAAACTTTTTAGTTTGTCGCTTCAACTTGAGTGAAAGTAAGAGCAACGACAGACTGAAGTTTGTCGGACATCCAAAGCAAATGCCTACTGTTTACCGCCTGTGGTTTTCCGCATAACCATTCCCACTGTGCGCAAGGTAAGCGATCGAGGCGCCAGGCGCTCAGACTCGACCATCAAGAAATTCGTCCACCCCGAAATCACCGAACTCTTCCCGCGGGCCAACGCACGCAGCGCTACGTCCACGACAGCTTCCGGCGTTTGCGAGACGCGCGCCGGTGGTCTCTGCATTCTCGACGCTTCGAAAAAGTTTGTATCGGTAACGCCGGGGCAAAGCGCCATCACTTTCACGCCATGCAGCCGGTTCTCTTCCCACAGCGCTTCGGTAAACAACAGCACGAACGCTTTTGTCGCCGCGTACGTGGCCATGAAAGGCACGGGCTGAAAACCGGCGGTCGAAGCGACGTTGATGATCGAGCCATTTTTTCGCTCTCGCATCGGGACGAGAAAACGGTGCGTCAACTCTACCAGCGAGCGCACGTTCAAGTCGATCATGTCCAACTCTCGCTCGAGATCGAGTTTCGCGAAATCATCCATCGAACCAAAGCCCGCGTTGTTAATTAAGAAATCGATTTCCAGCCCGCGCTTTTGTGTCTCTTCAAAAAGCCGCGTCGGCGCGTCCCGTTCCGAAAGATCCATGGCGACGTACTGTGCCCGAGTGCTCTGGATGCGTCCCAGCTCATTGCAGAGATTGATCAGCTTGTCCTCTGATCGCGCGACGAGCAAAAGATTATCCCCGCGCGCGGCGAGCTTGCGGGCAAACACTTCGCCAATGCCTGAAGACGCGCCGGTGATGAGTGTAGAGTTCATTGAATCCACATCGACAGTCAAGCCGAATCAATGCAACAAGTGCTGCCCCGTGACGACGCGCCGGCGATGAGTGTCGAACCGGAAGTTCCCTTGCGAGGATGTAGCGGCGGATTCCACTTAGGAAGCGGCGGATCCCAGGTAGGAGGCGACATCCTGGGCACCTGAAAATGTCCCAGCCCATCCGAAACCGCAATAATGTCCCGCGGCTGAAGCAACAGATTATCGGCGCGACCCTCGATCATTGCCCGCAGATTAATAATGATCGGAGCCGGGCGCGGCCCTTCGTTTGAATTCCGATAGATTCGTACCATGGTAAGAGCACTGCTCCTGATAACGCCGCCCGCCATTGCAATTGTTTTCGTTACTGTCATCCCTTCGCGAAAAGCAATGCTTCGTTGCGTTATTACATTTCCTATTACGAAAACTGAATCTGCTTCAGGAACACTCACGATGTCGCCCGAAGCCACGTATGGATTTCCGTTCTCGCGGCCCCGCAGGACATCGGCCAAATTGTATTCGTCAACATCGCGCGCCTTCGCTTCCAGTTTGTCGCAGGGCGAACACTTGCACGAGTGAATTACGCTAATAGTTTTTCCGGCCCGCTCGTTCGGGCCGCCAACTCTAACGAGCACTTCGAGCAGACGCAGGCGCAACGGCGCATCAAGACGGCTCGGTGTTCGCACTGCCCCTATTACCGCAATCTGCCGACAACCCATCTGCGATAGGCTCTGCGGCGCACCAGCCGATGGTTGCGCATTCGCGCCCAGGACCATTGCGATTAGCAACAGCGACATCATTGCGAATCCGAAATGCAATGAACTTTTCACCAACCTCATGCCCCTGTCGAGCTAACCGATTTCCAGGACGTCGAGTTCAATGATGTCCGCATTGCCGGCGCGCAAATTCTCCAACGTCGCGCGCGACGGCGCTCTATCCAGATTGATCCGCGCCACGGCGGCTTCGGCGCCCTCGAAGACGATGTTCTCCATCTCCTGCACGTTGATCTGTTCGGCCTTGATCGCGTCGAGTACCTGTGCCAGCACGCCCGGCCGATCGCGATGACGCACGACCAGTCGATGCGTGGCCGGCGTACGCTGTGCCAGGTTCACCACGTTCGGCACCTGGCCGGTTTCCTTGAACGATTGAATGATGCGGACGGTCTCAGCAGCGATGGCTTCCTGCGCCTGATCGGTGGAAGCGCCGATGTGATGCGTACCGTACACGCTCGCTTCATTCGCGATCGGATCGGTGAATTCCGCCACGGCTGAAGTCGGCTCAATCGCGAAGACATCGAGGCCCGCGCGAAGGCCTTTCGACTTAATCGCTTCGACCAGCGCGCCTTGATCGACAACCTCACCGCGCGAAGTGTTGATGAGATAAGCGCCTTGGCGCATCTCTTTGAAGAAGTCGACGCCAATCATCATCCGCGTATCGGGTTTGAGCGCAACATGAACGCTGACGATGTCCGCGGCGCGGGCGACATCGAGCGGCGTTTCCATTCTTTCGACACCCAACTCAGCGGCCTTTTCGTTGGTTAGACTTCGGCTCCACGCGACGACCGGCATGCCAAAGGCTTTCGCGCGCGGAATCATCTCCTGACCGATCTTACCCAAACCGACCAACCCAAGTGTGCGCCCAAACAATCCACGCGCTTTGGAAAATTCTTTTTTGTTCCATTGTCCCGCGCGCAAAGCGATCACGTTGTCAGCGATGCGCCGATCCAGCGCGAGGATCAGCGCGAAGGCCAGCTCGGCGACCGCGATCGAATTTTTTCCGGGACAATTCGAAACGTAAATTCCGCGGCGCGATGCAGCAGCCACGTCGATCGTGTTGTAGCCGGCGCCCGCGCGCACGATCAGTTTCAAAGGTCCCGCCGCCAGCATCGGTTCGGTGACTTTCGTCCCGCGCACGACCAGCACGTCGGGCTGGTGCTTAGCGATCGCTTCGACCAGGGCGTCGTCTTTTAAATCGGGCTGAAAGGAAACTTCACAGCCGATGGCTTGCAAGCCATCACGGCCAGATTGTTCAAATTTGTCTGCGATTAGAACCAGCATTTTGTCGTCTCACATCTTAGATTTGGAGTGCGCCGGCAGAGCGAAGCGGCGATGGCGCTTTGGTTAGAGCGCGCACTTTGACAGATCCAAAGCGGCGTCGCGCTACGCTTGCCGCCGCACTCCATAAACACTCACTCCTCATCGAACACGCTCAGAAGATCGTCCGGCTGTGCCGCGGCAATGGCAGCGAGCTGCAAATTCTCTTCTACATGTTCGCGTTGGCTCATGCCCACCAGCGCAGTCGTGATTCCCGGAGCCGAGCGCACAAATTGAATACCGGTTTGCGCGTCCGTGGCAAGCGAACCCAACGGGTCGCGAATCGCCTCCGGCAAGCCGCGCGCTACCTGGCCCTGCAAAAGCGAACCGCTGGCGATTGCGGTAATCCCGAACGCGTGCGCAGCTTCCAGCACGCTCACGTATTGATCGCCAAGTTTTTGATTCTGAAAGAACAGCGCTTCGGGCATGGCCAGATTAAACGGCACTTGAATAAACCGGAAGTGGTGCTCGTCGCCGGCAACTTCCTTCGCGATCTCCACCATTTGCTCCAGTAAATGATACCCGCCCGCGTCCGGCTCGGCGCGAAAACCGTTCCACGTTGCCACGCCGTAGTTTCTGATTTTTCCGTTCACTACACCTTGCTCCAGAAACTCAAACGCCGCGCGCAAACGTTTCCAAAACTCTTCGGCTGAGACAGTGGACAACTGCGACTCGGGATTGTGCACGTAGTAGACGTCAACGCACGACAAGTTCATGTTCGCAAGCGACTGACTAAGCTGGCTCTGCAAATAGCGCGGCGTCATGCAGTGCGCGCCGCCGGCAATATCCGCGAAACTCGCGATTCCAGGCTTGACGAAATTGTCTTCGATGTATTGCCGCACATCGCGCGGCGGCCCACCGTCAAACGGCAGATAACCGCCTTTGGTGCAAACCACGATCTCGTCGCGCGCAAATCCTCGCTCGCTTAATTCTCGCAGCGCGGCGCCGATCGATCGTTCACTTCTTTGAAAGCGATAATTCGCGGCTGTGTCGATGACATTCGCGCCTATTTCGACCGCGCGCGCGACTGCCTCCGCGTATCGAGCGTCCGTTTCATCGTCGGCATCGCCCAGATAGGTGCCCACACCGATCGATGAGAGCCAGAGATCCTGACTCTTACGAAAGTGATCTTCCGCCGCGACCTCGCGGAAACGTTCGCGATAGCGCGCCGTGCCGTCCAGCGTCGCCCAGCCCTCAAGTGGCATTTCTCGAGTTTCTCCGAATTAGTTCGTGATTAGAGTAAGCGCGAACGACTATACGCGTCGCCACGCACGCCTCGCAAGCGTGGCTTCGATCAACCGCGAACGATGTGTTAGCGTGTAGAGAATCCTACGATGAACACCACGCTGGAATCGGATTATCAACGTGAGATCCTGGTGGCGACCGAACTCGCCCGCCAGGCGGGGGCCGTCTTGCTCGAGCACTACTACAGTCCTTTTCTGGTCGAGCAGAAGGTAAACGCCCTCGACGAACTCGAAGAGGTCACCGCCGCCGATCGCGAGGCGAATGAGCTAATCGTTACCAGACTACAAAAGGAATTTCCCGACGACGGAATTCTGGCCGAAGAGTCGACCGACAGCGAGCACCGGCTGAAAAAAGATCGGGTGTGGTTAATCGATCCCATGGATGGGACGAAGAACTTCATCGCGCGAGATGGAGATTTCGCGGTGCAAATCGGCCTCGCGGTTGAGGGTGAAAGCATTCTGGGAGTGGTCTATCAACCAGTGCGCCGAGTCCTCTATCGCGCCGTGCGTAGCGGCGGGGCATGGATCGAAGAGGAAGACAAACCGGCGGCGCGAATGTCAGTCTCGAGCCAAACCAAACCGAGTGAAATGGTGCTGGCCTCCAGCCGTTCACACCGCAGCCCGCGGATGGAACACGTTGTAAGTAAGTTTGGCTTCAAGAATGAAACGCGACGCGGTTCGGTGGGCGTGAAGATTGGTTTGATTGCCGAACAGCAAGCGGACCTCTACCTGCATCTTTCGCCGAGCACGAAACAATGGGACACGTGCGGGCCTGAAGCAATCCTGGCGGAGGCAGGCGGACGCTTGACCGATCTATTCGGCCAGCCGCTGCGCTACAACGGTCTTCGCATCGACAATCGTAACGGCATCGTCGCTACCAACGGCGCCGCGCATGAAATGGTGATCGAGAATCTGGCGCCGCTACTGGAAGAGTTTGGGCGGACGCCGGTGTGAAGTTTTGGAGTGCGGCGACTTGTCGCCGCTTTCGAAACGATTTTCCAGCCCAAGCAAAAAGCGCTGACAAGTCAGCGCACTCCAAATGGGCTCCTACAGCGCCTTCTTCAACATTGCAATCTGGCCCGCATGATAGAGATCGTGATGAATGACTCCGTGCAACGTCACATAAACCGTAGACATGCCCTCGAGAATCGGCTCATCAAGCCGCGATTCGGGAACCCGCGAGATCGCTTCCCGCAAGGCTTCATGGCCGCGATCGAGTGAAGCTTTCGACTGCTCCCACGCAGCCTCGCTCTTTTCATCTGCCGGCGGCCAATCCTCAGGTGAAGAGATATCGATCGCCGCGCGATCTCCTTCCAGCCTTCGCCGGCCTGCGCGTTCCCAGACCGCAATATGATGAACCAGCTCCCAGATGCTGTGCGCGTTCGCGAGTGGTCGCGCGTGGGCCTGTGCCGCCGTCACGCCAGCGAGTGCTTCGCGCACTGAGGGTCCGTGCCACGCGTTGCCTTCATAAGCACGTTTGAGTTGATCCAGAATCCGTTCAATCTCAGTCATCGTTTTTCCCTTCTGATTCTTCAATCTGCGCTTTGACTTTCTCGCGTTCGGCGTAAAGCGCGGCCAAGTGCGATGGCAACGCGACATTTTCGGCCTGCGCGGGGTCAAACCCACGAGTGCGCATCTCACGATCAAATTCAGCATCGAGTTCGCGGAGTTTCTTGTTGAGTTCGTCAGTTGATGACATCGCTAGTCATTGTAAGCTTGCGGCTCTGCCGCCGCACAGTGCGAAAAGCCTATGGCTTTCCGGCAACATGATCTCTTGATTCCGAGGCTACGCCTCAAATCCGGCGAGGCGCAGCCTCGCCGGGGAAACAAAAGAGGCCTGGTCGGAAAGGCACGGCCTTTCCGCACTGTGCTGCGGCAAAGCCGCGACTGACCTCGTGACTCGATGTCCTTATCGAACCAATCGGACCGATAGCTTTGCAAAATCACCCGGGTCGCAGTTAGTCTTACCTGCTCTCAATACTCCAATTCTTTCAGGAGAACGCGTGGCCACGATACGTCCTTTCCATGCTCTTCGTCCGCAGGCCGAGCGCGCGGCGCAGGTCGCGGCCGTCCCTTACGACGTCGTCAATACCGAAGAGGCACGCGCGCTGGCTTCCGGAAATCCCTGGAGCTTTTTGCATGTGTCGCGCCCCGAGATCGATTTGCCCGAAGGCACTCCTATCTACAACGACGAGGTCTACGCGAAAGCCGTCGACAACTTTGCCAAGCTGACGACTAAATGTCCGCTGGAGACGGAAGAAACGCCGAGCCTCTATCTCTATCGCCTGATAATGGGTGAGCACGAACAGATCGGCGTGGTGGCGTGCTGTTCAGTGGATGAATACGACTACGATGTCATTCGCAAACACGAACGCACGCGGCGTGACAAAGAAGACGATCGCACGCGCCACATAATGGTGCTGCACGCTCAGACCGGGCCCGTGTTTCTGACTTATCGCGGGCAAGCGAAAATCGATTCACTGGTGGCGGATGCGCTCAACGGCAACCCACCGCTGTACGACTTTGTGGCCAACGACGACATCCGTCACACAATCTGGCGCGTTCCCAACTATGATCCATTGGTCGAAGCCTTCAGCGCGGTCCCTTATCTCTACATCGCCGACGGTCATCATCGCGCGGCCAGCGCCAGCCGCGCGCGCGTCGAGTTGAAGGAAACCGCATTCGCGTTCATTGGCAACGAAGAATACAACTTCTTTCAGTGCGTCCTGTTCCCCGATAGACAGTTGCAGATCCTTCCTTACAACCGCATCGTACGCGATTTGAATGGACTGTCGCAGGATGAGTTTCTGGCGCGCGTGCGCGAGAGTTTTGTGGTCACAGAGAATGCACAGCCAGCGCCCGAAGAGCGTGGCCAATGGAGTGTGTATCTTGATGGCCGTTGGTTCGGGCTGGCGCTGCCAGACGATGCCACGAGACCATCTGGTGTCGTTGAGTCGCTGGACGTCAGTATTTTGCAAGACCGTTTGCTCGATCCAATTCTCGGCATCAAGAACGTGCGCACCGATAAACGAATTGATTTCGTGGGCGGAATTCGTGGAACCGAAGAGCTGGAAAAGTTGGTTAAGGAAGGTAAAGCGGCGGTTGCATTCTCTCTCTATCCCACCACGATCGAAGATCTGCTGCGCGTCTCTGATGCGGGTGAGATCATGCCACCCAAATCAACCTGGTTCGAGCCCAAGCTGCGCGACGGGTTGCTCAGCCATCAGATCTAAGTGGCACAGACCTCAGTCTGTGATTCGTCTGCGGCTATGCCGTCTGATGTGCGGAACGCCTCCGGCTTTCCGGCAAGACTTTGAAGGAATTTTGAGGCTATGCCTCAGATGCCGTCGAGGCGCAGCCTCGACGGAAAATGGAAAAACCAGTTCACGGAAAGGCGTAGCCTTTCCCACATCGGGCAGCGTAGCCGCACACACTCACGCCAGCGCCGTGAAAACTTCATTCGACAGCAGCGCGCCGCGCCTCGTCAGCCGCATCAAGCCTTCATCGATCTCGATTAATCCGGCATCGACCAGACGATTAAGATCCGCAGCGTATCGATCTAGCAGATCGGAACCGAAGCGCATCCGGTAGTCTTCCAGATCCAAACCGCGCATCAGACGCAGGCCAAGGAATATCGATTCCGAACGCGCATCTTCTTCATTCAGATCGGTGCGCTCGATGATCGCCGACTGTTGGTTCTCGATCAAGTCAACATACTTCGCGACGTCACGTTCATTCGCCCAGCGCCGCCGCCAGCCGTCGTACGAATGCGCGGAACAACCAAAGCCATAGTAAGCAGCGCCGTTCCAGTACTTCGTGTTGTGACGCGATTCGAAATTGGGTAAACAAAAGTTTGAGATCTCGTAATGCTGATAGCCGGCAGCGCCGACTTCGTCGACCATCAGTTGATACATTTCAGCGGCTAAATCATCATCGGGCTTCGGCCGCATGCCGCTGCGAATTTGATCGGCGAGCGGCGTGCCTTCGTGCACGTCGAGCAGATAAAGCGATAGATGGTCGGGTCGCAGTTTCAAAGCTTCGTCGAGATTTCGTTTCCAACCTGCCAACGTTTGCCCCGGCAAGCCAGCGATTAGATCGAAGTTAATGTTTTCGAATCCGGCTTCTCTTAGTCGATCAAAGGCCGAGGGAATGTCAGCCGCAGTGTGCGTCCGGCCGAGTTGCTTTAGTTCGCGATCGTCGAAGGTTTGCGCGCCAAAGCTGGCGCGATTGATACCCAGGCGGCGGAACTCGCGCAGCTTTTGATTCGATAATTCATCCGGGCTTGAGACTGAGGCCGGATTCATCTCCATCGTTACTTCCGCGCCGTCCAGGATCTCAAAGCGACCGTTGACAGTTTCCAGAATCCGTTCGATCTGCGCTGGCGTCAGCAGTGAAGGAGTGCCGCCGCCAAAGTAAATAGTATCGGCGGCAGACGGCGTCTCGACTTCGCTCCACTTTGTGGTCTCTGTGATCAGGGAACTAACGTAACGATCTGCCAGTTCGCCTTCATACATTCCCGTTGCGAAGTCGCAGTAAGAGCAACGCGAACGGCAGAAAGGAATGTGTATGTAGACTCCGGCGTGCATAAGATTCTTCCACAGATTACGCAGATAACGCAGATAACGCAGATAACGCAGATTCATTTAGGCGGCAAACGGCAGCTGATTGAAACCCCGATTCTTCTTTGCGCTACAACGTCCTTTTCTTTTCCCCTTCGGCGTAATCTGCGTAATCTGCGGATACTCACTTATTAATCCGTCGCGTGCTGCCGCCACCGCTGATCGAACGGCTCATCTTGCGCGACACCAGTTCAGCCTGGGCAAACACCCGCAGGAAATTCTCGCCGAGGATCTTGCGTATGTCCTGCTCGCTGTAACCGCGCTTCAACAGTTCATAAGTAATGTTCGGGAACATCGAAACGTCCCGCGCGCCTTCGGGAAAATCATTGGCGCCGTCAAAATCCGGACCCAGGCCGACGTGGTCGATGCCCGCGACCTTCACGATGTGATCGATGTGATCGATGAGCTTTGCCAGCGGCAAGAAGGGCAAAGGATTTGCGGCTTCCAGCTTGTCACTCTCTTCGGCCAGGCGTTCCGGATCGTCTGCATACTTTGCGTTGAGCGCTTCCTGTTGCGCTTTCAGGCGCTGACCGCGTTCGTCACTTTGCGGCGCCACAGTCTTCTGATCCACGAAGAGACTGTAGAAATTTATCTGCACTACGCCGCCGTTCTTGGCGATGCGGCGCAGGAGATCGTCGGGAATATTTCGCGGCACGTTGCTCAACGCACGCGCCGAAGAATGCGAAGCAATGATCGGTGCTTTCGAAACATCGAGCGCGTCGCTCATCGTCTTGTCCGACACGTGCGAGACATCGACGAGCATTCCCAGACGATTCATCTCGCGCACGACTTCCCTGCCAAAGTCGCTGAGGCCGTTGTGCTTTTTCTCGCCGCGGCCTGCGTCGGCCCAATCGTTCGTGTTGTTCCACGTCAACGTCATATAGCGCACGCCCAAACGATAGAACTCGCGCAGCGCTGGCAGCGAGTTTTCGATCGCATGTCCGCCTTCGATGCCCATCAGGCAGGCAATTTTGTTCTGCGCTTTGGCGCGGCGAATGTCGGTGGAGGTCGTGGCAAACATCAAATCGTTCGGATGGCGCTCAACCGCGCGATAAACCGAATCGATCATGTCGAGCGTGCGCCGCGCCGCGCCGCCATGCGCGACGTACCAGGGCTTAATGTAAAGCGAAAAGAACTCGGCAGTCTGCCCGCCCTGCTTCATGCGCGCGATGCTGGTGCGATAAGGAGTCGGCGGCGTGCCGCTGAGATCGTAGTCGTCATTCGTCATCGGCGTAGTGGCGTCGTTATGCGTGTCGATGACGATCGCGCGCCGGTGAATCGCCAGGGCCCTTTGCCAGAGCGCTTCATCACGCGCTGAGCGGGCCCGCTGCTGCGCCGGCCGCGTAGTCCGCTGAGCGCCGACATTAATCGCAAATGAGAAGCAGAAAAGAACGAGAAGCGAAATCAGCACTGATAACAAGAGTCGTCGTGGTTTCATGCGTAGAGATTTACCACAAAGCTAGAAAATACAGAAAGCGAGTACTTCAGCGGCTTCTGCGCTCAATGCGTGGACGCATAGTCTTGTTTTCGCTCCGTAGGAGCCCAACACCAGAGGCACTCCGCACCTCAGCGGCGCAGCCGCGCGCGCAACTGTGGCGAGCCACATTTACCGCGCATGGGTCTTTCGAGCTATCATCACGCCAATGTCCATCCTAATCGCCGAAGACAACGTGGCCCAGCGCGCTTACCTGCGCGAGATACTCGAGCGTGACTTTCCGGCGCACCAGCCGATCCTCGAAGCGAGTGACGGCGAAGAGACCGTCGCGCTGGCGCTCAAGAACAAACCCGACGTTTGCATCCTCGACATTCAGATGCCAAAGCTTTCGGGGGTCAAAGCAGCACGAGCGATCTGGCGCGAGTACCCGGCGGCGCGGATCATTTTCTGGACCCAGTTTCCGCACGAGATCTACATCAACGAGATTCGCAAAATCGTGAAGTCGGTCGATCCGCCGCCGGCCTACGGCTTCATTCACAAGAACAATCCCGAATCGCGCTTTCTGCGTTTCGTCGCCGCTGTGCTGGAAGACGGCGCCGACATGATCGATCCCGCTTTCAAGGATTCGTTCAAGAGACCGCTGCTGACAGAGTTCGAAGCTGAAGCGCTTTACTACCTCGCGCTCGGACTGTCGAACTGGGCCATCGCGCGCAAATGCAGTCTTAGCTTGCGTGGCGTCGAGAGCCGCCTGGCTACTCTTTACGAAAAACTCTTCACCTCGCTCCCCGAAGGCACGCCCAACGAAGCTTACGAAAAGCTGGCTTACAACGTGCGCACGCGCGCTTTCTTCGAAGCCCTGCGACGCGGGTTGCTGAACAACGACGAGTTGGAAAAAGCGGCGGTGGAGCTGGAAGGCTGGATCGAGCGGGACCAGAAGAAGTTTCTCGAAGAGCAGAAGCGGGAAGCGGGCAAAAACGCGGAAACGCGGAAACGCTAATGCCTAGAGTCGGATACTCTGGCGGCTCTGCCGCAGCACATAGCGGTGAGGCTTTGCCTCACCGTCGCCAAGTAAAAGAAGAGAAGGAGGCTGCGCCTCCGCACGTCGAGGCGCAGCCTCGACCATGGAAATCAAAATGGACTAACCCGGTAAGCCGTAGGCTTACCGCAATGTGCGGCGGCAAAGCCGCAACTTCTCTCCATCGCATCAATCGCAAGTTAACAACTTGCGCCACTTTCCCACGGCTCACTGCTCACCGCGCACTGCTCACTATGTCGCTGCTGGTACTAGCGCCCTCCCTCACGGTCGGGCTACTGCCCCGCGCCTTCTCTCAAAGCGAAACGCCCTCGCCTCAAGCCCAACCGACACCCGCTCCCTCGCCTTCACCGTCACCAACACCGCCGCCTAACTTACATCAATGGGGCGCGGTAACGTCGTTTCATGGGCTGCCATCGGATCGCACGCACGCGATCGCACAGACGGAATTTGGCGTGACGTGGTTTGCGACTGACGGTGGGCTGGCGCGCTATGACGGGCGGCGCACGAACGCGATCAACGCTGAAGGATTACCGCCCGGCCGCATCCTGGCGCTGAAAGCAGATGAATCCGGCGGGCTATGGATTGGGACCGACAATGGCGCAGCACGTCTGGCCAATGCAAAGTTCGAACCCGTCAAGGAAACCGCCGGCAAAGTGATCACCAACATCATCACGCCCCAGACAGGCCGCGCGCTGATGGCCAGCGAGAGCGGACAAATATTCGATTGTCAGGTAAAGCAACCCGCCGCTGTGGTTTCGACCGATCGATCTGGCGCAGACAATGACAGTCCCACCTTCGCAGTGAGGACGATTCCCGATCAACCTTTGCAGAGCATCGATAAGGACCATCCCGGTCCTTTGAAGATCACCGGTCTGGCCCTGGTCGGCGAGAAACTCTACGCCGGCACTCAAAGCCGCGGCCTGGTCCTGATCGAAAACGGCGAAGCAAAGGAAGTCGTCAGCAAACCGCGCAGCTACTTCATCAACGCGCTGGAAGTCGATTCGCACGGACGCCTTTGGACGGGCGCGCGCGCGCGCCCCGACGAGAGCGGACTTTTTGATAATGGCGACCCGCTTAAACCGGCGAAGGCCAACGCTGCGACCGGTCCGGTGACTGCGATCACGCGCGGGTCGCGCGACGATATTTGGGTCGCCACCGACGGCCGCGGTGCGTTTCATTTTCAAGGCGAGAAGTCGATCGAGCATTTCACCTTTGAAGGCACCGGCGGCGCGCTCCGTTCTGATCACATCTTCGGCGTTTTCGTCGACGCCGAGGAAGTTGTCTGGTTCGCCACCGACAAGGGCGTCTGCCGCTATGATCCGCATGCGATGCGCGCGGAAAACATCTCTAACGATCCGGGCACGAATTACGTGCGAGCATTGTGGCGCACCTCGCGCGGACATCTGCTGGCGGGTACGAATTCAGGCTTGTTCGTTTTCGACGAGGACACGCGTCACTGGCGCGCAATTCCCGAACTCGGCCGGCGGACGATCTTCGCCATTAATGAAGACAAAAACGGACGCGTGCTGGTAGCAGCGGCCAGCGGGCTCTTCGCTTCACAATCGGCAAATGAAGTCAGTTTTGCGCGCGTGGGAGCGGAAGACAGATCGCCGCAAAGCGACAGCGTGCGCGCGATTGCCAATACCGGTGGCGCAACGTATATCGCCACGTTCGGCTATGGGGTGGAAAAGCTGGATGGCGCGCGACGTTCGCTGGTTTGGCCGGATGCAAGTGCCGATGAGCACCTGCGGGAAGTCGTAAGTCTGGGCACGGACGCAAGCGGCGGGCTGGTAATCGGGACCGCCAGCTCGGGTGCTTTTCTTTTTGACGGCAAGCGGACCAGTACTGACAGCGCTCTCGACAAACTAAAGGGCGGGGCTATCTGGTCGATTGTTACTGACGGCGACGCCACCTGGCTGGCGACCGACAAGGGACTCTACTTATCTCAAGCAGGTCAGTTGAAAGAGATCGTTTCGGGCGTCAACGCCCGCACGGTGGTCGTCGTCGCTGACAATTCGCGCAGACAAGTTTGGTGCGCCACGGCGGGCAATGGCTTGCTGAAGGTGGCGCTCGACGATCAATTCGGGGCCATCATCTCGCGCCTGGACGTTGAGCAGGGGTTGCCTTCGCAACGTGTCTTTGCGGTGCTGTCCGAACGGAGCAAGGATGGCAGCGAGAGTGTCGTAGCCGGCACCAATCGGGGCCTGGTGCGTTACGAGCCGGGACACATCGCGCCGACGGTGCTGCCGGCGCGCATCATCAGCCAGCGGATTCATCAGCCGCAGGAATTGCGTTCCGGTCTGCAACTTGATTTTCCGCAGAACAGTTTGCTGCTGGATGTCACGGCGATCAGCAGTCGTACGTTTCCCGAGCAGTTTCAATATGCCTTCGCGCTCTCTGACGGTTCCGGAAAGATTATTAGAGAGAAACTGTCGCACGATTCCCAATTCGCGATGGAGAAACTGAAACCAGGCATGTACAAGGTGGTCGCGCGAGCGTTTACCAAGGACCTGACCCCGGCGACGCCGCTCTCGTTCGAGTTCACCGTAGCCCGAGCACCTTTCCCATGGACATCGACCGCCCTCGGAGTTCTGTTGTTGTTCGCCTTGATCGCTTTGGGCTGGGGTTATTTCCAGAACCGGCGCATTCATCGCACCAGCGCCGCATTGGCTTCAGCGAATCGCGAGTTGGCCGATGCGCGTTTGCAACTGGCGAATGAAACTGAAACCGAACGGCGTCGCATCGCGCGCGATTTGCACGATCAGACGCTGGCAGACCTGAGAAATCTGGCGCTGTTAGTTGACCAACTCCCGGCGGGTGGCGGGCAAAGTGTGCGTCCCAACCGCGAGCCGTCAGCGCCGGGCGCGCTGCGTTCGGAAATCGAATCGATCTCGCAGGAAGTGCGGCGTATCTGTGAAGACCTGAGCCCGTCGGCGCTGGAAAACGTCGGACTATCCGCCGCTTTGCAGTTTGCTTTGGCCCATGCTGTGGAACATGCTGCACCCGACTGTAAGTTCGATTACGAATTTGTGTGCGATGACGCGCTGGATGAAAAATTGAATTTGCCGTCGAGCGTGCAAATCCAAATCTATCGCGTGGCCCAGGAGGCCTTGAGCAATATCTGCCGCCATGCCAACGCAAAGCACGTTAAGATGAGCGCCAACGTAATCGGCGGGGCTGCGTTTGATTTGCAGATTGAAGATGACGGGCGCGGTTTTGATCGAAGCGAAGCAAGGAAAAAACCGGGTCGCGGCGTGGCCAACATTCGCGCCCGGGCAAGCATGATCGATGCCGAGGTCGAGTGGAATAAGCGCGATGGTGGCGGAACAGTGTTCACTCTGCATAAGGAAGGAGCGGGGGCGAGCCCCGAATAGTGTGGGTTACGGCTATGCCGTCTGATGTGCGGAAAGCCTCCGGCTTTCCGAAATGCACTTCTCTTGTTATGTGAGAGGCTACGCCTCGAAGAAAAGTGGGGGGCATAGCCCCCTGGGGTGATTTAGAACTTGACCGAAAAGGCAAAGCCTTTCCGCACATCGGGCGGCAAAGCCGCAGCGCAAGAAATGAGCAGCGACAAATTCATCCAGATCAATCCTGAAATCGAATCGGCGCTCGCGGCGAATCGAGCGGTCGTGGCGCTTGAATCAACCGTGATCGCACACGGCTTGCCGCGGCCGCAGAATTTGGAAACAGCGCAGCGACTTGAGCAAATCGTGCGCGACGAAGGCGCAACACCAGCCACGATGGCAGTGATCGGCGGGAAGCTTTGTGTTGGGTTAGACGAACATCAGGTCGAACAGATCGCGAATCGTGATGACGTCAGGAAACTCAGCACCCGCGATCTGGCGATCGCTGTCGCGCGCGGCTGGAACGGCGCCACAACTGTCGCGGCTACGATGTGGATTGCGCATCGCGCCGGCATTCAGGTCTTTGCGACGGGCGGCATTGGCGGCGTGCACCGCGGATCGCTTCCGGATGTTTCGGCTGATTTGCCTGAACTCGCGCGCACGCCGATGGTTGCAGTTTGCTCTGGCGCCAAGATCGTTCTGGATCTGCCGGCGACGCGCGAGTGGTTGGAAACCTACGGCATCACGGTGGTCGGCTACGGTTGCGACGAGATGCCCGCGTTCTATTCGCGCCGTAGTGCTCTTTCCGTCGATGTACGCTGCGACTCGGCCGAAGAAGTAATTCATCTGTTCAAGACGCAGCGTGATTTAGGAATCGAAAGCGCTTTGCTGGTCACGGTGCCTGTGCCCGCTGAGGCCGAAGTCGCACTCGAAATGCTGAATAAGATTCTCGATGAATCTCTCCGCGACGCGGAAGTCTCGAAGATCACCGGCCGCGACCTTACTCCCTTCCTACTTGCACGCATGGCCGAACGGAGCGAAGGAGCGACCCTGCGGGCGAACATCGCGTTGCTGGAGAACAATGCTCGCGTGGCCGCACGCATCGCGAGCGAGTTGAGTCAGCCGTGACCAGAAAAGAGTGGTGTCTCAATTTGGTTTTACGTTTTGTTCCTGCTCGGAGAAGAGCGATCCACGAAATCACACCAAACCGCACGAACAAAACCAGTTCTGCTTCGTGTATCTTCGTGGATCGTTCTTACTGGTGGGTGGCAATCTCTCAAAACATGACACTACCCAGAAAAGACATGCGCCGTTTCTCGCTACCAATCCTGCTTTTGTGCTTCTTGCTGAATGTCGGGGTTACTCGCGCGCAGGTTAACCGCCGTTTGGCGATAGACCACCTCAACCGCGGCACTAAAGAATTAGATGCGGGTGATTTGGACGGCGCGCTGGTGGATTTCAACAGGGCCATCGAGCTCGACCCCAACTACTCTGCGCCATACTTCAACCGTGGGCTGGTACGGAGGCGTCAGGCTGATTATGACGGAGCGATCAGCGATTTCACCAAAGCGATCGAGCTCAATCCTATTACCGAAGCATACCTCGACCGCGGCGCTGCTCGAAAAGACAAGGGCGACCGTGATGGAGCGATAGCCGATTACACGAAAGCCATCGAACTGAATGACAAGTATGCGGACGCCTATTACAACCGTGGCATCGCGTTGGATGATAAGGGCGAGCAGGATCGCGCGATCAGTGATTTCACCAAATCCATCGAACTCAGTCCGCAACAGGCAAGGGCATTTGTCGGTCGCGGCTATGCGCGAATGCGCAAGGGCGACCCGGACGGCGCCCTGACCGACTACACAAAGGCCATCGAACTTAATCCGCGCAGTTTTCTCGCCTTTTACAATCGCGCTTTCGCTCGGAAGCAAAAAGGCGATCTTGATGGAGCGATCGCGGACTTCACAAAGGCCCTGGAGATCGATGACAAAGACGCCGATGCCTTCTACGAACGTGGCATTTTGCGTGGCGCGAGAGGAGATCTGGACGGCGCGATAAGCGACTTTGGCAAGACCATCGAACTGAATCCTCAAAACGCGCAGGCGCACGCGAACCGAGGGATAATTCTGTTATTGCAGGGCCGCGACGCCACAGCCCAACAGGAATTTGAGACGGCTCTCAAGATGGACAGCACCCTAAACCCCGGATTGCAGAACCTAATCAATCAGATCGTAAAAGTTCGCAAGTCGAAGCCGTAGCTTCTTTCCAAGAGTCGATCGACAGAACACTCCCGATACTAAATTTCGAATACCCGTGCAAGAAACGCGTGTCGCGGCCCGGATAGCACGCTCCCTTAACTTGCTCTGAGACGCCTAAGGCGTGCGCGTCACCGCCATATCTTTAACAAAGCGCTTGGCGACTTTTCCCGCCACCGTGCCGCCAAGTGAACTGAGCTTTCCGGCAAGCAGCACGACGCCCGTTTTGGCGTCGACGACAGTGAACACATACATCGTAAAAAGATCATGACGCAGCTCGAGCATCAGATCGGCATCGGATTCGTCGCGGGTGATGACAAATCCGAGTTGGCGAAACTCCGGCCGCTTGAGCAACTTATCCTCGACGACTGCGGCGCGCACCAGCAGAGACGTTGAACGCACAAAAACTCGACGCTCTGTCCGGCTGTCCATTGGGCGCTCAACGCTCGCGGCTGTGGTCCTATCTTTACTCGAAACTTCAGTCGTCAACCTTCGCTGCCGCGTAGCAGTAACTTCGGCGTGAGGATCGGTAGTAACTATGGGGGTCTGCGCGAAACCACGACTGGAACAAACGGCGATAATCGCGCCGGTTATCAGCAACGAAAGAAAGACGAGCCTGGCGTTTCCTCTGCGCTTGGATGTCCGAGTTTCGTAGTCAAAAGTTGATCTTTTCATAGCCTACCTCCTGTATCAGACCACCTCGTGGGCAAGTTGAATGCCGGAGTCTCGATCTCGGCTTGGTGTCGAACTTCGCCTTGAAGACCTGGGGCTTCTTCCCACGTTCTCCGCTCCAGGGTCAGCGATTTGAAGGAGCGAGCCCCCGGACTAAACCAACTTACTTCTTTCGATCGAATCAAAATTCCTGCACCGCGCAATGCCGACTCGGTGGGAATGACGCGCGGCGCCACCGAGCTCATTTCACGCAAAGGCGCAAAGGAAGGCGGAAGCCGTAAAGTAATCCTTTGGTCGTACCCATGCCGCGCCGATTGTGTTAAGCTTTCGTTCCCGTTATTCAATCAATCTTTAGCCGAAGAGCCAGGGAGGAAATTATGGCTGACGAAAAAAAATGCAAGAACCCGCCGTGCACGTGTCCGCAGCCGCCGGACGGCAAATATTGCAGCGCATCATGCGAGGGAACTGGCGACACAATCGAGCTCGATTGTGATTGCAGCCACGAAGCATGCCAGGGAAATTTCTGAGTTAGCGGAAGTAGCTCTCGTTCAGGTCTGAAATCCGAAGCGAGGCTTTTCGCCAGACAGATTACGACTTAACTCGCTCGTTTCGGTGAGCGGTTTTGTAACCAGCGGTCCCCGTACTTATGTACGCGCGGGCCGCTATTTGTTTTTTAAACTGGTGTTAGTCGATCAGGTTGGATGAGAAGAACCGCAGCTCATCGCTGATGCCTGGCGATCACCATGCCCAGATGCTCGGCCATCGCGGGATCCAACGCTCGTAATTGCTGTTGTTGTTCCTGTGCCTTCTTCACATCGCCCAGAACCATATAACTAACCGCAAAGTTATAGTAGAAGGAAGCATCTTTCGGCGAGAGGCTGATCGCCTTCTGATGCAGCGGGATCGCTTCGCGGCCGCGCCCTGACTTTGAGAGCGCTACGGCCAGGCCGTCATACGCCAAGGCAAAGTCGGGATGATCGCGAATCAGAATTCGGTAAACAAACTCAGCATACTTCATCTGGCCGAGACGGTCGTAAGTCACGCCCATGTTGTATCGAGCTTTCACAAAACCACCGTCCAAAGCGACCGCCTGCTGAAAAGCCTCGAGGGCGCGCGGATATTGCTTCAGCTCGCCGAGTGCCTCGCCCAGGTTGTTTTGGGCTTCAGCGGAATTCGCGTCGAGCGAGAGCGAGCTACGGAAGGAGTCGGCGGCTGGTTGGAACTTGCCCAGAGACATGTAGATGTTGCCGGCGTTCAGAAGCGCGGCCGCGGCGATCCTGGGTGAGCTTTTAGCGACGACCGCGATCGTCTGATAGGCTTTGATCGCGTCGTCATGGCGACCTTGCTGCTCGGCAACCTGGGCCACTCGCGTCAGTCTTTGCGCTTCTTTCGCGGCATCGCCGGAACCTTGCGCCAGCGCAGGAACGAATGAACAGAGCAACAAGACTCCGCCAGGTAGGACTCTTCTGATTAATCGCTTCATTGCGCTTTTGTCACTAAGCTTTCCTCAACAGATTCGACAGACTGGGGCCCGTGCCCCCCGGCCACGCACTCAAATGAAAAGGGTAATCGGTCAAAAACTCTGGGAATTTTTCGGGATTGGTTGTATTAATGTACCCGTAAACCCCAATTCTGCAGAATTGTGTAGGACAAGGAGGCGTCCCGGAATGACCAGAATATTTCTTTTGCTCCTGATTGCTCTGATATGCGCGCCCGCGGCGTTTGCGCAGAGCAAAGACTATTCGTTCTATGAGTTTTACGTTGGCTATGCGCATGAGCGAGCCAACAACAACGCCGACGCGTTCGATAAGAACGGTACGGGAAAAATCAATGGCGCGACGGTCAACCTGGCGTCTGAGAGAACCGGCTATAACGGCTTCGAAGCGGAATTCAACCAGAACGTGACCCGCCATATCGGTATCGTCACCAGTTTTAGCGGCACCTATAAGAATAATGACGGCTACTTCGACAGCAATTCGGGTAAGACCTACCGCGCTAACGTCCAGCGTTATGACTTACTGGCGGGACCGCGCTACAACTGGCGCACGGCGAGTGTGACACCGTTCGTCCACGGGCTGTTTGGCATCTCGCATATCCGCGCCGCGTTTGATGATCGGACCAGGAGCGACACCGCGTTTGCCATGGCCTTCGGCGGAGGCCTGGACGTACACGCCGGCGAACACATCGACGTCCGCGTGGTTCAGGTTGATTATTTGCCGACTTTCTTTAACGGCAAGCGGCAGGACAACATTCGCGCTTCGGCCGGTATTAAGATCAAGTAATCAAAGACTAAGCCACAAAAAGGCACAAGAGGCGCAAAGAGGGAGAGCCGTTCGCGGATTTCCCCTTTGCGCCTTTTCGTGGCTAGCTGGTTTTCGCCATCTCGATAAACTGCGCTGCCAGCTTTGGTCCGACGCCTTCGTCTTCATGCTTGAAAAAGACGAAGGCTTCTTTCCATTTCTGTTTCCGCACACGCTTCAACCACTCAACCAAATCGTTCTCGTCGTAAGCCGTTCGTCGCAGACGCAGGTAACCCCATTTCGCCGTGCTCACAATTTCGGTGAGGGGCTTTTCATCGGTGTCCGAAACAACCAGCGCGCAGTCCTTCGCGCGAAGCAAACTGAAAACTTCATCGTCGGACCAGGTCTCGTGACGAAACTCAAAAGCCGCGCGCGCATCGCCAGGCAGAAGATCGAGAAAAGCTTTCAGTCGCGCCGCATCCTTCTTCATGTTCGGCGGTAGCTGGAAAAGCACAACGCCCAAGCGCTTTTCCAACAACGCGGCAGTCTCAAGCAAGTATTTGGTTTCGTCGGCGACATTATTCAGGCGCTTGATATGCGTGATGCGTTGGGTGGCTTTGATGGAAAAGCGAAAGCGCGCCGGCACCTGGATTTTCCAGTTTTCAATCATGCCGGGCTGTGGCAGGCGATAGAACGTGTTGTTGATTTCTACCGCGGGCAGTCGCCGGGAATAGTACGAGAGCATCTCTTTCGCCGGCAAATCTTCCGGGTAGAAGTTGCCCTTCCACTCTTTGTAGCTGTAGCCGCTGGTGCCGACGTGAAGTTTCATTTTAGTTGTCTTACAAGAGTCCGCAGATTGCACAGATGACACGGATTAATCTGCGTAATCTGTGGATGCTATGGTCTGCTCACGAAATCGCGCGCGCGATCAGAAACGCCGCGCCGGCAGCCACGCTGCCAATCAAAGCGGTTTGCAGAGCGCTGCGCGCCGGACGCGTGCCGGTGTAGCGTCCTTTGATAAATCCAAACACCAAAAGCGCCAGCAGTGTGAAGCCTACCGAGAACAGCAGCGCAGTCCCAACAGCCATCGGCTTGACGTAGGCGGCGAAGATGTATGGCGCCAGGGGAATCAGACCACCGGCAACATAAGCCACCCCGATGGTGAACGCACTGACAAAGGCGCGTTTCGGATCAGGTTTTTCCAGACCCAGCTCAAACCGCATCATAAAGTCCACCCACTTCTTGGGATGCTTTGCCAGGGCCTCAACGATCGGGGCGCTTTCTTCGTGGCTCAAACCGTAGGATTCAAAAACCTGGGCGACCTCACGCATCTCTTCTTCGGGAATCTCAACCACTTCGCGCTTCTCGCGTTCACGTTCCTTGGCGTAGTGTTCGGCGTCGCTCCTGGCCGCCAGATAACCACCCAGGCCCATGGCGATCGAACCAGCGGCGATTTCGGCGAGGCCGGCCGTGACAATAATCGCCACGTGGTCGATGGCGCCGGTCAAACCTGCGGCGAGCGCGAAAGGCACGGTCAAACCATCCGACATCCCAATGACTATGTCGCGGACCGTTTCACCTGCGGTGAAGTGTCGTTCGACGTGTGGAGTTTGCGGCATGATGTTTATTGTCTTCGCTTCAAGTTGCTAAACCATTTTTCCATATATCATTTCAAATTCGCGAATTTTTCTTCGTGTCCGTTCGTGTGATTTCGTGGATCGTTCTTCATAACTGAGCCAAGCGAACGATCCACGAAGCAACACTAAGTGAATCCAGCAAATGGCGGATGAAAAATGAATCTGTTTGGCTCTCAAAACCTACCCATGAGAATAAGCACACCAATGACGATGAAGGCAGCTCCGGCAACGCGCTTGATCCATTCAAGGGGAAGGTACTGGCTCAAAACAGTCCCCACCACCACGCCGATAGCGGAGACCGCAACCAGCGCCAGCGACGCGCCCAGGAAAACCTCCCAGGGCCGTTTCTTCTCAGCAGCCATGGTCATGGCGGCAATCTGGGTCTTGTCACCCATCTCCGCCAAAAAAACTACTCCGAAAGTTGTCAGCATTACGCGCCAGTCCATCTGCACCTCTCATTTCCGTCGTTTATTTATTGATTGCGCAATTCATGTAAGGCACAATTGCACATCTGTCAACATATTCGTGTTGGCCGGTAGTGGTCAGTTTGGGTTCAGAGTTCAACCTTTAGGTTGCTGATTACAGGCGCAAGCTAAAGCTTGAACTCTAAACTGACCCACTACCGGGTTGGCGGTCAATCGAGTTTCCCACATGGTTAAGCCCACCAAAGAATTTATCGGGACGGAGCGTTTCACCTTGCGCCGCCCTCTGGGCGCGGGCGGCATGGGCGTGGTGTACGAAGCGCATGACCGCGAGATGGACAAGATTGTCGCCCTCAAAACTCTTACCCGCGCAGAGGCCGCTCACATCTATCGCTTCAAACGAGAGTTTCGCACGCTCGCTGATGTTTCGCATCCTAATCTGGTCGCATTGTACGAACTAATGTCCGATGGCCAGCACTGGTTCTTCACCATGGAACTGGTTAAGGGCGTGACCTTCATTCAATATGTCCGGCCGGAAACCGCCGCCGGCGAGTTTGATGGTGCAACGGACAACACTTTGCCCGGGCCGCGCGCGCGCGCGGTCAGACACACCGATTCAGAAGCTGAAACCGAAGTCTTTGACAGTTCGCGCATCTCTCCGGAGTCCGGGGAAATGGCGCCGCCGGATGAAGCGCAGCCGGCGGGAGCTTCCTACTACAAGCTCGATGAATCACGTTTGCGATCAGCGCTGCGGCAGCTCGCCGAGGGCGTCAACCGCCTGCACGAGCTGGGCAAGCTGCATCGCGATATCAAACCTTCGAACGTGCTGGTGACCGACGAAGGCCGCGTAGTGATACTCGACTTTGGATTAGTTGAGGACATCGAGCCTGAACTTCACGAGACCTTGCTCGCCGGCACGCCCGACTACATGTCGCCTGAGCAAGGCGCGCAGATGGCGATTTCAAAGGCCAGCGATTGGTACAGCGTGGGCGTGATTCTTTACCAGGCGTTGATCGGCCGCCTGCCGTTCAGAGGCCGCTTCTTTGAAGTCATGATGCGGAAGCAGATGCGCGATCCCATCCAGCCCCGCGAGCTGAATCGCGACGTCCCCCGGGACCTGAACGACCTGTGCATCAGGCTGCTGCGGCGCGACGCGGAAGCACGGCCCACCGGCCGCGAGGTGCTGCGCAGGTTGGGCGCGCGCACCACCGGGACTTTGCCGGCATCGTTCGTCAGTACGACCGCTGAGAGTGCCTTCATCGGCCGTGAGCGCCTGCTCGCTGAATTGCACGATGCTTTTTCCGCGACCGGCGAAGGAGAAACTGTCTCGGTATATGTTCACGGCAATTCGGGCATGGGGAAGTCTGCCCTGGTGCGGACCTTCCTCGATCAGATCAAGAGGCAAAAGCACAAGCCGATCATTTTGCAGGGACGCTGTTACGAGCGCGAGTCGGTTCCTTACAAAGCTCTCGACGGAGTTGTCGACAGTTTGAGCAAGCACCTCGCCTCGCTGCGTCACGGCCGGGCCGAAGCCCTGATGCCGGGCAATTCGCTGGCCCTGGCCAGGGTGTTCCCGGTGATGCTGCAAGTCGACGCGATCTTCAATGCGCGTTCCGCGCGGCCAGAGACCGTCGATTTGTTCACCTTGCGCCGGCAGGCATTCGGCGCTCTGCGTGAATTGCTCGGGCGGATCGCGAGTGGTCAACCGTTGGTGATCTACATTGACGACCTGCAATGGGCCGATGCCGACAGTACTTTTTTACTGGAAGATCTGTTGCGGCCTCCGGACGCGCCGAAGCTGCTGCTGGTGGGAAGCTTTCGCACCGAAGACCTCGAAACCAAGCCGTTCCTCAAGCAACTCTTGCAGGGAACCGGCACAGACACCTGCCGTGAACTCTTCGTTGGCCCGTTGCCGGGTGGCGAGGCGCGAGAGTTAACGCATTCGCTGTTTGCTTCGGTCGGAGTTTCCAGCGCACCGTTCATTGATTCGATTGTGCACGAAGCGGGTGGCAGTCCGTTCCTGCTGGAACAACTAACCCACTACGGAATGATGAACGAACGGGCGGCGACAGCCGGAATCACGTTAGCCACGATGCTGGACGAGCGCATTCGACAACTGCCGGCAGGCTCGCGGCAGTTTCTCGACACCCTCGCGGTCGCCCGCCGACCAGTCAATCAGGACGTGGCCGTGAACGCCGCGGGATTGAAGGACGACGCTCTGAAAATTTTGAGCGCTCTGCGGACCGCGCAGTTTGTGCGCAGCGGGGGCACGGGTTATGGCGTTGAGATCTACCACGATCGAATCGGCGAGACGCTCGCAGCGCTGCTGGCTGACGACGAGCGGCGCCAGATTCATCGTCGTTTGGCGCAGGCCCTCGAAGCGCGCGGGCTGGACGATCCGGAAGCGCTTTACGAAGACTATCTCGGCGCGGGCGAAGAAGATCGCGCGGCCCTGCACGCCGCAGCCGCGGCCCTCAAAGCGGCGAGCGCGCTGGCCTTTGACCGGGCCGCGTTGTATTACCGCCGCACGATCGAACTGCGGCCGGACGCGGCGAACGTGGTTGATCTGAAGATCAGCCTCGGTGACGCGTTGGCCAATGCCGGTCGTCCGGCCGAAGCCGCGAAAGAATTTCTCGACGCCGCCAAAGCGAGTGGATCGCATCGGTCGCTCGCTCTGCAACAACAAGCCGGCGCGCAGTTGTTGACGGGCGGTCACATCGAAGAAGGCCTGGAAGTTTTTCGCGTCGTGCTGGAAACCGCCGGATTCAAACTGGCCAATGGACCTAAGCGGGCGTTGCTGTCACTGATTCTGCGCCGCTTATGGATTCGGCTGCGCGGACTTGAATTCACCGAACGCCAGGCGAGCAGCATTCCCGAAGCCGATCTGGCCCGGATCGACATCTGTTGGACAGTCGCCGCGGGCCTGGGGGCAGTCGATTTCATTCGGAGCGCGGACTTCCAGAGTCGTCACCTCCTGCTGGCGCTGCGCGCCGGAGAGCCTTATCGCGTGTCGCGCGCGATCTCGTTCGAGGCGGCGCAAGCTGCCTCGAACGGGGGGGCAAGCCGAGCCCGCGCTGTCAGAATTTTACGGCTTGCGAAAGACCTCGCAAAGAAAGTAGATCACCCTCATGCTATCGGTATGTCACTCTGGGCAGACGGCCTCAGTGCCTACTTGACGGGTCATTGGAAAAGGGCTGCCGATTCGTGCGAGCGTGCGGTAGAAGTGTTTCGTGATCGCTGTACGGGCGCGACGTGGGAGATCGGGATGGCGCAACGGTTTATGCTCAGCGCGCTGTTGTATCTGGGAGAACTTGCCGAAGTATCACGCCGCGTTCCAATTTTGCTGCGCGCTGCGTTGGAACAGGGAGATGTTCTTGCCGCAACCGACCTGCGCACACGTCTAAACCTGGTCTGGCTGGTGGCCGATGATCCCGAGCGTGCCCGCATGGAAGTTATTGAAGCACTCAAAATATGGCCGCGCGAAGGTTTTCATTTACAGCACTACAGCTCGATGCTTGCCATGGCCCAGATTGAGCTTTATACGGACGACGCTGAAGTTGCATGGAAACATGTCAAAGGCCAATACAAGGCATTGAAAAAGTCACTGCTACTTCGCACACAAGTGTTAAGGGTAGATTCGATGTATCTGCAGGCACGCACCGCGCTTGCGGCTGGCATTCACGCAAACCGCAGTAGAGAGAGGGAGCGCCTGCTGAAGGCTGCTGAACGAATGGCGGGCAGTATTGCTAAAGAACGCATGCCATGGTCGGATCCGTTGGTACCTCTTATCCTTGCTCCCATTGCCGATTACCATGGTGATGCGTCGCGAGCGGCGGCTCTTCTGTCAGAGGCTGTCCGAGGATTTGATCAAACGGATATGCGTCTTCGGGCTATGGCTGCTCGCCGCCGACTTGGCCAGTCAGTGGGCGGCGACCGCGGTCGCGAGCTAATAGCTGAAGCAGACGAGTGGATGCGCAGTCAAGAAATAAAGAATCCTGCTTTGCTGACGCGAATGCTTGCCCCGGGCTGGACTGAATGAGAGCAAAGAAGAGCGACCCTTGCAATCGAGGAGGCTCTAAGGCAAAAACCGCAAACGGACAGATGCCGTGTCAGAATCAGTGGCAGGTAGGATCATCTTATGGAACAACTGAGCACCCTAACTTACGAAACGACGGGTCGCATCGCGCGCATCACTTTGAACCGGCCTGAGCGCGGCAATGGCATCACTCTGGAAATGCCGGGGGAAATCGCGGCGTGCGCCGAACGCGCGAATCTTGATCCCAACGTCCACGTCATCGCCCTCGCGGGCAACGGCAAAGGTTTCTGTGGCGGCTATGATCTGGTGCTCGCCGCGGAACACGGATTTTCAGTCGACTCAGGTTCGACCGCGCCGGAAGGATCGCCCCTCGACCCGCGTGTGCAATTCGCCAATCACGATCCTGACGGCGCCTGGGACCCGATGGTTGATTACGCAATGATGAGCCGCAACGTGCGCGGCTTTATGAGTCTCTTCTTCAGCGAGAAGCCCGTCGTGTGCAAGGTCCATCGCTTCTGCGTCGCCGGCGGCACCGACATGGCCCTGTGCTCAGACCTTTTAGTCATTGAAGATAAGGCCACGATCGGCTATCAACCGTCGCGCGTCTGGGGCGTGCCTACGACGGCGCTTTGGGTGCAACGCATTGGCCCGGAAAGAGCCAAGCGATTGCTCTTCACTGGCGACAGCCTTACCGGCAAGCAGGCTGTCGAGTGGGGCCTGGCGATCGAAGCTCCGGCCGCCGACAAACTCGACGAACGCTTTGAGTATTTGCTCGCGCGCATTGCGCGCGTGCCCGTGAATCAGCTAACGATGATGAAGCTGATGATCAATCAGACGCTGATGGCGCAAGGTCTCTATCAATCACAACTAATCGGTACCATCTTTGACGGAATCGCGCGTCACACAAAAGAAGGTTACGAGTTTCAGCGCCGGGCGGCCGCAGCCGGCTTTAAAGCGGCGGTGCGGGACCGCGACGAACCATTTGGCGATCCCAGTTTCGAATAACAACGTTAATTCTGACCAAGTTGGTTGAAAACGTGTTGGTTTCTTCCCCTCCCTTTGGGAGGGGTTAGGGGAGGGTGCAAAGCTTGACCGACACAAGCCCTCTCCCCTGCCCTCTCCCAACGGGAGAGGGAGAAAAGACTTTAAGTTCTCTAATCCCAATTTCCAGACGGACCCGACACCGACATGATCTTCAAAAGCCCTTACCCAAACATTGAAATCCCCAACGTTCCCGTCGCGTCTTTCATCCTGGAACACGCGCCGCGATTTGCCGCCCAGCCCGCGCTGATTGACGGCCGAACCGGACGCACGCTTACTTACGATCAACTGGTTGCCGCGGTAGATCGAACCGCCGCTGGTCTGGCCGCGCGCGGCTTTCGGAAAGGCGACGTCTTCGCAATTCATTGCCCGAACGCTCCCGAGTACGCCGTGGCTTTTCTCGCGGTAGCTAAGCTCGGCGGCACCGCGACCATGGCTTCGCCGCTCTTCAATAAGACCGAACTGGCGACGCAGCTGAAAGACAGTGGCGCGGCGTATCTATTGACGGATTCAGAACACGTGGCCACGGCGCTGGCCGCCGCGCAGACAGTCAACCTGCGCGAAGTCTTTGTGCTGGGCGAATCAGATGACGC